>JBIIVV010000004.1:0-31677 GCA_044339235.1 Ferruginibacter sp.
ACAGTTAATGGAGACGCTTGTATTAATAAAACAAGTTTAACTACCCCAACTGGATTAACATCCTATGCTTGGTATAAAGACAACGTAATTATAAACGGGGAAACAAGTAATACATATACTCCAACGGCAACTGGTGATTATAAGGTTCAAGTAAATAATGGTACTTGTTCCAATACTTCCACGGTGACTACTATTTATAATTGTGGGGTTACGGCTGATGGAAGAATGAGTCCTACATCTGCTGCAACAACTTTAGTTAGCAATGAAGGAGGTATTAATATTGGAACAGGTATAAATGAGTTAGGTTCAATATTAAATACAACGGATTTAACAAATACGGTCGTTTCAAATGGTAAAATCTGGATGGACCGAAACTTAGGTGCTTCGCAGGTAGCCATGAGTTTAACGGATGCAGCTTCATTTGGAGATATGTATCAATGGGGCAGGGGAACAGATGGGCATGAAAAAAGGACATCTCTTACAACTAGCACTTTGTCAAGTTTAGATTTACCAGGTAATGCAACATTCATAACAACAAGTAATAGCGATTGGCGCAGCGCAAAAAATGATGATTTATGGCAAGGAGTAAATGGAATAAACAACCCTTGTCCGGCTGGTTTCAGGTTACCTACAGCAGCAGAATGGATAGCAGAACACACTGCTTGGTCATCGCTAAATAAAGATGAAGTTGGTGCCTTCGCTTCTCCACTTAAGTTGCCCAAGGCGGGCTACCGTGGAGATAATGGTTCAATCCGCTCTTCAAGTGGCGGAGGTCTATACTGGAGTAGTACAGTTAGTGTAACATATCCTGGCCGAGCTCGGGTATTGGTATTTGATACTAACTATCTCTCCATTGGCGACAATGCGCGTTCGTATGGTTTTTCTGTACGTTGTATTAAGAATTGACAGCTTCTGAAGTATCTAACAATTTGAATGCTTTAAAATCTCGCTTTGGTTTACAATAAAATATTTATGAAAAAACTCTTTACTATATTATTTCTACTAGCAGCATTCATTTCCAATGCGCAAGAATCTTTTTTTAGGGGGCATAATAATTATGCGGTTCCGGTTATTCCGTTTCAAGCCCCTCCAATTATTACAACTGGATTGATATTAAACCTAGATGCGGGCAATCCCGCTAGTTATCCCGGTAATGGTACTACATGGTATGATTTAAGTACTAATTCAAACAATGGTACCATAGCAACCAGTACTATGGCCAATACTGCTACAACACCAAAAAGTTTTACTTTTAATGGTACTTCAGGTAATAATGTAAGTTTTGATCCTGGTAAATTTAATGTTCCTTATACAGGAAAAACAGTGATGATTGCTGCCAAAATGGATGCAAATTTTGGAACTAATTTATACAGAGGACTATTTGGCTCTTCAAGCCCTCAGCGTAATTTTAATTTTTATATTTATAACAATGGATCAGGCTATAAACTTCATTTTTCTTCCTGGAACTCTTCAGGAAACATCGGAGGGGGGTGGTTAAGTGATGTTGTACAACTTGTAACAGGTCAATGGTATGTGTTTGCGTTTACCCAAGATGCAACTTCAGTTCGATTTTTCGTAAATGGACAATTAGTTGGTACATCAACTGGTACTACAATTATGCAATATCAAGCAACACCAGATGAACGATTAGGCGCTACGGATAACTATTGGTTAGGAGATATCGGAACTATCTTAATTTATAAAAGAGGCCTGTTGGGAGATGAAATTTTGGAAAACTATAATGCCCTTAAATCTGGTTTTGGCTTAACTTCAGTACCAACCTCCAATGTGCAGGTCTCTACTGTATTATCCACGACAGGAAAAACCTAGATGGACCGCAATTTAGGGGCTACACAGATAGCCACCAGCAGCACGGATGCAGCTTCATACGGCGATTTGTATCAATGGGGTAGGGGAACAGATGGGCATGAAAAAAGTACATCTGGCACTACTAGCAATTTATCTTCTACTGATATACCTGGAAATGTAAATTTTATTTTGGCACAAAGTGATTGGCGCAGTCCACAAAATAATACTTTATGGCAAGGGGTAAATGGAAGAAACAACCCTTGTCCTGCTGGTTTTAGGCTACCTACTGCAGCAGAATGGACTGCAGAAAAGGATAGTTGGAGCAGCAACGACGCTAAAGGTGCTTTAGCCTCCCCGCTAAAATTACCCATGGCGGGCGGGCGTGACTTCTCAAATGGATTGCCCATGAGTGGTCACGGTTATTATTGGAGTTATGAGGTTGATGCTGGGAATGTACTTTTTGCGCGATTCCTTGACTTCACAACTAGTAATAATGCCTATGTGGGCGCTACCCACCGTGCATTCGGATTATCGGTGCGATGCATTAAGGATTATTGATAATGAATTAATAATTAAAGGGCAGTTAAATACTGACAATTGGTTAACTGATAATTGATAATGAATAGTTGATTATGAATAAATGATAATAGGACTACCCCCCTAAACTACTAAACCCAATTTACTGATGCTTCAATTAGAGATCCATTCAATTAATTACATAAGTCATTACCACCCAGCAGGTATAGGTAAGATCATCACGTTTGTAGGATTTTGATTTTGAAAGATGAGTAATAAATGGGCACAGGAGATGACATCTTTTTTTATGATTGACTGAACCGATCCTTCCACATTTCATTGAATGTTTGTTTGCTGAAGTCAAGGTCAGTTCTGTTTTCTTTCCAACCTTTGAATAAACCATTCACTACTTTGTTTTTTAAATCCCCATTTCCTAAGTTCATCATTTTTCTATTTAGGCTGGCGATCTTCCAGATCTTCCAGGCAATTTTTTCAGTAAAGCTGCTCAAGCCTTGTTTTACTGATTCCTGTCGATTATCTAATAACAGTTCATGCAGGTTGATTTTTACTGCGCATACTTCCGTGCAGGCACCGCAAAGAGAAGAAGCATAACTCAAGTGCTTAAATTCATCCATCCCCTGCAGGTTGGGGGTAATTACACTGCCAATAGGACCACTATAAGTAGCACCATAAGCATGTCCGCCAATATTTTTATAAATAGGACAGGCATTTAAGCAGGCTCCACAACGAATGCAATACAAACTTTCTCTTTGCTTTGGACTTTCTAAAATATTGGTACGGCCATTATCTAATAATATCACATACATTTCTTCTGGCCCATCTGTTTCATTGGGTTGCTTTGGTCCGGTTACAATTGTGTTGTATACGGTCAGTTTTTGTCCTGTTCCAAAGGTGGATAGTAGTGGCCAAAATAAACCCAGGTCAGTTAGGGAGGGTATCACTTTTTCTATTCCAACAATCACGATATGGGTCTTTGGATAGGCGCAGGTTAATCTTGCATTGCCCTCATTTTCAGTGATGGCAATTGCGCCAATATCACTGATGATAAAGTTGGCACCGGTTACGCCTACTTCTGCTGCTACATATTTTTCTCTTAAAATATCACGGGCCACCAGTGTTAATTGCTCTGGTGTTAAATTAATAGGCGTGCCCAATTTTTCATGAAATAATTTGGCTACATCTTCCTTGTTTTTATGCATTGCCGGCGTTACAATATGGTAGGGAGCCTCGCCGTCTAGTTGTTGAATGTATTCACCTAGGTCAGTCTCCACGCTTTCGATTCCATTTTTTTCTAGTGCGCTGTTGAGATGCACCTCTTCGGTAACCATGCTCTTACTTTTAACGAGCTGCTTACAATTTTTTTCTTTGCAAATTGTAAGCACTTCTTCAATAGCTTGTGCTGCATTTTCGGCCCATATTACTTTGCCACCCCGTTTGGAAAAGTTGAGTTCAAAATTTTCCAGTTGTTGATCGAGCGTTTCAATGGCGCGCCATTTAATATTTTTGGCTCTTTCTCTTGCTAAGTGTACATCAGTAAACTGTTCTTTCCCTTCCGGCACTTTTTCATTGTACTTACCAATATTGAAATTGATCTTTCTGCGATGATCCAAATCGGCAGCTTTGATAGCGCTTTTTGCAATGAAATTTTCTAATTGATCTGACATGCCCTTGGTTTAATTTTATTATTGAATCAATTATTATTGTTTAATACCCCCAATTCTTTTCCCACTTTTGTAAATGCAAGAATAGCTTTATCAAGTTGCGCTGGCTCGTGCGCAGCACTTAATTGTACACGAATTCTTGCCTGCCCCTTGGCTACCACCGGAAAAAAGAATCCGATTACATAAATCCCTTCTTCCAATAATTTTGTAGCAAAATTTTGCGCTATTACTGCATCATACAGCATGATCGGTACAATGGGGTGTTCGCCGGGTTTAATGTCAAAACCGGCTTCGGTCATTTTGGTTCTAAAATAAAGGGTATTGGATGCCAATTTATCCCTTAACTCGGTTGTTTGGCTAAGCATATCCAATACTGCAATGGAAGTTCCCACAATGCATGGAGCCAAGGTGTTACTAAATAAATAGGGTCGACTTCGCTGGCGAAGCAGTTCAATAATAGCATGGTTGCCACTGGTAAAACCACCGCTTGCACCACCCAATGCTTTTCCTAAGGTGCCGGTGATGATATCAATTCTTCCAAGTACCCCTCGGTGTTCATGTGCTCCCCTTCCAGTTTTACCTAAAAAGCCAGAGGAATGGCATTCATCAATCATTACAATGGCATCATACTGGTCAGCCAAATCACAAATTTTATCCAATTGTGCAATGGTACCATCCATGCTAAATGAGCCATCGGTAACGATAATGCGGCTGCGCAAATGAGCCGTCTCTTTTAATTTGGTTTCCAGGTCCTCCATATTATTATGCTCATACCGGTACCGCTGCGCCTTAGAAAGTCTTATACCATCAATAATGCTCGCATGGTTGAGGGCATCACTAATGATGGCATCTTCTTCACCAAATAGGGGTTCAAATAAACCTCCATTGGCATCAAATGCGGCTGCATATAAAATGGTGTCTTCTGTACCAAGAAAAGCGGATAATTTTTGTTCTAGTTCTTTATGAATGTCTTGTGTGCCACAAATGAATCGTACGCTACTCATTCCATAGCCACGGATATCGATGTATTTTTTAGCAGCAGCAATCACTTTTGGGTGTGAAGAAAGTCCCAGGTAATTATTGGCACAAAAGTTAAGTACGTTCTTGCCGCCTACAATAATTTCGGCTCCCTGCTCGCTTGTGATGATCCTTTCCTTTTTAAATAACCCTGCTTCTTCGATGGCGGTTACTTCAGCTGCTATCCTGGAAATAAATGCTTGATTCATGCGTACAAATTTAATTCCGTAAAATTACGCAAGCTGCAGTTGAATTAGCGACTTTGTTTTATTAAGTTAAACAACATCTATTTAGGGCGGTAATATTTACGATTATTTTCCTACAATCCGATAACCCTTGCAAGGAGGCGGGGCGATTAAGTAATTGGCAAGATTTTGCTTGAAAGCAAAGGATTGAAATGAATCTCTTTCTATTTTCAGTTAAAATCGAAGGGTAATTCAGTGTAGTCAAGCAGCAAATGGGCTATGCTTATATAATTTAGGGGTTGTATAATTTTAGCGTACAAACTTCCAAGTGATTGTCCATGCACTGTCTTTAATTGGAGATGAATACCGAATTTCAAGGTTTTTGTCCGTTGCTTTTAAAAGCCGAAGGTGCAATGAATTCCATACTAGCATACCAACATTTTGGTCATAAAGCCAATAACCTAATTTAGTTACATAAAGCATTGGATTAGGGGAAACATCTCCCATGCTGGCTCCAGCACTGGTGGCATCCTTTGCTTTCGTTTCAGCAAGCAGACTCTCTTTCGTTTCCTTAGAGACTTTTAATTCAATATATGGGGTGCCTTGAAATGATTTGTAAATGGCAGAACCTTTCAATTCCATTTTTCCACTGGCAGCATCCCTAATCAATAAGGTATCATTTTTACTTTTTAGAAACCATACCCCTTGAATAAGTTTTTCTACACTATTCAATCCGCTATCTGCAGGGGCATCTCCCTTGCTGCAGTCAACTCCCTGCAGGGAGACTAAAATAATGAATAGTGTTAGGCAAACTATAAAGCGTTTCATATATATGGTTTTAAAAAAACAAGAAATTCAATTATTAAATAATGGAGGATTGATTATTTAATAACAAATAGAATTTCAGTGACTTATTTGGTCAAATCAGCATTAAGAACGGCAGGTGAATACGGTCTTAAAAAAACTGATTGAATCAATTAAGGCAGAATAAAAATAGCAAAAAATCAGAATTTATCCAATTTTTAATTTGAGCAGCTGATTGTATAAAGCCCATCCGTGTTATAAAATTTCATTCAAATTAAGTTTGGCTTAAAAATAAAATCAACGACTAATTTATTATAGTAAATTTTGCAGCGTTGAATCTGCCTCAGCTATCAATAGCCGCATAAATCAATGGCCCTAAGCTAAAAAATTTAGCCATAACGCATTCAAATGGCAGCAGTTAAACATCCTCACTGCAGGTCTTATAGGCAACAATAGCAGCTATTTCAAGTGGAATAAGGCTCAAAGCCCATCAATGAAAATGCATCAGTTAATTAAATTTTTAATTTAATATTAAGTAAATTGTATAAATATTATTCTCCTATATTTGTCATGAAGCAGTGATTGAATTATTAATAATTTGAGTTTGTATTTTTAATCCAATGAATGATTTTTATTGGGTAATAACAGGTTGCTGAGAATGGGAGTCATTTTTCTAGTGGCGTCAAATAGAAAGATTCCCGAAAAAAATCTTTTGAAAAGGGATTATTTTAAATCATACCTGATAGGGAGGAAATGAGTTTCTTAAAAAAAGTAAAAACAATTCAACACTGAAGGAGCAAAAGTCTATTTGGGAGCTAACGTATTCGAGATGGAATGTTGTTTCAGTATATAAAATTTTATCCATGAGAAAGCTACTATTGATAATAGGTTTTTTATCATTTTACATCCTCTCCAATGCTCAATCGGATACTACCGATCCCCAAAAGATTACAAAGTTGAGTACGCATTGGATAATTGTTGATCTTGGCGTTTCAAATTACTTTGACCAGACAGATTATTCCGCTCCCAACACGTACTTGTATAACCGACTGGGCGCGGCTGCATTTATACCTGATGCACCTTCACCAACGCCGGTAGGCAAAAGCGATTTCAATCTCAATACATTCAAAAGTCTGAATATAAACATCTGGTTATTGATGCAACGCCTTAGTTTATATAAAAACTTTGTAAACTTAAAATATGGATTAGGCGTAGAGTTGAATAATTATAAGTACAAATCAACCAGCAATATTAGCTATCGGGTAAACAATCCCTTTGTTGTAGATGCTGCCACTGCTTCACCTATCATCTTTAGGGATTCTATATCGTTTTCAGTAAACAAACTGGCAGTTGATTATATCACCGTTCCACTCATGTTGGATTTTTTGACTAAGCCAGACGGCACAAAAAAAGGACTTAGTATTAGTGTGGGGGTTAGTGCCGGTTATGCATACAGTTATCGCAATAAGCAAGTCAGCCTAGAAAGGGGTGCACAGGCAAACAAAGGCGATTTCAATATTGAAAAGTTCAAGTATTCCTATGTTGCCGAATTTGGTTTAGGCCCCGTTAAGCTAAAGGGTACCTACAAGCCAAAGATATTTTATCGAATGCTAATGGGTTTCGGTAAAATGAGGTTGTATGGCTCCTACAGCCCTAAGTCGATTTATGTAAACGGATTGAATATGAAGCCATTTACAGTAGGCATCCGTTTTATCAATTGGTAATTTTTTAAAAGATGTCATCTCTTGGTGCTATTTAAAAAAAGCGAACTCCCATCCCCATAACTTAGAAAGCGGTAATTTTTTTCTAAAGTAAATTGGTATAGTTTTTTCCAGTCTTCACCAATGGCTGCGGCCACCAGCAACAATAAAGTGGATTGAGGTTGGTTACGATTGCTTTTACTACTCGGTATCGGTAACCCGGGGCTATCCATATTTAATTAAAGGCAATAAAGCCATTTCATTCCTGGGATTTGAATTCTACAATACTATTTCGGCCTTTTTCTTAATAATGTTGTAACTTTTAATTAGCCCAAACGTATCTAGTTTAAGTAAACTAAATGAGCATTCAACCAGCATAAAAGTAGTATGACAGAAAATGAGTACAATCAGTGCGTAGACTTGTATGCCGATAGTGTGTACCGCTTTATCCTAAAAAATCTGCGGCATGAAGCAGATGCGAAGGATATTGTACAAGGGGCTTTTGAAAAAATGTGGATTAATCGAGATCGGGTGGACAATGCCCGTAGTAAAAGCTATTTGTTTACAGTAGCCTATCATCAAATGATTGATCACATTAGAAAAAACAAGCCCATTAGTTTACGGGAAGAGTTTAAAGAGGACTCAAAAATTACCCATGAGTCGATGCCAGACATAAAAAAAATTTTAAACGAAGCATTGAGCCAACTTAACGAAATACAAAGAAGCCTAGTGTTGCTGAAGGATTATGAAGGGTATAATTATGAGGAGATAGGCGAAATTACCGGACTCAATGCTAGCCAAGTAAAAGTTTACTTGCATCGAGCTAGGTTGCAATTAAAAGCGTTTATTGTAAAACCGGAGAATGTGGTATAATATTTTTTTCATTTTACCCTCCATTCGCTGAGATTTCAAATTTTAAACATTTATCATGATGGATATCAATAGATATAATTACGAAACCTTTTTTTTACTATATGCCGACAATGAGTTGTCGGCTACAGAAAAAAATAGCGTGGATGAATTTGTACAATCAAATCCAGATTTGGGCGAAGAGTTGGTTATGTTGCTTCAAACAATTTTACAAAAAACTGATATTGTGTTCAATGAAAAGATGAGCGTATACAAAAAAGCCCCTTTGTCAGTTAATGTGCAAGAAAAATTATTACTGCATTTGGACAATGAATTACCCGAAGTTGAAAAAAAAGAACTGTTTACTTTAATAGCATCTAGTACAGCTGTTTCAGAAGAGTGGGCCATGATACAATCTGCTAAATTTTTTCCTGAAAGCACCCTATTTTTTGAAGATAAAAAATCTTTATATAGGTCCGAAAAAGGCAGATTGGCTTTTCTGCCATGGAGGAAGTTATTGACTGCAGCTATTTTGGTTGGAGTTGGATTGTGGGGAGGATTGATGTATTTTAATTCCGATTCAAAAATTAGCAATCAAGCAATACCGAATCTTGAAAATAAATTGATTGCTGGTGAAATTAAAAAAAACAGCAGCAAGCTTGCAAATCAAATTAACAAATTGGCAATTGTACAGCAAAAGAAGAGAACCAATATCCGCCCATCAGACATTGATGATGATTTGGCAAATTTTTTCGCACCTAAAACCGAAAAAAAGATACTTCCATCGGAAGAAAATAAAACTGAAGAAACGCAAGATTCAAATAATTCACACAGTGAGTTGTTTAATTTAATTACCAAGATTGTTGATAAGGAGAAAAGCAACAACCTGCCGAATAATGATGCAATGCAAGAAAAGCAGCCAGCTGACAATTTAAAAGAATTAGACCTCAACCTAGTTGCTGATCAACAGATAATTGGGCAAACATTGGTCATGAACACGTCTTATAGAGATGAGCGTATTGAAAACAATAACCAGATTTTTTTTATCGGGGAAGAAAAAATAAAAAAAATAATGAAGGGAGGATTTCTTGTAAAAGTTAAAAAATTGCTAGAGCGAAGATCGAATTCCCCTAACATCCGCAATACAATTAAGGTTGCCAATTTCGAATTTACCATACGTTAAAATAAGTAAAAAAATGAACACTACAAAGCTATTGCCTCTACTGGCACTAATATTCACATCCCTTTTTGTCAATGCACAATCCGATTCTAATAGTGTATCTAGGCAAACTGATACAGTTCGCATTGGCCAAATTGTAATTATAAAAAAGGGGAGTAATACGGAAGGGGTTCATAATAAAATTATCTTTAGTACCAGAAAACAAAAGTCCACAAAGGCCTTTTCCAAGGTGAGTACCAATTGGTTTGTTTTTGATTTCGGGTTTTCAAATTATTTTGACAAAACTGATTATGGCAATACGGGACAATTTCTTTATAACCGACCAGGTGCCGCAGCTCTGGGAAAAAGTGATTTCAATCTCAATACTGGAAAGAGCCTGAATGTAAATATCTGGTTCTTCATGCAGAGAATTAATTTAATCAAAAAACAGGTGAATCTAAAATATGGCTTGGGGATTGAGTATGATAATTATCGATATAAAACTTCTTCCAACTTGAGTTATCTTGAGAAAAACCCCTACCTCAATAGTCTAGCGGCACCCTCTCCCATAGTTATCAGGGACTCAATTCGTTTTTCTAAAAACAAGTTAGCACTAAATTATATAACTGTTCCTTTGATGGTAAATTTTATAACCAATCCAGCTAATGCTAAAAAAGGAATTAGTATTAGTATGGGTCTTAGTGTGGGCTATTTATATGGTGTTCGTAATAAGCAGAAGAGTGACGAAAGAGGCAAAGAAAAAAACCGCGGCGACTATGATTTGGAAAGATTTAAATTATCTTATATAGCAGAATTGGGTTTGGGCCCTGTAAGGCTCTATGGATCCTACAGTCCGAGGTCTATATTTAGCGAAGGATTGGTAATGAAGCCTTATACAATAGGGGTGAGGTTCAGCAATTGGTAATTTTTAAAAAGATGTCATCTCCCTTGAATTATTTAAAAAAAGTAGACTCCCATCACCATAACTTAAAAAACGGTAATTGTTTTCTAAAGCAAATTGGTATAGTTTTTTCCAGTCTTCACCAATGGCTGCGGCCACCAGCAACAATAAAGTGGATTGAGGTTGGTGGAAATTGGTTACGATTGCTTTCACTACTCGGTATTGGTAACCTGGCGCTATCAATATTTGCGTTTGCGCAATCATTCTTTCACTATGGTTTGTTTTCATCCAATTTAGTAAAGCTTCGAACGCTACTGATGGGGTTAGCTGGCAATTGTACAAATCATCCCCATACACATCCCATTGGTGTATTACAAGTTCGGCCAGTTTTATTTCGGGTTGAAGGGCAGCTTTTACACCCATCCAATATAAACTTTCCAGTGTTCTTAGCGCGGTAGTTCCAACAGCGATGATGGCATTGTCAATATTATCTTTTAGCTGATGAATCGTTTGCGATGAAACATCGAGCCATTCCGCATGCATCGGATGATCTTGTAGTAAGGCTGCTTTTACCGGTTTAAATGTTCCTGCACCCACATGTAGGGTAACGTATTCCGTTTTAATATTTTTAGCAGCGAGTGTTGAAAAAATGGAAGGGGTAAAGTGCAGACCAGCAGTGGGGGCAGCTACAGAGCCATCCTGTTTGGCATAAATGGTTTGGTATCTTTCTTTATCTACTAGGCTAGCTTTTCTTTTGATATAAGGGGGCAAGGGAGTGTCTCCAGCCTGCTCAATGATTTCTGCAAAACTAAGGTGGGCGGGTTTCCAGAAAAGTTCTACCACATAAGCGTCCGTTGTTTTTTCAATCAATTGCGCCCTTAATTCAGCTGGCTCACCTTGTACCGTAAAATTTTTAACCAAGTCGCCTTCTTTCCATTTGCTTGCTCCACCTATAAGGCATTTCCATCTGATCCTTTCTTTTTGGGCCATTAGGAGGCTGTATTCATTGATGGTTTCATGGGGCTCTAGGCAAAAAATTTCTATTACCCCTCCGGTAGCTTTTTGAAATAGTATCCTTGCCTGTATCACACGGGTATCATTAAAAACCAGCAAACTGTTTGCTGGTAAATATTGTGCAATATTTTTATACTGATCTTCCTGGAGGGTTCCCTCTTTATAAACTAAGATTTTAGCATCCTGTCTTTCGGGCATTGGAAAAAGGGCAATTTTTTCCTCTGGCAATTCGTAGGTATAATCCAGTATTGAAATATTTTTGGGGTGCATTTATTGTAAATTAATTGGCCAAAATATTTTTAAATTCTTCTTACCCTTTTTGAGTTTATATTTTACCCTTTTTAATTTCATCTACCACAGAAGGATCAAGGAGTGTAGAAGTATCTCCGAGGTTTTCCATTTCGCCCTCAGCGATTTTTCTCAATATTCTTCGCATGATTTTTCCACTTCTTGTTTTAGGGAGTCCGGATACAAATTGAATTTTATCTGGCTTAGCAATTGCCCCAATGATTTTTGAAACGGTAAGACTAATGTCCTGGCGACGAAGTGTTTCGTCTCCGTGATGTCCATTGTAAATCACAAATGCATAAATCCCTTGTCCTTTGATATCATGGGTGTACCCAACCACTGCACTTTCTACAACACCTGCATGCATATTGATGGCATTCTCTACTTCGGCGGTGCCAATTCTATGGCCACTGATATTGAGCACATCATCCACCCTGCCAGTAATTCGATAAAATCCATTGTCATCTTTTAATGCACCATCACCGGTAAAATACAAATTGGGATAGGTGGCAAAATAATTGGTGCGACAGCGTTCATGGTCGCCGTAGGTGGTTCTTAAAATTCCTGGCCAAGGGGCTTTTATGCAAAGATTGCCTTTCAACAAGCCTGCTTCATCTTTTTGAGTTACTTCATTGCCATTCTCGTCTACTAGTAAGGGTTGAATACCTGGCAATGGCAAGGTGGCCCAGCTAGCTTTTGATGGAGTGATACCCGCAAGGTTGCTGATTAAACAACCCCCTGTTTCCGTTTGCCACCAGGTATCTATGATGGGGCATTTTTTCTGTCCAATATTTTCATTGTACCAATGCCAAGCTTCTTCATTGATCGGTTCCCCTACGGTTCCTAATACCTTTAGGGAGGACAAATCTTTCCCCTTGATGGGGTCTGTGCCGAAAGTCATTAAACTGCGTATAGCCGTAGGTGCGGTATAGATGCAGTTCACTTTATGTTTTTCTACAATATCCCAAAAACGGCTGGCATCGGGCCAGGTGGGGATACCTTCAAACATCAGCGAGGTGGCCCCGGCACTTAAAGGTCCATAAACAATATAGCTGTGCCCGGTAATCCAGCCAATATCCGCCGTGCAAAAATGTACATCACCGGGTTGGTATTGAAATACATTTACAAAAGTATAATTGGTCCACACCATATACCCTGCCACGCTATGAACCACTCCTTTTGGCTTCCCTGTGGAGCCGGAAGTATATAAAATAAACAGGGGGTCTTCTGCATCCATAGCTTCAGCAGGAAAAGAGACCACGCCATCTTTTTCAATTTGGTTTTCAGCATATTCCATTTCATCTTCCCACCATACATCCCTACCCTTGATCATGGATACAGGGGTTCGGGTACGCGTGTAAACAATCACCCGTTTAATGGTTTTATTGCCAATTAAGGCGTCGTCAATTACACTTTTTAGAGGGATATCTTTTCCACCGCGATAAGCACCATCGCAAGTAATAATAAATTCTGCTTGGGCATCATATAGCCTGTCAGCAATACTTTGCGCACTGAAACCACCAAAGATCACACTGTGTATAGCGCCAATTCTAGCGCAGCCCAATACTGCATAAGCCAGCTCTGGAACCATCCCCATATATATACAAACCCGATCGCCTTTTTTAACACCATTGTTTTTTAGTACCTGTGCAAATTGGCAAACCCTTTTGTGTAAGCGGGCATAGGTTACCACCCTAACTCTTTCCTCTGGATTGTTGGGTTCCCAGATGATGGCAGGCTTGTCTGCCATCGTCGATAAGTGCCGGTCGATGCAATTTTCGGTAATATTCAGTTTGCCACCTTTGAACCATTCAATTTTGGGTTCGGTGAAATTCCAGTCCAGCACCCGATCCCATTTCTTGCGCCAATAAAAATTTTCCGCAACATCCCCCCAAAACTTTTCAGGGTCTTCCACACTTTTTTTGTACTCGCTGTGATACTGCTCTAGGGATTTGATCTGGTAAGGATAAGACATAGTAAAATTTTATTTATTTGTTAGCCTTCTGTTCAATCAATATATTTATCAAAATTATTGAAAAGCTAACAGTTATATCAAACTTAAAAAACAAATATGGTTTCATCAGATGGAAGGGGAATTGGGAAGGTAATATTTTCTTCCTCTCTGGGCACTTTAATTGAGTGGTACGACTTTTACATTTTTGGAATGTTGGCCAAAACTATTTCCATTCAGTTTTTTCCTGAAGGCAACGATACAGCAGCCTTATTAAGTACGCTGGCGATTTTTGCTGCAGGATTTTTAGTGCGTCCTTTTGGCGCCCTAGTGTTTGGAAGGCTGGGAGATATGATTGGAAGAAAATCTACCTTTTTGTTGACGCTGGTACTAATGGGAGGCTCTACCTTCCTAATAGGACTGATTCCTGGTTATCGTACCATTGGAATAGCAGCGCCATTGCTCGTGCTTTTATTGAGGCTTATTCAAGGACTAGCATTGGGGGGAGAATATGGCGGAGCAGCCACTTATGTAGCAGAGCATTCACCTACTAATAAAAGAGGATATTATACGAGCTGGATACAAACTACTGCTACTTTGGGTTTATTTGTTGCACTGGGCGTAATTATGTTTGTAAAATCTAATATGTCCGACGCATCTTTTACAGCTGAATGGGGTGGATGGCGTTATCCTTTTTGGATTTCTATCTTATTGGTGGGGGTGTCCATTTATATCCGTTTAAGAATGAGTGAGTCCCCATTGTATTCCAAATTGAAAAAAGAGGGAAAAACATCCGTGAATCCCTTGAAAGAAAGTTTTGGCAATAGGGCCAATTTCAAAATGGTGCTTTTAGCATTGTTTGGCGCAGTGATGGGCCAGGGCGTGATCTGGTATACCGGTCAATTCTATGCGCAGTCTTTTTTGGAGAATACCGTGAAGATTGAATTTATGCAAAACAGGGAAATCTTGTTATGGGGGATAGGATTGGCAACTCCATTCTTTCTGGTATTTGGAGCATTAAGTGACCGAATCGGAAGAAAATGGATAATGCTTTCAGGAATGTTATTGGGAGTGATTTTTTATAGGCCAATTTTCAGCACATTTTTAAAAGACACCAACGTAAAAGAGTGGATCCAAAAGGAAGGTGATTTGGCTAAATCAATTATCAGCAAGGAAACAGTGAAAGTGGATAGCCTTCACCTGGATAGTGCTTTAGTGATGGTAACTCATACAAAAACAAAATGGCAATTGCAGGAAGGCCTTCGATATTCAGAAAGCAGGGCGGATACAATTGTAAAGGGAACAGGTATGCTTTCCGATCTGGTTAAAGAAGATGTCAAACCGGTCTTTGCCGATAAAGTACTTTCTACTCCACTGAAATGGAAATTTATTCTGCTAGTTTTTGTAATGATCCTATTTGTAACGATGGCTTATGCGCCCATGGCAGCATTTTTGGTAGAATTGTTTCCTACAAGGATAAGGTATACTTCCATGAGTTTGCCCTATCATATTGGCAATGGAGTATTTGGAGGGTTGGTGCCTTTCATTGCTACCTTACTATCTGCCAGTAATCCATCGGATCCATTGGTAGGACTTTGGTATCCCATTTCTATCGCAGCGCTTTGTTTAGTTATTGGAACCTTTTATCTTACCAATAAGATTGATAAAAACATCAACGATTAAAAATATTGATATGAATAATATTAAAAAATTAATGGGATTTTTTTGGATGACACTCGCTCCTGTAGTCATTTATTTGTTAGTGAGAGGGGCAATTCAAAATATTGATAGTGTCGGCACTAAGGATATTAACAAACCAATACCCTGGATAATCATTATCACCATATTTACTCCAATAGCAATTGGTTTGATGATTTTCGGATACTATTGCGTGAAGGGAGAGTATAGCCATCTTCCCGAAAGCTCGGATGAGTTGTAAGTACTTCAACTTTCATTTTCCAAATATCTTTTTTTAATTCAATATTTCGTCAACAAAAAATGACGATTTAACTGATTTGAAAATATACTCAATTAATTTCCTCCGCTTCTTTTTAATGAGTAAATTGGCAATTCTAAAAGCTAGAGCAGCTATATTCCGTTCACTATAATTATAAACAGAAGGATACCAAAAAGTATTGGTTAATTTTGTTGTAACATCATTCATTTTATCGAAAAATAAATAATTTTTATGTTAATGCATCAAACCATGAGGTGGTATGGGCCAAGCGACCCTGTTAGTTTATTAGATATTCTGCAGGCAGGTTGTGAAGGTGTTGTGACTGCGTTGCATCAAATACCAGTGGGCGATATCTGGCCAGTGGAGGCGATCATCGAGCGCAAGCTATTGATTGAGGCAGGGGGTTTAACCTGGACCGTGGTAGAAAGTTTGCCGGTGAGCGAGGACATGAAAAAACACACGGGAGATTATATTGTTCATCTTGAAAACTACAAACAGAGCCTACGCAATTTGGCGGTATGTGGAATAAAGGTGGTGACCTATAATTTTATGCCTATTTTGGATTGGATGCGCACGGATGTTTCTTATACCATGAAAGATGGTAGCAAGGCATTGTATTTTGAGCGACTTGCCTTTATTGCTTTTGATCTGTATATGCTAAAAAGACCAGGAGCTGAAAAGGACTATACTGCTATTGAAATTAAAAATGCCCAGGACAAATTTGATTCCATGTCGGCAGAAGAAAAAGAAAGAATTTTTAGTAATACCTTGATGGGATTACCAGGCAGTGTTGTTTCTTTTACACGGGAGCAAATTTTAGCAGCATTGAAAACCTATGAGGGCATTGATGCAGGAAAATTAAAAGAGCATTTATTTTATTTTTTAGAGCAAGTGGTTCCTGTTGCAGAAGCATGCGGCTTAAAGATGGCGATTCATCCGGATGATCCACCCTACCCAATTTTGGGCCTTCCTAGAATTGTAAGTACCGAACAAGATGCAGCAGACATTATCAATGCGGTACCATCCGTTGCCAATGGATTGTGTTTTTGTACCGGTTCGTATGGCGCAAGAAAAGACAATGACATACCTGCAATGCTGAAGCGCTTTGGTGATCAGGTACACTTTTTACATTTGCGCAATACTAAGCGGGACAATGAAGGAAATTTTTATGAGGCGGATCATTTGGCCGGCGACACGGATATGTATGAAGTGGTTAAAGAAGTACTCAATATTCAAAAAAGAAGAAATATATCAATTCCCATGCGGCCCGATCATGGACATCAGATGCTGGATGACTTAAAAAAGGTTACCTATCCAGGCTATTCTGCAATAGGAAGGCTGAAAGGGTTGGCTGAATTGCGCGGGGTTGAATATGCAATTAGTAAAAGTAGTAGCTAATTAGTCGACCCTCAAAAAGTTGAAAAGTGCCATTCGATAAAGCTTTTGATCAAAATGAATCAATAAAGAACAACTGGATAATCAACCAAGTGATTAATAACCTTGCATTTCAACTAGTTTTTTTTGGTAAAAAAAGGGAACTATATAGGCTTGGAAACCTGCACGGAATAGCGATCTTTTACTTTTTTGCCTTGATGCAAAAAAGTAACAAAAAAAATCAAGCCTGCGAATAAAAAGGCTGAAATGTTCAACATCAGCCTAAAATCAAGGAACTCGCCGGCAGAGTAAGTTACTTTATA
Source organism: Ferruginibacter sp. (assembly GCA_044339235.1). Taxonomy (GTDB): domain Bacteria; phylum Bacteroidota; class Bacteroidia; order Chitinophagales; family Chitinophagaceae; genus Ferruginibacter. Next base: position 17,530 of record JBIIVV010000004.1, read on the forward strand.
CGTTGTGCTGGCTCAAACAGCCTTGATTTTTTAACGGCCGATGTTGACCATTTCAAGCACTTTTTATTCAAGGGCACAAAACACCTACTTTGACAAATCGCCTAAACAAACTTTTTGCGGGTCGACTAATTAATTTTTACATACTACCTCTATTTTGCTTTAGTCAAAATCGATTGGTAAATAATATCCTGAATCGTACTCCGCACATTCATTTTTGATAATAGCGGGTTGTCACCATTCGGCGTTACTCGATTGCTTAAAAATACGTACACTAATTTTTTTTCCGGATCGGCCCAGGAGCAAGTGCCTGTAAAGCCGGTATGCCCAAAAGTAAGCGGTGAAGCCGCCAAACATGGATACGGATCAGGCCGTGTGCTATTATTTTTTTCAGGTTTATCAAAACCAAATCCTCGGCGACTGGTAGCACTATGGTAAGCGGTGAATAGGTCAATGGTTTTTTTTTGCAGGTACTGCTTACCGTTTATGGATCCTCCGTTCAACAGCATTTGCATAATAACGGCAATGTCATAAGCATTGCTGAATAAACCAGCATGTCCGGATACGCCGCCAAACATAGCCGCTCCCGGATCATGAACATCTCCACGTATCAGCTGCTCACGAAACTGTTGTTCATTTTCTGTGGGCGCTATCTGGTTAAGGGGTAAGTATTCCCTAGGTCTAAAGCCGATCGTAGCTAGGCCAAGTGGCGAATAGAATTCTTTTTTTGCATATTCGTTGAGCGGCATCCCACTGATGGCTTCTACTACTTTGCCTAAATAAATAAAATCGTTATCACTGTATACATATTTGTTGCCGGGGGCAACCGGACTTTTCGCAATTCTTTTGTACAAGCTATCCCGCCAATCGTTGCGCATATATAAATTATCTGCTACCCTTATATTGAAGGAATCGGTTGGATGGGTAGAATAAAATGCAGCAAGGGGTTTTCCTGCTAGGTCGATGGTTTCTTTGTGAAAAGGAATAAATGCTACCAGTCCTGCCTGGTGTAGCAAAATATTTTCGATGAGCAGCTTTCCTTTGCTAGTTCTTTTAACAAGCGGCAAGTAATCTCCTAAGGTTTTATGTAAATTTATTTTTCCCTGCTCATATAGTTTCATTAAAGAAATAGTAGTGGCACAAATTTTTGTTACTGAAGCCATATCATACACAGCGGAGGTATTGGTGAGTGCTACACTATCATAATTATAATGGCCAAATGCTTTTTTGTAAGCAATCTTTCCATCTTTCACTACTAGCACTACGCAACCAGGGGTAGCTCCTTTTTGGATGGCTAGGTTGGCAACAGAATCAATCTTGTTGAGTTCCATAGAATCAAGTCCTACGGATGCAGGACTTGCTGCTGGCAAGTCTGCTTCAGCCGTTATTACACCACTTCCAAAAGGATAGGCCTCGCAAACGGTTACCGGTAGTTTTCCTTTGGCGGGAATGATGCCTTGCAACAAATCGGCTGCAACATTTTGTATGATTGCGTCATCTTCATAGCAGGCTACTAAATTTTTTGCTCCACAGAAATTTTTAATGGCATAGGGATTTCCAAAAACAAACGTGGAAGCGTTGGTTTGCTCCTGCAATTGTTTGATAAGGTCTATGGCAAAAGGACTGATACCAAAATTATTTGCAGGAACACGTTTATAACCATGCACTCCAATAATCACTTTTTGGTATCTATTTTTGATAAGGTAAACGGTGGATAATATCCTGCTCGCATCCTGCAGATTGTTAAAATAAAAAGCATCTGCATCATAATCTTTTTGCAAACGTTTGGCAAAATCATTTGCACTATCAATTCCAATACCAACAAATACGACCGATTTTTTAAGGTTATTTTTTTCTAGGGTAAGGGGGAAAAAATCGCCATTGGTTTTATTCAATACGGTTAATGCATTTTCAGCAACCAGCTTTCTCATGCTGCTTACTTTATTATTCAGATCGGCCGTTAGGTTGTGGGTTTCAATGGGCTGTAATTTCGAAAGTCCGTATTGATATTTTGCCATCAAAACCTTTTTGCAGTGCTGTTCAATTTCTGCCCAGCTCAGTTTTCCTTCCTGGATAGCGGATTGTATTTTTTCAATGGCTAATGGCACATCCCCAGGCAGACAAAGCATATCATTTCCTGCAATGAGCGATTGAAGCGCTGCTTCCTCATTTGGAAAGAATTTTTTTACTCCCTGCATTTCTAGTGCGTCGGTAAAGGTTAATCCCTGGTAATCCATTTTATTTCGCAATAGTCCGGTTACATTATTTTTTGAAATAGAAGTTGCCATGTTTGCCCCACTATCAATCGCGGGTACAAATAGATGCCCAATCATCACACTTCCGATACCAGCCTTAAAAATTTCACGGAAGGGGTAAAGTTCTAGTGACTCCAATTCAGCCATCGATTTTTTGATAACCGGAAGATCAAAATGCGAGTCAACAGCCACATCTCCGTGACCTGGAAAATGTTTTGCACAGGCCATTACGCCCATATCTTGAAGGCCTTTCATATACTGCGTTCCAAAAAGGGTTACTTTATATTTGTCCTCTCCAAAACTCCGGTCGTTGATTACAGGATTATCAGGGTTGTTATTAATATCCATCACTGGGGCATAATTCACCTGAATGCCTATCCGCTTGCATTGCTCTGCAACCGTTTTGCCATATTGGTAAATGATGTCGGCATCTGATACCGCTCCTAGCATCATTTGGTGGGGCAGTGGCAACACACTGTCGATCATACGCATGCCAACACCCCATTCTGCATCGATGCATATTAATATCGGTGTTTTGGCAGTAGCCTGCAATCGGTTGATGATGGTGGCCTGTTTTACTGGACTACCCTGAAAAAGGCAGATACCGCCGATATTGTATTTTCTAACGAGACTGTCAACCGCATCATCCAAAAAAATGGCGGTCTTATTTTTTGCATCGTAGGTGGATAGTCGCACCACCATTAATTGTGCAATCTGTTCTGCATGATTCAAGGTTTTGAAAACACTATCCACCCATTCGGTTGCTTTTATCTTGGAGTAGGTTGACCTATTTTGTGCATGGAGGCTAAACGGTAAAGTAAAAACCACGAGCAACAGGAGTAAATAATTTTTCATCGTAATATGTCAGGTATATAGGCTCACAAAGTAGGAAGATTTCTAGAGTTATTTCTTTGCAATCTTTTTTTAACTTTTAAATTGCTTTTTTTAAGTTTAAGGCCAGCTAAAATGGGAAAAATGATCAATTCCCCATTCCCCTATTTTCTACGTAATTTTACATGAAACAACGAATTCATTTTGCCAGATATCATTCAATTATTGCCCGATAATATAGCTAACCAAATAGCTGCCGGCGAAGTTATTCAACGCCCTGCCAGTGCTGTGAAGGAATTACTGGAAAATGCTGTGGATGCAGGGGCTACTGAAATCAAGTTAATTGTAAATGATGCGGGAAAGGCATTGATACAGGTTATTGACAACGGCAAAGGGATGAGCGAAACCGATGCTCGAATGAGTTTTGAGAGACATGCTACTTCCAAAATAAAAAATATTGAAGATCTTTTTCATATTAAAACCATGGGGTTTCGGGGAGAGGCGCTTGCCAGTATTGCAGCAGTATCCCAAGTGGAATTGAAATCGAAAAAAGAAGCCGAAACCACCGGCACCTATATTGAAATTGACAACAGCGTGGTTAAGAAGCAGGAACCAGTTGCTATGGAGCAAGGAACTAGCATTGCCATGAAAAATCTTTTTTTTAACGTTCCGGCAAGAAGGAATTTCTTAAAAAGCAATCCTTCCGAACTTCGACATATTGTGGATGAATTTATTCGAGTTGCAATGTCATTTCCGGATATCTTTTTTTCGCTCACCAGTAATGGCCAAGAAGTTTTTCATTTGGAGCGGGCCACGTTAAAACAAAGAATTGTTCAAATACTGGGGAGTAATTATTCGGCAAAGTTGGTCAGTGTAGAAGAGCAAACAGATTATATGAATATCTATGGTTTTGTAGGAAAGCCGGATACTGCAAAGAAAACCAGGGGGGATCAATATTTCTTTGTGAACAACCGATTTATAAAAAGTGCCTACCTCAATCACGCAGTGATGGGCGCGTTTGATTCGATGATTGCAAAGGACAGTTTTCCGATGTATACTTTGTTCATTGATCTTGATCCCGCACAATTGGATATCAATGTACATCCTACCAAGCAAGAGATTAAGTTTGAAGATGAAAAAATTGTGTATGCTTTTGTACAAAGTGCTGTAAAGCATGCGCTGGCTCAGTTCAGTATTTCACCTACCCTTGATTTTGAGTTGGATGCATCTATTCAGCAGTTGGATGCAGTAAGCAAACCTTTTACCGATGAAAAAAAATCGTCTGTTGCTTCTTCTTCCCTTTACAATACCTTTTCCCAAAAAAACCAGGCGCATTTTATTGAAAATAAAAGTGAGTTAAAGCATTGGCGCGAATTTTATGAGCCAGCCGCAAAGACTTCATCCGGCAGTTCAATTACTTCTTCGACTGAGGGGGAGACTGTTTCGCTGTATTCAGAAAAAAAAATGCAGGTATCGGATGAAAGTCCATTGCAACAAATGCATTCCACCTATATCTTGGCTCAAAATGATGCCGGCTTTCTGGTGATTCACCAGCAAAATGCGCATGAAAGAATTTTGTACGAGCGATTTATTAAAGCCGTAGCAGGAAAACCAATTGCCATTCAGCAAAGTCTATTTCCGCAAACAATGGAATTGGCTTCTGCCGATGTAGTGGTGCTGAATGAGTTACTTCCCGATCTTCATTATCTTGGCTATCACTTGGAACCCTTTGGCAACAATACTTTTGTAGTACAGGGTACTCCTGCAGATGTGGAACAGGGAAATGAGAAAGCTGCCATCGAAAAAATGCTGGAGCAATACAAGCATTTTAGCAGCGACTTGAAATTTTCTAAGCGTGAAAAACTATTGCGTTCTTTGTCATGGCAACAGGCCATCAAACCGGGCAAGGCATTAACTCAAAAGGAAATGAAGTTGATCGTTCAGGATTTATTTATTTGCACGGTCCCCAATATTACCCCCAATGGAAAACCTACGTATACGGTGTTTAAAAAACAGGAATTGGATCGGATGTTTGGAAGATAATCGATTAGAATTTTCCCCGAATGTTAGATAAGAATTTTTCAACTGCCCTACGAACTGGAGCGGCCTCTGTAGGATACTGATTTACCAAAACTGAAAATAGCAAGAGCTTATTTTTTTTAGTGACCATGAAACCGCTGATGGCACAATGGTTGCTTAGGCTACCCGTTTTTGCAAAAATAAATCCAGCCTCTTTTTGGTAATATCCAGCAAGCGTTCCCTCTCCTCCGGTAGGCAAAATGTTTTTTAAACGCGCGAGTCCAAATTCATTTTTCAATTTATTGAGAATATAGATAAATGATTGCGGGGTAAATAAATTGTAGCGGCTAAGTCCACTGCCATCTACCCATTTGGGCCGTTGGGGAATATCTGCCAGGTCGGAATCTAAGAGGGTTTCAATTATTTTTTCATCACTCATGGTACCTAGGCGTTCATTACTTACCATTAACAATGTTTGCTCGGCAAAAAAATTGTCGCTAAGGTGCATCATGGGTTTAAACAAAGAATCGGTTGGCTGAGAGTGGAGAATGTTTCGTGGGATGAGCCTTGAGTTAGTGGAGGCAAACTCGCCTATTTTTTTATGAAGGGTGTCTTCCAATAATTTGATGAAGGTAGATCTAGGAGTAGTTTCGTTAGAACTTGTTTTGAATGGAATCCATTGCTCAGTAAATTTTGACGAGGATTGGTATTGCGCATAAAATGAGTTGTTTTCAAGCGGTCTTGCAATACTGAATTTTACGCCTGTTTTATTTTTAAGGGTTGTATTGAGTCCTTGAATAGAAGTGGTATAAAAGATGGGGGCACTAACCGCAACGGAGTCATTTTGAAAAAAGAATTTTACTGTATTTCCGTATATCGGCATTTCGCTTCTTTCTGCTGAATAGGCGCCCTGGTAATCATCCCAAGCCCAGCCTTTTCCTAATGGTGAAAAATGTTGGAGAGTTGAATCTTGTAGGTAAGAGCAGTTACCTGTTTTTTTTAAAAAATCTAGAATAGGCTGATTTTTAAAATCGACATGTAGAAATGTAGGGTCTCCGGTACCAATAATGGTAGTAAAATCGTCATTGGTCTTTTCATACCTCAATCCCACCAAGCTATCTCCCAAATATTTCATGCCTGCATAGAGCGTAAACAATTTGGCATTGGAAGCTGGAACAAAATATTTGTCAGCATCAAAATTAAACCAATACTTACCTGTGGCGGGTTCATAAATACTAATTCCAATATGCCCACTACGGATGGCCGATTCTTTCAGCAAATCATTTTTTGCTTGAATGGAAATCTGTTTCGACACAGCGCAGGAGCTGAGCAGTATGATAAAAGCAGTTACCTTCATAAAGGCAGCTGCTTTGCTATTAATAAAAAAATTGCAAGAGTCAGTATAGTTCATAAAGACAATTTTATAGTGGCTGAATTCAACCATTAACTCCGCTCTTGTTCACGAAGCCATCGTTCGGGTATTTCATTTTGGCTGGTCAGTTGGTAATCTCGGTAGCTACAGGGTATCAATTTGCTGTTGGGCAATTGCATCCACCATCGGCTGGTTCGCCTACTCTGTAAAAAGACAGTGGCTACTTCTGCAACTACTGTATTGAATTCATTAAAATGTTTTCTATCCTCCAGAGGGGCTTCCTGCTTGTTACGATTTTTTCCATCTATAAAATACCAAAGCATTTGGGCAATTTGCCGCGCGGTCAATTCATTGATATCCGATTCGGGGTCATAGCCATATATGCCAAAGCTAGTTAACTGGCTACTCATGCCTGCATATCGGGCTAGCATACACGCTTCTTCACCAGTGAAGCCATTTGGACTATTTTTATTGGCAGGGGCATCGCTGAATTTGATGGCACTGATGTCAAAGCTTGCTAAAGAAGTGTTTCGCAATACGGGTTCCATTTCATCCATGTTTTCTTTGACTACGCCTAACCGGTAGCAATCGAAACGAAGCTTATCCATTGTTTCTAACATGCGAGGATGAACATAATAACTTTGAAATCCAATATGGTGGTAATGACTGATAACAGAAGGGTCACTGGTGAGCATTTCTAACAAAAAATTCTCACTCCTGAGGGCACTTTCACTTCTAAGATCAATGGAAGCATCAATACAAGTCGCTTCAACAGACATCCCCAATTCCTTATATGCCAGAAATTGTGCTAGGGTAATATCATGCGTTCCACCTAATAGCACCACCGTTTTCTTCATTTTTATTAATTCTGTCAAAACTGTTTTGATGGCGGCATAACTGTCCTTTAAGGTTGCGCCCGTTTTGATATTTCCGAAATCTGCAATGGCGGTTTCATAGTGCCAGTAATGCAACTGGTACAATTGTCTGCGGATGGCATCTGCAGCTTCAAAACCAGTGGTGAATATGCCGTTCCCTCTTGTTTCGCCTATTCCTACCAGCACAATATCTACAGCTGCCACATCCGGAATTTCAGTATTGTAACCCACAATGTGTTTGGCCAGCTGCCCATCATTGTATCCACTGTCCTCATTTAAGCTGTGTATATCGATGGGTATTAAAAAATCATGGAGGTCGTGCATTGGAGTAAATTTGAAGCAAACTTAGGTAAGTTAGTTGAAAGTTGTACGTTGGCTGTTGTTTGATGTCCGGCGTTTTTTATTTATTGAACCTTGCCTTGTAGACAGGAAGCTGGGTGCAGCCATTTTTAGATGGATTGAGGTAGCAGCAGCCTTTAAAAAAGACATGCGCTTGTAATCTAGCCCATTTCAAATATCACCGACTAGCCAGTTCTTCAACAATTCCTTATTTTTGCCAAATGGAAGCGTTATTACAAAGAATAGAAGCATTAAAAATGGAGATGAGTAGTTTCGTCGCTACAACTGCAGATGATACCGAAGCTTTTCGTATAAAATACCTAGGAACCAAAGGCTTGGTGAAAGAAGTAATGGGGGAGATGAAGAATGTACCGGGGGATAGGAAAAAAGAATTCGGTCAGCTGCTGAATGAGTTTAAAATCTTTGCTGAGGCAAAATATACGGAGATACAATCCCTTACCGATAATAAAGACGCAACTTCTGAGAATGCTGGTTTCGATTGGTCGCTTCCCGGAGACCCTTTGCGAACTGGTTCTCGACATCCGATCAGCTTGGTTCGTAATCAAGTGGTGTCTATTTTTCAACGCCTTGGTTTTGCGGTGGCAGAAGGACCTGAGATAGAAGATGATTGGCATAATTTTACTGCCTTGAATATGCCCGAAAACCATACGGCACGGGATATGCAGGATACTTTTTATATTAGTCAAAATCCGGACTGGATACTACGTACCCATACTTCGAGTGTGCAGGTACGTGAGATGGAGAAAGGGAAATTACCCATTCGAATTATCTGTCCAGGAAGGGTATATCGAAATGAAACCATTAGTGCAAGGGCGCATTGTTTTTTTCATCAGGTAGAAGGATTGTACATCGCGGAGAACGTGTCATTTGCCGATTTAAAACAAACCCTTTATTTCTTTGTGCAGGAAATGTTTGGGAAAGATTTTAAAGTCCGTTTTCGCCCAAGTTATTTTCCTTTTACAGAGCCCAGTGCCGAAATGGATATCAGCTGCCTGATTTGTGGCGGTACTGGTTGCAATGTATGTAAACACACTGGATGGGTTGAAATCTTAGGCTGCGGAATGGTTCATCCCAATCTGCTTGAAAATTGTGGTATCGATAGCAATAAGTACACCGGCTTTGCATTTGGTATGGGCATAGAAAGAATTACAATGCTGAAATACCAGATAAAAGACCTGCGGTTATTTAGTGAAAATGATGTTCGGTTTTTAAAGCAGTTCACAGCAGCTACTTAATTATTTCCACCATTTGTCGGAAACCTTTTTTATTAGCTTCCATTTTTTTACACTATGATTTTAGTTACAGGTGGTGCAGGTTTATTGGGAAGCGAATTGATTCGCCAACTGCTATCGCAGGGTAAAAAGGTAAGAGCGATTTATAATAAAACTCCCCTGCCCAATTTCCATTCGGAATCACTGGAGCAATTTCAATGTAATATTTTAGATGTAGTTGGCTTAGAAGCCGCCATGGAAGGAATAGAGCAGGTTTACCATTGTGCAGCAATAGTGAGCTTTGCGCCATCCCGTAAGCGGGAATTATTTACTATCAATATAGAGGGTACTGCCAATGTGGTGAATGCGGCTTTACAGGCGGGCATAAAAAAAATGGTGCACGTTAGCTCTGTAGCGGCTTTGGGGCGAATAAGGGAGGGAGAGCCTATCACCGAAACGATGAATTGGACAGAGGAAACCAGTAATAGCGTATACGGACAAAGTAAATATTTAGGAGAACTAGAAGTTTGGCGCGGCATTGGCGAAGGACTCAACGCGGTGATCGTAAACCCGGTCATCATTCTGGGTTGTGCAGATTGGAAATCGGGAAGCTCGCAAATATTCAAAAGCGTGTATGATGAATTCCCCTGGTATACCGAGGGGGTTTCAGGCTTTGTGGATACAGGCGATGTGGCAAAGGCAATGATTGCATTGATGCAAAGTAATATTAGTAACGAGCGTTTTATTATAAGTGCTGAAAACTGCAGCTACCGACAAGTATTTAATTGGATTGCGGATGGTTTTGGCAAGAAAAGGCCTCATAAAAAAGTAACCCCATTGATTGCTAAAATTGTATGGAGATTGGAAGCAATCAAAAGCAAGTTCTCCGGAAAAAACCCTTTGATAACAAAAGAAACAGCCACTACTGCGCTGGCAGAAGTAAGGTATAATAATGAGAAGCTCGGGAAATTTTTACCCGATTTCCAATATACCAGCATCGAATCGGCTATACATAACACCTGCAAGCAAATGTTGCAAAATCTTAAAAAGGAGCAAATCTAATTTCAAGGCACCTTGCCTTTGAAAGTTGCTATTTTATAATCAATCCCACTTACAAATTAACGAATTGCTATTTGGGCAGTAAGCACGTTTAGAAAGAGTAGGCCCCAATCCTCTTCAATGATGCTGAGTCGGATCTAGGGTTCATATCCGCCTGTGGCAGACTGAGTTCAAATCTCGTTCTCGCTACACTGTTATTTTCAAGAATAGTATATGAATTTTTAAAGCTGGCTCTTACGAGCTGTTTTTTTTGTTTGTATAAACCATGCAATATATTTTTCGATTTGAGAACCAAGATAATAAGGGAGGTTGAGTAGTTGGTATTGCTTCCCTTTTTGAGTAATGGCATCAGTAATATGTAAGGTTCCCGCATAAAATCGAATGGCCATATCATGTGGAGCTAAGTCCATGAAACTATGCAAAGATTTTAGAGAGCCGGCTGCGCCGGACTTAACTTCAATTGGTATAATCAGTCCATCATACTGAAATAGATAATCAACTTCAGCAGTTGATTCTTTTTTCTCTCTTACCCAAAACTGGAGTGCACTTAAAGCATTAAATTGAAATGCTAATAATTCTTGTCCAATGAGATGTTCAATTAGCGTTCCTTGGTAAATGTTATTTAAATCATCAGTACCTATAATTTCTTTCTGAATCCCAACAAAGTAATTTAATAATCCAGTATCCAGAATTTGTAGTTTAGGTGATTTTTTTATGTCAGGAAGAATTGGCAGGGTAGCCGTTGTGCAGGGGTAAATTAATTGTAATAATAGGGCCTTTTCTAGTATGCGCAATGATTCTCCCATTTCGCGTGACTTATATGCAGCGTTACCAAAACCTTCAAACTTTATCCTTTTGCCAGCCTGAGCAAATGAACTTTTAATACAATGTCTAATGTGTAATATTTGCGCATTGCCTTTTGCATATTTCTCCACATCATCCATATACCCATTTATTAAGGAATCATAAATAGGGCCCAATGTTACAAGGTCTTTATGAGTTGCATAGTGTTGTACAATTTCTGGCATTCCTCCAATTAAAGCATACCTATGAAACAGGTGTAACAATTTTGTTTGAGCAAATGCAGCAATAGGAATTTGTATTAGTTGCTCTAATGCTGCGGTTTCTCCCATGGCGGAAAGAAACTCTGGAAATGAAACAGGCCTGATTACTTTATATTCAACACGGCCAATTGGAAAACTTATATTCTTATCAAACAAGGATTCAAGCATGCTTCCTGCAGCGATAACAGAAATTTCAGGTTCGTTTTCATAGAAATACCTAAGTGTATTTAATGCCTTTGGTACTGCTTGTATCTCATCAATAAATAGTAGGGTTTTATTTTTTTTTGTTACTGTTTTATTTTTAAGAAAGAATAATGTGTTTATTAAGTTTTCAATGGATGTAAAATCTTCAAATGGCTTCTTGTCTTCGGCTAACTCTAGGTTTAAATAGATGTATTGTTCATATTGCGCAGCAAATTGATTAACAAGAGTTGTTTTCCCAACTTGCCTAGCGCCTCTAATTACAAGTGGTTTGCGGGGCTTATTTAGCCTCCATTTTTCAAGTTCCAATAATAGCTGTCTATTAAACATGTTATAAAGTTATGGCAAAATAAACAAATATATGTAATAAAGTTATGGTAATATTTCTTTATTTATGTAATAAAGTGACATTTAAATTAATTTTTTTGATTTTAAGCGTTTACTCAATATCTCCTACCATTTTACAGAATTCAGTTTTTTGAAAATGTAACCCACTATAAATCAACTCTTTAATTTTCTCAAAAAATCTTCCTATCCGCCTACGGCGGACTGAGTTCAAATCTCGTTCTCGCTTAAAGTTTAGAGTTGAAAAATGAACCACTTATGTTAAATCGTGCGTGGTTTATTGTTTGTTAAATGCCGTTGAGTGAGTTTTTACTTTTACCGAAAACACGAACCTTTAATGCTCATATTTTCAATTTATAGCACAATAGCTAATTCAAACTTTATAAAGAGCTGATAATATTCTTACCTATAACAATGTGATATATGTTACAAACATCCGGATTTAACTAAAGCATCTTTGCATTCTTTTAAAACTATGCAAATGAAATTTGAAAAATTAAATTCTTTTAAAAACTTGGCATTAGTCACGTTGTTTATATTAAATACAGTTACAATTAATGCTCAAGTAATTCCCAAGTCCTTGTCTATGGAGGAAGCAATACAAGCAGCCGTGCAAAATAATAAGCAATTATTGATTGCAAAAACAGACGAGGCCATTGCAAAATCAAATTTTAATCAAACTGAAGCTATTTGGTTGCCCAACGTGAATTTGTCTCAAACGGCTTATAGAACTAATAACCCTTTAAACGTATTTGGATTTAAGTTACAACAAGCGAGTGTACTACAAGCTGATTTTAATCCAGCTATATTAAACAATCCTAATAATTACAGCAACTACAATACACAATTGGCATTACAACAGCCCATTATAAATTTGGATGCATTATATATGCGCAAAGCGGCAAAAGAACAAGTTGGAATCTATGCGGCACAAGTACAAAGAACTACAGAAGCAATCAAAATGCAGGTGGTTCAATCTTATTTGTATTTGGAGTTTACTTATCAATATGAGAAAGTCACCGTTGAAGGATTAAAGACCATGCAATCTATTTATAAATTCACTAAAGACAGATTTGATCAAGGTATGATGCAAAAATCGGACTTGCTAAATGTAGCAGTGCAAGTGCAAGCTGCTGAATTACAGCATAGCCAAGCAAAATCACAAATCGAGAATATGTCTGATCAATTAACTGTACTAATGGGTGCTCCTAAGGGGGTAGTATATTCCACAAAACCCTACAATCTAAGCCCTCAAACTGATATCTCAGATTCTGTTTCATCAGGAAGGTCTGATATTAGGGCTTTAAATGCTGCTGTAAATAGTTATGATATGGCTATTAAAAGCACTGAAATGAGTTGGATGCCTAAATTAAATGCTTTTGCAAATTATAATATTAATGATAAGTCAATTGCTTTTAATGGTGCTAAATCATATATAGCAGGTGTGCAGCTGTCTTGGGATATTTTTAAGGGCAATCAAATGAATCGCAAGGCTGCGACTCAAAGGTTAGAAAAAACAAAAGTGCAACAACAGTTGACTAGTCAGTTAGAAACCGGCGCGGCTGAAATTAGAAAAACAAAAAGAGCCGTTGTAGATGCAAATTATAAAATTCAACAACAAACAACTTCGGTTCAACAATCGGAAGAAGCACTTAGAATTTTACAAAACAGGTATGAGCAAGGTTTAGTTAGTACCAATGATATATTGGTAGCACAAACGCAGCTATCTCAACAAAAATTATTTTTAGCTCAAGCTCAATTAGAACAAAAATCTGCTATTAATTATCTTGAATTTTTAACAACGAAATAATTTAACTCAACCAACTAACAAACAAATTATAAAATTATACACGATGACTTATAAAAAATTATTGTTTATTCCTGCAATTACTTCTGCGGTATTGTTATTAAATGCATGTTCTAATGGAGAATCAAATAAGGTTGCAGACAATGAAAAAGCAATCACTGTAACTACTTCTGCAATAACAACAGGCGCTTCTGCGAATGGATTTACAGTTACCGGACAAATAGAAGCTGCACATTCAACAAATGTGGCCACTAGAATCATGGGATATATAACTAAAGTATATGTTAAGGTGGGCGATAGAGTTAATGCCGGACAATTGTTGTTTACAGTGAATAGTAATGATATCCAAGCAAAGCAGTCGCAAGTTGACGCAATGTTAAAGCAAGCGGAGGCTGCTTTTTATGTAGCTCAAAAAGATTTCGATAGATACACTGCATTGTATAAGCAAAATAGTGCTTCTGCAAAAGAGCTTGAGCAAATTACGATGCAATATCAATCTGCAAAAGCAGGTGTTGAAGCTGCAAAAGCTGTGCAGCATGAAGTAAAGTCGCAATTAACTTATGCAAATGTAGTGGCTCCATTTAGTGGGGTTGTAACACAAAAATTAGCTGACGAAGGGAGCTTAGCAAATCCGGGCATGCCCATCCTAACTATCGAACAAGGTGGAAGTTTGCAAGTGACTGCTATGGTGCCTGAAACCGAAATTGCTTCTTTAAAAGTAGGTGATGTAGCTAATGTAAATGTAGATGCAG
>JBIIVV010000118.1:0-9750 GCA_044339235.1 Ferruginibacter sp.
GTAGGTATTGGTCTTGCGCTGACCGTTGTAGCAATGGAGGAAGTAGCTGATGAAGCGGTACAACTATTGACATTGGTATAATTGATGGTTACTGTTTTAACACCTGCAGTTAACCATTTTAATGTGACGGTATTGCTTGCGGTACTTATACCTCCTGATGTAATCGTATAATCTGTATTTAAGGTTCCAAACCCTGTCCATACATAATTGGTTTGACCAGATTCTGTAGTATAAGTTACATCGGCATTTGCACAAGCAGTAGCTCCGGGCTGTGTTGTAAAACTGGGTGTAGGCAAAGGATTTACCACTACAAGCCAAGTTCCGGCTGATAAAGCATAGGTTAAATTACATATTCCATCAATGGCATAACGTGTATACGTTCTTGTGGCTGTCAATCCTGCAGGAGGATCATAAGTTACCGAATTTGAACTCACAATATCTACCCCATTCGCCTGCCATTTATAGGTGATTGACGCATCCCCACCTGTTGAAGCTGATGTGCTGCCTATTATTATAGGGTCGCCATTGTAACAAATCGTTTCGCCAGATGAACTAATTGTTCCTGCCGAAAAATTAGGCCTAACCGTTACTGTATAAGTTCCAGATGATAAAGAATAGGTTAAATTACATGTCCCATCTTTGGCATACCGTGAATAAGTTGTTGCGGCTGTCAATCCTGTCGGAGGATCATAAGTTACCGAATTTGAGCTCACAATATCTACCCCATTCGCCTGCCATTTATACGTGATTGATGCATCGCCTCCTGAAGAACCTATTGCACTGCCAATTATTGCCGGATTGCCATTATAACAAATCGTTTCGCCGGTTGCACTTATTTCTCCAGCGGAAAATGCAGCACGGACAGTCAATGTCCAGGTTCCTGAAGAAACAGCTGCTACTGTATTACATAATCCATCATTTGCATAACGACGATAGGAAGTAGTGCTGGTCAATCCTGCGGGTGGTGTATAGGTAGCTGAAATTGCAGATGCAATCGCTGCACCATAACCATCCGCTGATGATCGCCACGAATAAGTAATGACTCCATTACCCCCGCTCGATGCAGTAGTACTTCCAATCGTTATTGTTGGGGTACCGCCATTACAAATCGTTTCGCCGGTTGAACTAATTGCTCCAGTTGTAAATGCAGGAAGAACAGTCACTGTAAACGTTCCTGCAGAAACAACTGCTGCTGTATTACATAAGCCATCATTTGCATAACGTCGATAGGAAGTCGTGCTGGTCAATCCGGCGGGTGGTGTATAGGTTGCTAAAGTTGCGGATGGAATCGCTGCAACATATCCATCCGCAGATGAACGCCACGAATAGTCAATGTTTCCATTGCCACCACTCGATGCAGTAGTAGTTCCAATCGTTATTGTTGGTGTACCTCCATTACAAATCGTTTCGCCGGTTGAACTAATTGTTCCAGTTGTAAATGCAGGAAGAACAGTCACTGTAAACGTTCCTGCAGAAACAACTGCTGCTGTATTACATAAGCCATCATTTGCATAACGTCGATAGGAAGTCGTACTTGTCAATCCTGCAGGTGGTGCATAGGTTGCTGAAGTTGCAAATGCAATCGCTGTAGCATACCCATCTGCTGATGAACGCCACGAATAGATAATGCTTCCATTACCTCCACTCGACAAGGAAGTATTTCCAATTAATATTGGGGTACCACCATTACAAATCGTTTCGCCAGTTGAACTAATTTCTCCAGCTGAAAATGCAGCACGGACAGTCACTGTCCAGGTTCCAGCAGAAACAGCTGCTGCTGTATTACATAAGCCATCATTTGCATAACGACGATAGGAAGTCGTACTTGTCAATCCTGCGGGTGGTGTATAGGTAGCAGTAGTTACTCCTAATATTGCAGATACATATGCATCCGCTGATGATCGCCACGAATAAATAATGCCTCCATTACCCCCGCTTGATGCAGTATTGCTTCCAATCGTTGTTATCGGTGTACCTCCATTACAAATCGTTTCGCCGGTTGAACTAATTTCTCCAGAAGAAAAATTAGGCCTAACCGTTACTGTATAAGTTCCAGATGATAAAGCATAGGTTAAATTACATGTCCCATCTTTGGCATAACGTGTATACGTTGTTGCGGCTGTCAATCCTGCAGGAGGATCATAAGTTGCCAAATTTGAACTTCCAATATCTACCCCATTCGCCTGCCATTTATATGTGATTGATTCATCGCCTCCTGTCGAAGCAGTTGTACTGCCTATTATTATAGGATCGCCATTGTAACAAATCGTTTCGCCGGTTGAACTAATTTCTCCAGAAGAAAATACAGCACGAACAGTCACTGTCCAGGTTCCTGTAGAAACTGCTGCTGCTATATTGCATAAGCCATCATTTGCATAACGACGATATGAAGTCGTGCTGGTCAATCCTGCGGGTGGTGAATAGGTAACTGAAGTTGCAGATGCAATCGCTGCAACATACCCATCTGCTGATGAACGCCAAGAATAAGTAATGACTCCATTACCTCCACTTGATGCAGTAGTACTTCCAATAGTTGATGTTGGAGTACCACCATAACAAATCGTTTCGCCGGTTGAACTAATTTCTCCAGCTGAAAATGCAGCACGGACTGTCACTGTCCAGGTTCCAGCAGAAACAGCTGCTGTTGTATTACATAAGCCATCATTTGCGTAACGACGATAGGAAGTCGTGCTAGTCAACCCTGCGGATGGTGTATAGGTGGCTAAAGTTGCTGATGGAATCGCTGCAACATATCCATCCGCAGATGAACGCCACGAATAGTCAATACTTCCATTGCCTCCGCTCGATGCAGTAGTACTTCCAATCGTTATCGTTGGAGTACCGCCATTACAAATCGTTTCGCCTGTTGACCCAATAGTTCCAGTTACAAAAACAGGAAGAACCTTCACTGTCCAGGTTCCTGCAGAAACCGTTGCTGTTGTATTACATATACCATCATTTGCATAACGACGATATGAGGTCGTGCTTATTAATCCTGCAGGTGGTGTATAAGTAGCAGAAGTTGCCGATGAAATCACTGCAACATACCCATCTGCGGACGAACGCCAAGAATAAGTAATTACACCATTGCCTCCACTCGAGGCAGAAGTACTTCCAATCAATGTAGGGGTACCAGCATAACAAATCGTTTCGCCTGTTGAACTTATTTCTCCAGAAGTAAATATTGGTCTTACTGTTACTGCCAATATTGATAGCGCACTTGTATTGGTGGCATTTCCGATAACATTGCCCGCAGAAACTGAAATATTTCCATCTTCTCCAGATAAACCTGCCGTAACTGTTATTGAATTGGTTCCCTGACCGGCTGTGATCGTCCAACTACCAGCCGGAATACTCCATGTATATGTTGTAGCATTTGCAACTGGAACCACACTATAAACCAATCCCGTGGTACCAGGACAAACAATTGCAGCTCCTGTAATTGATCCCGGAGTGGATGGTGGAACCGTTGGAGTAAATACAACATTAGTGGTAGCGCTGGAGAGAACTCCATTCACAGTAAAGCGAAGGGTAGCTGTTGCTGAGGCAATGGGACTGGTTAATATGGCCGTATAGGTCCCATTATAATGATCGATAGTACTGGAGATCGTTCCAGCATTGGTAGTAATAACAACTACCCCTCCACTGGTAGTAAGATTTCCGCCGGAACCGTTTATTAACTGAACCGTTATGGTTGATGTAGAAATTCCATTAGCCTCAATAGTATTCGGCGAGGCTGCAATGGTGGAAGAATTAGCAGCGGGAGCAATTGGAACAGATCCGCAGATTGAAATTACGGGAGTGTTTGCACAATCAAAAGAAGTGATATAATTATCATCACTAGTTCCATCCCCCATACTACCCCTAGCCTTATGCCCAACATAACAAAATCTATCACTGCCTACCTTTAAATACATCAGGGTATGCCCACCCATTTCACAAAACACAGCAGTACTTCCAGCTGATCCATTTGCTATACCAGGATCATAACTTGCTACACCGGGATTATAGCTTGAAATAGTTCCACTACCCTTTCCAAGCATTCCAGCATCATCCTCACCCCAGGTATACAATTTACCATCCGTGGTAATGGCCGATGCACAGGGAATACCTGAGGTATGCTCCTGCACAGAAATGAAATTAATATTCGTGAAATTAGTAGCGCTGGAGCTTTTAACATTTACCCAACTTGTTTGCTCTATAGTAGAAAAGTTCCCACATTGTCTTTTTGAATTATCACCCAATGCATATAGACTACCCGAATTACTTAACAAATAATAAGTGTTTTTTGCATAAGCAACTGGTGAACTTGACGCAATGGGATTTTTTATTCCACCCGTAACACCTATCATTTTAGGAACATTAGCCGCTGAAAATTCAGAAGGCAAGACCATCTTTGTAGCAAATGAATTTGCTCCAACATTAGGTGTATTTCCTAAATAGGTAGTATTGCCCCAGGTATATACATCCCCATTGGCTGCCAAAGCCATAAAAGCGCTATAGTATAAAGCAGACGAGGGTATTGGACTAACCTGACCCCTAGCAGCTGTAATATTAATTAAAGGGTTTCCAGTGCTAATCAACGCTTGCTTCCAGGAAGGTAAAGTTACACCGGTTGTAACAACTCCTCCATTTGCCTCAACCGCTAGACTAGTTTGTGTAATTATCCAAACACTTCCATTCCGAGGAAATGCAGAACCATTTTTGGTTACTATCAAAAGGGTTTTATAGGTAGCGAAAATACTGGCAACATCGTCCGGAACAATACCAACGGGTAGACCATATGAGTTGCCGCCTGAAGGTTGTGTAATTTTTTGAAAATTAGTTGTTGCTGTTAAATTAGTTGGAAGAACACCGCCGTATATGCCACTGTTATAACCATTGGTATACAGACCGTCAGAGGTTAATATTACAACCTGATCATACCCTCCATCTTTCCCTCCCCCAATAGTGCCCATTTTTGTTGTAGCTGGGGATGGAGGAACTAAAGGAACAGGATCTAACTGAAATCCACCATTAAATCTCATCTCTTCTCCCCAAACCACAATTTTTCCATCAGTCCTTACCGCCATTGTACTATGATACCCACTCACAATTCTATCATAAATGGAAACAGAAGTACACTGAGACTGCGATTGCTCCGAAAAAAAGAAAAGAAAAGAAATTACAAAAAATAGTAGCTTATTGAAATATTTCTTATAACCGGTTTTTAAAGCTGATGTAGACATTGGAAATATTATCAAACATGTCAAACCCTATTTCAAAGTTTCATTGGAAACTCCTTAAAAAAATATGACTAAAAAAGGGATTCAATTTGGAATAGCTCAACGCTGCTTATTTTTAAAACAAAATTTCAACATCAAAGCTACCCACTATTTAAAGCGTTAAAGTTAATTATTTCCAACCAATAATTCCTGAATTTAACCTAGTTCAATGGAAAGAAATTGACTGCCAAAATTGGGGGAAATGGGTTAAAAATACATTTACCCATTCCCCTACCCGATTGGAAGTTCGTAAAAAAGAAAGGTACAAAATAGCTAATGAGCTGATTTATAATGGATAGGCTGATTAAATTCCTACATTAACTATAAAATGAACCCTGTTCTTAAATCCTGCTGATCCCTGATTTACGGCAAGTAATAACCGCTATTTCAACAGCAGTTCTGCATGCATCTCCGGAATGTCTACATTTTCAAATCCTTTATTCAGTAGGCGCTGCTTAAACGCCTGCTGTACAGGATACTCGCCATGTACAATAAACAATTGAGTCACTTTTTTTATATCCTGACAAGCAAGAAATTGGCAGAGATCCTCATAATCACCATGCGCACTCATGCTTCTGATAGCCCCTATTTCTGCATTCACCTCATGTGAGGCTCCGTAAATATTAACTTCTTTTCTGCCCGCCATCAATTTTCCTCCCAATGACCTTGGCTCACAATAACCCGTCATCACAATCGTATTTCGGCTATTTTCAATCGTATTGCGAATATGGTGCTTTACCCTTCCTGCATCTGCCATTCCACTGGCAGAAATGATCACAAAGGGGCCGTCCCTGAAATTCAACAATTTCGATTCGTCGACCGTTTCAATAAAATGCATCCCCTTGAATGAAAATGGATCATCATCTTCTTCCAATACTTTTTGAATGGTTTTATTGAAATACTTAGGATACTTTTTTGTTAATTTAGTTGCCTTCACACTCAAAGGACTGTCTACAAAATATTCCAGCGATGGAAGCCTGCGCTCCAACTCCAATTGATTGAGGGCATATAAAATCTCTTGCGTTCTTCCAACACTAAATGCAGGTAAAATAAGTTTACCTTTTTTTTGGATACAGGCTTTTTCAATCCACTGCAGCAATTGATCAGGTGTGCTGGTTTGCATATCATGTAAACTATTGCCATAAGTGGATTCTAAAATAATATAATCTGCCTGGGAAAAAACTTCCGGCGCTTTTAAAATCGCATCGGTATATCTACCTACATCGCCGCTAAAAGTCAGCCGCTTGATAACTCCTTTCTCTTTTATTTTCAGGTGAACGGCGGCACTGCCAATAATATGGCCGGTATCGGTAAACTGTACTTCCAAATTTTCATCAATGGTATGCCAATTCCCATATTCTACCGATACAAAATGATCCATCGCAGCCAATGCGGCAGCTGTGTCATACAGTGGCTTTAGCAAGGGCAGCCGCTCGTGCTGTCTTTTTTTATTTTCATATTTAATTTCATTCTCTTGGATACCGGCCGAATCCTCCAATAATAAACCAGTGAGTTCCTTGGTGGCAGGGGTACAGAATATTTTTCCACTAAAACCATCCTTCACCAATTTCGGAATCAAGCCGCTATGATCAATATGGGCATGCGACAATATTAAATGCGTCACCTCCGCTGGTTCAAATCCCCAATGGCCATTCATAGCATCGGTATCCTTTCCCATTCCCTGAAACATGCCGCAGTCTAACAAATATTTATTTCCATCCGAAAGGGTGAGTAGGTGTTTAGAACCAGTAACGGTTCGAGCCGCTCCGTGAAATGCAATTTTCATATACGTTGTTTTATAGGTGAGGGGTATGTTTCTGAGCTACGAAATGAATCGCCCTTGCTCATGCTCTGACAAGGTGATTTAGCTATTGAAGTTACTGAATATCAGCTGCTTTTGCTAATTTAATTTAACCGTACGCGAAGGAAAGAAGGAAAGCGGAATTATTTTTTTGCTTTGAAAGACCAGGTAATCAAAAATTCTGCTACCAGTTCACCTGCCTCATTTTTACCAACCGACTTGGCAGTAAAAACTCGTCCTTCTCCAGTAGCGATTGCATCGAGCACCGTACGATGAAAAGCATCCCCATCTTCACAAAGAAAACTGGTTACACCCGTAGCCTTTTTGAAATATTTTGCCTCCAAGCCGGTAACTAGCATCGATATGGGTGGGTCCGATTGGTAAGTGTTCATCATGGCCAACAGACCGGTACTCAACTCTGCCGCCATTGCAAGGCAGGCAAAATAAGTGGACTTAAAAGGATTTTTAGAAAACCATTGGTAAGGAACCGTTACCACCGCTTTGGATGAATCGATTGCCGGAACCCTAAGCCCTGAAAAAAATGCACTGGGCAATTTTGTAAACAGGAACCACCTGAATTTTAGAGGGTGCTGAATGAGTTGAATAAAACTATTTTTAGAATTAATCATTTATTGAAAATTTCTATTAGAAACCCTGGCAGATCGAATTTCTTCAATAATTTCTTCTGCAGTTTGCTTAGACACAAAAGCCCCAAAAGATTTTTTAAATGATTTATTTTTAGCTGAAATACCTGAATTGATAGAAGCTGAAAGTTTTGAAATAAGATCCAATTTACTACTGGGCGTCAGATTGTTTAACAGACTAAGATATCCGTCAACAATTGCAGAATTTATTTCTTTTGAACGATCCATGAGTACAAATTTATGAAAAATTAAATACTTTTTTGCAATCAATCGAATAGTACAAAAATTTGTATTATTTCAACTGATACGTCTTAGGATCCAATGCATTGGGCGTCCAGGCGGATAAAAACCCCATCACCTTTTTTTGATCATAGCTTTTTTTGCCATCTTCCAAGTATTCACTGCTTTGCGTGTGGATGCGCTCACCACTGGCATTTAAAATAATAAACACCGGAAAACCAAAGCGCTGGGGGAAACCGTATGTAGCTAACAATGCCTCATTTTTATTTTCCTTGCTATAATTTAAATGATACCACACAAAACTACTGCTAAGAATGGAATCAATTTGCTTATCTGCTTTGCTAAATCTTGCAAACTCAATACACCAACTGCACCAATTACCTCCTGCTTGTAGCAAGACATGTTTATTTTCTGCACCCGCCTTTTTTACAGCAGCAGCAATATCTACTGCAGCATTGGCCTGTGGATCATATAATTTCTTAGCTTCTTGCTGCGCAAAGGCTGGCAACGAAAGAAAAGAGATGATCAGTACAAAAAATAGTTTCATCCGTTTGAATATTATTTAATTTATAAATGCTATAAAATCTGGTTTCTCAACAAATCTTCAAACACATCTCTTTGACGAATTAGTTTGGCTTTACCTTCCACCACCATTACCTCTGCAGGCTTTAGCCTAGAGTTAAAATTGGAGGACATCTCAAATCCATATGCACCCGCATTATTGAAAACCAGGTAATCGCCTTCTCTTATTTCATTCAATTTACGGTCCCAGGCAAACGTATCTGTTTCGCAAATATTGCCTACCACATTGTATATTCTTTCGGCCCCTGCAGGATTGGAAATATTTTCAATATGGTGATATGCATCATACATCATTGGACGAATCAAATGATTGAAGCCGCTATTCACCCCTGCAAAAACAGCTGCCGGCGTTTGCTTGATTACATTTGTTTTTACTACAAAATATCCGCACTGACTTACCAGGTATTTTCCGGGTTCAAACCATACCTGCAATTTTCTGCCCGTCTCTTTTTCGAAATCAACAAATGCCTGGGTAACTTTTTTACCCAAATCGTTAATATCCGTTTCTGCATCGCCGGGTTGGTAGGGCACTTTAAATCCACTTCCCAAATCGATGAATTCAAGATTAGGAAAATGAGCTGCTGTAGTAAACATTACTTCGAGCCCCTCCAAAAATACCCTTACATCTTTGATCTCGCTGCCTGTATGCATGTGTATGCCCGTTACATTCAGATTCGTGCTTTTTACAATCCTTTCAATATGCCGCATCTGGTGAATGGAGATGCCAAACTTGCTATCAATATGACCGGTTGAAATTTTATAATTACCCCCCGCCATAATATGCGGATTAAGCCGAATACAAACCGGATAGCTATTACCAAATTTGTGGCCAAACTGCTCCAGAATAGAAATATTATCAATATTGACATTCACTCCCAATTCCTTTGCCGCTACCACTTCTTCAAAATCTACACAGTTGGGTGTATACAGAATGTCTTTTTTATCGAAACCTGCCATCAGGCCCAATTTCACCTCATTTACACTCACACAATCTAGCGATACACCGATTGTCTGCATGTATTTTAATACATTGATATTGGTGAGCGACTTACAGGCATAAAAAAAGCGAGCGTTGCAATTTGAAAATGCTTTTTTCAATTTCTTATACTGCTCTGCAATCCTTTCTGCATGGTAAATATATACGGGTGTTCCAAATTCATCCGCAATTGCTATTAACTGCTCGTGGGTTAAGTTTTTTGACATATTGAATTATAAATAG
>JBIIVV010000119.1:0-9703 GCA_044339235.1 Ferruginibacter sp.
TATATTTGAACAACCCATTACTGCCATTGAAAAAGCTGCCGTAAAGAAAAAATACCATTTGCCCGACCGCTACTTTTTATTTGTAAGTTCCATCGCTCCCAGAAAAAATCTGATTGCCATCTGCAAGGCAATGATTGCTTTGAAAGATGATATCCAAATTCCGCTAGTGGTAATAGGGGACGGAAAAAAAGAAAAAGAAGAAGCGAAACGATTAATGAAAGAAAATGGAATGGCGCAGCAGCTAATATTGCTCAATGAATTGCCTGCAGCCAAAGAAGACTCCTTTACCAACGCAACCGATTTTCCGGCCATTTACCAGCAAGCAACTGCCTTGGTATACCCTTCCATTTTTGAAGGATTTGGCTTGCCGATATTAGAAGCGATGTGGAGCGGTTTGCCTGTTATTTGCAGCAATACATCTAGCATGCCGGAGGTTGCCGGAGATGCCGCCTTGTACTTTTCTCCAAATGATACGGCCACACTTGCCCAACATTTGCGAGCGATTGCATCGGATGATCAATTGGTACAAATATTGAAAGACAAAGGACTGCAGCAGGCAAAGCAATTTTCGACAGAAACCTATGCTAACCATATTATGCAAGTATATAAAAGTTTGCTATGAGTCAATTTTCAAACGATCTGGAGCAATGCCTTTTGGCATTAAATAAAGGGGACTTAATTTTATATCCTACCGATACCATCTGGGGTATTGGTTGCGATGCTACCAATGAGCAGGCGGTAGCTAAAATTTATGCGCTTAAAAAAAGAATTGCTAATAAATCAATGATTGTACTGCTAGCAGAAGAAAAAGATTTACTGACTCATGTGATGCAGCCCAATCTTCAAATATTTGATTACATCAAAGGAGTTGCTAAACCCACCACGGTGATCTATGAAGGAGCAACTGGTGTAGCCGACAATCTGGTGAATGAAGATGGCACCATCGCCATCAGAATTGTAAAAGATCCATTCTGCAGGGAACTAATCAACTTATTTGGCAAGCCAATCGTATCTACTTCGGCTAACCTATCCGGCTATCCGCCTCCAGCTATTTTTGATGACATTGATGCGGAAATAAAAAACGGTGTTGACTATATTGTTCAACACCGTCAGGATGATATACATTTGGCTGAACCTTCAGCAATTATCCGTTGGAACAACAATGGCATTCCCACCATCATCCGAAATTGATTTTACAAAATGGTTAGCCCAATTCCAATTTGCAAACTTTGATTTTTCCACTCGTCCATTTTGTCGATGTCATTCAAATTATTCAACCCTACTACATATCTGCCATAGATCCTGAATTTGGATACCTCCAATTGCAGTCCACCCAATATGCTGAAATCGCCATTCTTAAAGGCATTTTTTCCGTTTTGTAATAAATTGGCATTTTGATTCATCAATATGGAGTACTGAGGGCCTAGTTGGATGCTGAATTGGTCAGACAACTTGTAACCCAATAATATCGGCAAATTGAGGTAACTCAATTGAATGTTGGATGGTGCAACCCCCAGCAAATTATTATAAATTGCTCGAAATTGGCTAGAAGTATCCTGCTTTATCTGGCTCACAAAAACTTCCGGCTGAAGCGATAATTTTTTACCGATTCCTATTTCGATAAAACCGCCAATATGATACCCAAAACTAAATTTATCTGTAAAAGATTGGCCGGTTAATTTATTTACATTGGCACCACCCTTAATGCCCAGGTGAATACTTTGTGCATGTAAATTTGAAAAGGATAGCGCTGCTATCAACAGCAGTAGGAGATTTGCTTTCATAATATTATTATTAGTTGGCATAATCATAACAAGTTGCATGCCAAGGATTAAAAAATAGCGGTATAGATGACAGAACGAATTTTTATCCTAAAAAGTATAGCCCACATTTAACATAAATATGGCCGTTGTCCTTTTTGTATTGGTAGAGCGTACATAATAATCCAAATATAGCTGTGGTTCAATGTTGAAATTGCCTATTGAATAGTTCAGATCAAGATTAAGACCGATGGACTGCATTTGAAATTCGCTGGCTTGTACACGGGGAGCCCTCCCCTTTCTGTTGAGTGCATTAAATACTTCAGCGCCTCCAGGCCCTGGAGGAGGCGTATTGGTGAGGCGGGTGGTGGAGGCGCTTCCTGAACCTGCATTCACCATCAGTGATGGACTAAAACTTAGCCCATCCAACTTATTAAAAATGGAATACCATTCAAACTGATGCTGGACTGATAACATCGTATAAAATGAATTACTTGTAATATTCAACGTATCATAAAAATGCCTTTTTACCCCGCCAATGATTGAGTCTTTATTTTTGGCCTCCCCGTATTCACCCGACGAATACCCCAAAGCAATTCCCGGCTGTAGCCAGGCCTTTTTATAACTAAAAGAAGTAAAAAGATCATTTTGCACCGATGAAGAAAATGTAGAATACTTGTCTTTTACAAAATAATGGGTGAAGGATATGCCCAACGAAATATTTTTATTGCCCACTAAATCATAGGAAGGAGAAACTGAATATTGATTAACACCAAATTGCTTTGTATCATTTAATAAATTAGCGCCGGCGGAAATCCCAAAACCAGTTTTGTTGAAATAGGAAATAGAAGGGGAATACACCGCCACAGCAGCATTGCTCTGGTTAGCATTCAACGCCTTGTTCTTAACACTGTAAAGCCGATTACCAAATCCTATGCTGGCATAAAAATAACTAACCAACTTTTCCTCAGTACCCAACAATTGCTTCAGTTGATTTTCCAATTCAATTGAATCCTTTTCAGAAAGATTGATATCAGGCTTCACTTGAGCAAAGGACTTAGATACCATCAATGCCAAAAAAAATATCAAAAAAAACAATGTGCGCATAAAAAATGGCTTTAGAGTATTGCCTATCAAGCATAAAATTAGGATGCAATATCCGTCATTTTATTTAAAAGATAAAAAACTAGGGGGAGTACTTTTATTAAAATCGCCATTTGTAAAAAATAAGTAGTACATTTGCAAAATTATTTATAACGAGTATTGCATGAAGTGCCCAAAAGGCTGTTGAAATTAGTAACTTTAGATTTTTTTAGTAGGAATTAAGTAGCGCAACAACAGGAAGATAGCATATCATGTAAACACAAAAACATTTACATGAATGCATTTGAAGCCTTAGGCTTAAACGAACAATTAGTACAAGCTATTACAGAAATGGGATTCGAAACTCCCACTCCCATCCAGGAAAAAGCTATCCCCGTCTTATTATCAGGAACAACCGATTTTGTAGGTCTGGCACAAACCGGAACCGGCAAGACCGCCGCTTTTGGATTGCCCCTACTCCATTTAATTGATGTGAGTCAAAAGCATCCCCAGGCACTGATTGTGTGCCCTACCAGGGAATTGTGTTTGCAAATTTGCAATGACCTGATGAATTTCAAAAAACACGTAAGGGGCTTAAATGTAGAGCCAGTATATGGTGGTGCTTCCATCGTAATGCAAATACGCGAATTAAGAAAAGGCGTTCAAATAGTAGTAGCTACTCCCGGCCGCCTCATTGACCTGATAGAAAGAAAAGCCATTGACCTGCAAAAAGTAAAATACGTTGTATTGGATGAAGCAGATGAAATGCTGAACATGGGCTTTAGAGATGATATTGATTTTGTTTTAAAGAATACTATTTTAAGAGAAAGTATCTGGTTGTTTAGTGCTACCATGCCAACCGCTGTTAAAGCGATCTCTAGAAATTTTATGACTAACCCGATAGAGGTTACCATGGGCAAAAAGAATACGGCCAACGTAAATATCGATCACCAGTATTTTATTACACCCGCCCATAGTCGCTATGACACGCTGAAACGCCTAGTAGATTTTAACCCAGGTATGTACGGTGTTATTTTTACACGCACCAAGGCAGATGCTCAGGAAGTTGCTGAACGCTTAGTAAAAGAGGGATATGATATTGAGGCATTGCACGGCGATCTTACTCAACAGCAAAGAGATAAAGTAATGGGCCGATTCCGTGCTAAAAGCATTCAGCTTTTAATTGCTACCGATGTGGCTGCAAGAGGTATTGATGTGGATGGCATTACACATGTAATCAACTACGAATTACCAGATGATATTGAAGTATACACCCATCGTAGCGGACGTACCGCAAGGGCTGGTAAAAGTGGTATTTGTATCACCATTTGCCATAGCAGGGAAGCATACAAAATAAGGTCTATTGAAAAAATGGTCAATGCGCAGTTTCATCGCTTAGATATTCCAAGTGGTAAAGATGTTTGTCGCAAACAATTTTTTCACTTTATGGATAAATTAATGTTGGCTGATATTTCAAATGGCGAATACGAAACTTATTTACCTGACCTGCAAGAGAAATTTGCAGACGTTAGTAAGGATGATGTGTTAAAAAGAGTAGCCGCTTTGGAATTCAATCATTTCTTAAAATACTATCAAAATTCCGACGACTTAAATACCAAAACGGATTCAAGAGAAAGAAGAGACACCGGAAGGGATCGGGATGCAGGTTCATTCGAAAGAAAAGAACGCAGTACTTTTAGCAGAACGGTTGACAATGGCTTTAGCAGACTGTTCATCAACCTTGGCACAAAGGATGGTTTTTACAAAGCCAGCTTTTTACAATTCATTTTAGACGAAAGCAATTTAAATAAAGAGGTGCTGGGAAAAATTGATATTCGTGAAATGAATGCTTGGGTAGAAGTGGATAAAGCTGCTGCCGGAAAAATGATCAAGAGCATGGACGGTAAAAAATACAACGGTCGCCTAGTTAGAATGAACGAGGCAGATGGTGGATTTAAAAGACCAACCGATGAAGGCAGAAGCGATCGGAGTTCTAGAAATGAAGGTGGCGATAGAAGCGAGGGAAGAAAGAGAATTCCGATGAGAGATAAAAGATAAGTTTTGAGTTTACTTAAAAAATGCCCCGAAAATTTCGGGGCATTTTTTATTGATCCATCCGTCGATCGGATACTATATTTTACAGCCCCGCGAAATGCTAGCTGCTACATCAATTCTATTACGGTGATCTCGGGTAAAATGCCTACCCTACCAGGATAGCCTATAAAACCAAAGCCTCTATTAACATACAATTTTTGTTTTACATCTTCATATAATCCCGCCCATTGCTTGTACACATATTGAACCGGACTCCATTTAAATCCTGGGATTTCGATCCCAAATTGCATGCCATGGGTATGGCCACTCAGCATCAAATCAATATCTGAATAGTTCAGTTTTACCTCTGCTTCCCAATGACTAGGATCATGGCTCATCAAAATTTTGAATGGATATTTTTCTGTACCTGAATGAGCCAAATCCATTCGCCCATGCTTGGGAAAATTTGCCTTGGCACCCCAATTCTCAATTCCTAACAATGCAATCTGGTCTCCATTTTTTTCCAATACCACATGCTCATTCATTAACAATCGCCATCCCAATGTGGCGTGCACTCCCTTCAGATTCTCCAAATTTTGCACCTTACTAACCCCATCAATGGGCCACTGAACATAATCTCCATAATCATGGTTGCCTAGAGTGGAATAAACGCCCATCGGCGCTTTCAACTGATTGAAAATATCCAGATATTCATCCATTTCAGTTGCTTTGTCATTTACCAAATCGCCTGTAAATAAAATAATATCTGCATTCTCACCCATGATTTCTTTTACCCCATGATGCACTGCTTCCTTATCAGTAAAACTTCCACTATGGATATCACTGATGTGCAGAATCTTCATTCCCTTAAACCCCTTTGGTAAATTATCAAAAGAAAGTTGCACCCGCTTAATATCATATTTGTATTTATTGCTAAATCCATAAACAAGGCTTCCAAATAAAGTGCCCCCTATCGCCAGACTAAACCAACTTAAAAAAACCGAGCGAGAAATACCTGTTTCATTAACTACACCAGCTGCATCATTAAAATGATACAATTTTCCTACTGTCCACTGAACGACCCTGCGTACATCGTCTACCAAAATAAAAATAACGGCAACGAGTTTGGCTAAAAACAATCCCATTATAAAAGCAAATAAATAAGTTCTAACTTTTCGGGGCAACCACTCGGGGCCTCCTAAAGCAAAAAGCAAAAAGCCAATGACAGCGATTACAGTAATGCCCCAGTAAATACCAACAATTATGGCCTTTGTTTTAGGCGATGCCGATAAGCTGACCGCTTTTACCGCTTGAAAAACATAGGCATCCATGAGCAGCATAAAGGAAATGAAAATAAATGCACCTAGGGGTGATCGCATAAGAAAGTTTTTTTGTTTTTTATAGATACGATTTAAACAATCGAATAGTGTGACATTGAATGCGGTTGATCATTCATTATCCTCCAGCATTCCATTTAATATAGTCATCCAATTGCTGGTGGATGGCCTGCAGGGTATTAGAATCGGTGAAATGCCCTTCCGAATCCATGAGCTTATCTACCGAAGAAATAGGCAACTGATTAGGATGCACCGTTACCTTAATATGATGCAAAACACCCGTCAAGTGATCCAAGCCCCTTAAATTACCCGCCCTTCCAGTAGACACTCCTGTAAGCAATGCATTTTTATACCACCACAAAGCATGGGTTTTGCCAGTATCAAATAACATTTTTAATACCCCGGGAAAACTACCATTGTATTCAGGGGCAAGAAAAATATAATGAGTGGCAGGTACAATCATTTCATTTTCAATTTTTTCAAAATTGGCATCTCTTACCAGTACATTCACCCCCTCCAAGGAAAGCAAAGATGCATCTATATGTTTTTCTTTTAATATGCGCTGGTATTCCTTGGCCACCTTTAAGGTATTGCTGCCTACTCTATTAGTTCCAGATATAATTAAATACATATGTTTATTTTATTCTATTGGTTGATTATCCTAACAACAAAGCGGGCGCAATGTTGCCCAATTTAAGCTGAATAGCTAAATTTAATATATATTTTGTAAAATAGGAGCAGAATATGCATAGTTACCAATGGCTTAACAAGGGTAATTAGACCCAAGCGACCGCAAGTTTTAAAAAGTTGTTAACTTTACTATTGTTGCATTTCAAACAGTACCTTTGTAAGGTATGCAAGCCTTATGTGTTCCACAATGTTGAAATGCAAAAAGCAATTGCAGTGAAAAACTTACTCACAATAATTAATTCTCCCAGAGGGAATCAATATGGCAAGAATAATAGGCATTACAAACCAGAAGGGAGGGGTAGGGAAAACCACTACCGCAATTAATCTAGCAGCAAGTTTGGCTGTACTGGAATATAAAACCTTATTGGTGGATGCTGACCCCCAAGCAAACAGTACCACTGGAGTGGGATTTGATCTGCACAATATTACCCAGAGTCTATATGACTGTATGGTAAACGAAGTCAGTGCAAAGGACGTATTGCTAAGAACTGAAGTACCCAATCTAGACCTGATACCTTCCCATATTGACCTAGTAGGTGCTGAAATTGAAATGATCAATTACCCCAACCGGGAAGGTGTGCTAAAAAAAATACTAGAACCCATTAGGGATAATTATGACTTTATTGTAATTGACTGCTCGCCTTCACTGGGCCTCATTACAGTCAATGCATTGGTGGCATCTGATAGTGTGGCAGTACCTGTTCAAACAGAATTTTTTGCATTGGAAGGACTGGGTAAATTATTAAATACCATCAAGATCGTTCAAAATAGACTGAATCCTGAACTACAAATAGAAGGTATTTTAATGACCATGTATGATGGTCGTTTGCGCTTATGTAACCAAGTGGTTTCAGAGGTAAGAAGGCATTTTGAAGATATGGTTTTCAGCAGTATCATTCATAGAAATACTCGATTGAGTGAGGCGCCCAGTTTTGGTAAGCCGGTAATTTTATATGATGCAGAGAGTAAGGGTTCCATTAATTACCTCAATCTTGCTAAGGAAATTTTACAAAAAAATAATCTCACTAAAATTCCTCAACAAGACCGGGTAATGCAATAAAATACAGGTGAATAACCCGCTTTTATTATCCATTCTTTCCCAATAAAAGCAGCTGAGATTACCCTAGCAATCAACTCGGCGACGCCAAATAAATAATCTTTTATCAATCGCTATTCAATTATGACTCCTCCCAATAAAAAAGACGCATTAGGAAAAGGTATCCGCAGTTTATTACAAAATATGGATGCGGATTTCAAAAACTTAACCGGTAATTTAAAATCCGATTTAGTCGAAAAATCCACTGCTACCAATCGAGTTGCGCTCGACCAAATTGAAGTCAACCCAAAGCAACCTCGGAAGGATTTTGATGAGACCGCACTAAGCGAACTAGCCGCCTCTCTTAAAATACATGATATCATTCAGCCGCTTACCGTGAGTAAAATGCCCTCCGGGAAATTCAGATTGATTGCGGGTGAAAGACGTTTTAGGGCAGCAAAAATTGCCGGTTTAAAAGATGTACCAGTATATGTGCGACAGGTGAATGATGCTGAGTTATTGGAACTGGCATTATTAGAAAACTTACAAAGAGAAAATTTAAATTCAATTGAAATTGCCCTTAGTTATAAAAGACTGATGGATGAATTGGATTATACACAAGAGCAGGTGGCAGAACGCATGGGAAAAGAACGTAGTACCATTACCAACTATATCCGCTTGCTTAAACTCCCTCCAGATATCCAGATTGCAGTTCGCACCGGCGTAATCTCTATGGGACATGCTAGGGCACTCATCAGTGTAGACGTAGTAGACAAACAACTTTTTATATTTTCAGAAATAAAAAACAAGGAATTGTCTGTGCGGCAAACGGAAGAATTGGTTCGGAAAATGTATACTGGATCTGCCAATGTTAAAAACCCAACAAAAATAACCCTTGCTCCTGCCTTCAAAAAGATTGAAGACAACTTATCCTCTCAATTCAATACCAAGGTAAAATTGGTGCACAACAAAAAGGGCTTTGGCTCCGTAACGTTTGAGTACTACTCGCTAGAAGAATTGAATGGGCTATTGGATAAATTGAATATCAAAGTAAGTTAATGCGAAAAATAGTATACATATTTATACTTATTCATTTCTATTTTTTTAGTGGCACAATAACTGCTCAAACAACGCAGAGCGGCCTTGTGGCAGAACAAATCATTGCTTCAGACAGTAGCACTAAAAAAAAAGTTAAGAAATTTGACCCTCGCATTGCTACCCGCCGCTCTGCCATGATACCGGGCTGGGGACAGATCTACAACAAAAAATATTGGAAACTACCGCTTGTATACGGAGGACTAGGTATCACGGCCAGTGTATTTCAATACAATGTGAAAAATTACAATTTGCTGCGCCTGGCTTATATGTACAAAATCGATACCATTAGCGCCAATGATGTATTGATCGACCCTCGATTTAAAAATCTTTCAGCAAATGCACTTCGCAGTTATAGAACTGCCTTTCGCCAAAATGTGGATTACACTGTTTTATTTTTTATCGCATTTTGGGGCTTAAACGTAGTGGATGCCACGGTGGATGGACATCTTAAGGCATTTGAAGTGAATGACAACCTGAGTTTACAACTGAAACAAGGCTATAGCCAAATGGCCAACACTGCCGGCCTTAGCCTAGTGTTGGATATTCACTCAAAAAAAATGTACGCCAGTAAATAATTATATTTGCTTTTTAAAATATCAACCAACTACTATGCAGTCAATGAATGCTTCAGCCCCCACAATACAATCCCCTCTTCGAATTGCACT
>JBIIVV010000375.1:0-2731 GCA_044339235.1 Ferruginibacter sp.
CGGACTGCGCCAGCGTTACCAAAGCAGGCTGCCCGAAAAATCACGCCGTTTCATGGTCGAGCGCAACGACGCCTTGCGGCGCCTCAGCGGCTTTCAGGACATTCAGAAAATCGAAGATTTGCTGGCCCAGTGGTCCGTCAGCATGGCGGACTGCGAACTGGAGTCACTCGATATGGGTGATGACTTTGGCTTTGTGCTATTCGGCAAATCCAATAAGCATTCAGGCCCCACGCAGTTGTTTCAACTGGTGATGGACAGCGCGGGCGCGGTGAAAAAAACTATGACCACCAAAGGATGACCATGAAGTGCAGTAACCCAAAATGTAATATCAGCCTGCCTGACGGCGCCCGTTTTTGCACCGATTGCGGAACCACCGTCAAGACAGAGGCGGCTTGCCGTGTTTGCGGTGTCATGAACCCCCTTGGTTCGGCCTTTTGCGTGGATTGCGGCAAACCGCAAGCCGAGCCAGTTGGACAGGCCGGCAGCATGGCCACCATGCCACCTGCCAATGAGTTTGTCTACCTGCTTGACCAGGAAAAGCTGCGCACCGAAAGCGCCAAAGACGTGGTGGTGCCGTACGGCTGCGTGGCCATTTCGGTGGTCAATGGCCAGGTGCAAAAAGTGCATCTGCAGAAGCCCTACACCGGTAACAAGGACAACACCTACAAGGGCTGGCTCAAAAGCGTTTGGGAAGCCGCCCTGGGCGCTGCCGGCCAGAAAGAGCAGGACGTCAAGACCTATGTGCTGATGGATTTGCGCCGTCTGCCCATCATCACACACAGCCACCCGGTTCCGATCCCGGGCTTTCAGGACGCCAACCTGCGCTTCGAGTTGTGGGTGGACCCGGACAACTACAACAATGTAGGGCTTTTTTTGCAGCGTTGCCTGGGCACTCGGCGCGGCCTGTCTTTCAACGAGCTCAAGGCGGTTGCGGTTGAGAACATCACGCAGTTGCTGGCCAACTTCAACCTGGCTTCGCTGGCCTCCGATCCCGCAAGCGCGGCATTGATCGGGACTGACCTAGAGCGTGTCACGGGCATATCTTCGCTTTGCTACTTTGCCAAGGGCAAGCTCGGCCAGCGCAAGCATATGGAGATCAGCAAGTTTCAAAAGCCGGTCAAGTGCACGGGTAAGAATTGCACGGCCAGTTACACCACCTTCACCAAGTTCTGCGAAGAGTGTGGCAACAACCTCAGCAATGTGGACTGGACCAGCGGTGTCAGTTATTTGCAGGCAGCAGGCGGTGAGCAGCTGACCTTGCGCCTGAGCATGCTGCTCGACGCCTCGCAAGAAGGCGTGCAAGTCAATATTGACGATGCCAAGGTGTCTGAAGAAGTCATCAAATACCTGGGCCCCATCTTGCGCCGCTACGACGTGGCTTCGCTGATGAAGTCCGTCATGCTGTCCCAGTTGAGCAGCGAGCTGAACACCCGTTTGATGCGCGATTGGCGTGGCTATGTCACCGAGTTTTCGGTGGTCGACTTGCGTACGGCTGAAGAAGAGTGGTTCTTCAAGACCGACGCATTGGTGGCTGAGGAGTTGCGCAAGGTCGAGACGGACAAGAAGTTTCTGTCTGTGGATGACAGCAAGCTTGACCTGGCTGAAATGGCCTTTGCCCTAGTCATGCGCAAGGTCCGCCAGGAAGACTCTGAAGAGTTGAGCCTGCGCCGCCAGGCCCTCGAAGCCCGCACCAAACTGGCCGATGTCGAAGTGGACGAGCAGGCGCTGGAGACGCACACCGAACTGCGCAAGGAATCCATCGAGGACGAGGCGCACAAGCAGCGACTGGCGCGTGAAAAAGACAAGATGCTGCGCGAGCGCGATGTGGCACGCGAGATGACCTCGGACGAGCAACAAGACAAGTTGACTCGGTTGGACCACGACATCACCCTCGACAAGAAAGCCGCACAGCACGACATCGACCTAGCCGACATGACTGGCGACGCGGAAAGCCGTGCGCGTCGCCGCGACATCTCGGACGACTCCTTTGTTGTGGACGAAGAAATTCGCCTTGAAGCGAAAAGGAAAGAGCAGCTCGGCAATATTGAAGAAGACTTGGACGATCGCAAGGAAAAACGCCAGATCGACAAGTTGCGCGCCATGGCCGAGTTGGAAGCCAGCATGACTGCTCAGGAAAATGCGCATGAGCTCAATAAGACCAAGGAAGAAAACGCTCTGGCACGCGACAAGATTGACGCCATGAAGAGCATGGACGCCGTTCAGATGCTGGCCATGCAGGCTGCCGAGCTGGCCAAGGCTGGCGGCGGCGGCCAGGCTTCTGCTGACATGATCAA
The DNA here is from genome assembly GCA_044339235.1 of Ferruginibacter sp. Classification (GTDB taxonomy): domain Bacteria; phylum Bacteroidota; class Bacteroidia; order Chitinophagales; family Chitinophagaceae; genus Ferruginibacter. Next base: position 2,295 of record JBIIVV010000375.1, read on the forward strand.
GGCCATTGCCGAGTCGGGCTCTGGCGCTAAGGTGGCCGAAGCTCAGGCAGCGGCAGCCGCAGCCGCCGTGGCCATGCAGGAAAAAATGTACGAGCGCATGCTCAACATTCAAAAGGAAAGTTCAGACTCTGCGGTGGAGGCGCACAAGTCGGCTGCGGCTGTGGCGCAAAGCACCAACGAAAAATCGATGGAAAACATGATGCAGGTGGCCAAGGTGTCGGCTACTGAATCGAATCAGGGCTACAAAGAGGCGGCCAAGATTTCCCAGTCAGTGAATGAAAAGTCCATGGACAGCATGGCCAAGGTGGCGACGGCCGCCGCCGGCAAGAAAACCACGGGCAAAGACGACAGCGACAACGCCAAGTTCGAATGCAAAGCCTGCGGCGCGCTCGATTCCAAGGTTCCCAAATTTTGCGGCTCATGCGGCGCGAAACCGA
>JBIIVV010000005.1:0-31389 GCA_044339235.1 Ferruginibacter sp.
TGGTACAATTCACATGATCAGGCAAGCCGGCAAACTTGGCTGCCTGTCGGGCAGGTGCCTGACCTAAATTGGCTTGAACCACCGATCCCATCAAAACATCGGTTACCAGCGCTGGAGCAATACCCGAACTTTCAATCAAACCCTTAATGGCAAAGGATCCTAACTGGGTGGCAGTGAAATTTTTTAAGGCACCTCCAAAACTTCCAATAGGAGTTCTAAGCGCTGCTATGATATATATATCGGTCATTTGGTGGTGGATTTAATTGGTTTGAATGAATCGATCCAAGCCAATGAACAAAAACGTCGAAAAAATGATTTGTAAAACTATCTCCGAACCTTATTTAAAGATAGTAAAGATAACCTTAATACAACCAAAATGCCAGATAGCAGCTACTCCCCAAATTGGGCAAGCGATACCTATATTTGAATATGGAACTGGTTTTAACCCCGCCGAAATTATTATGCTCAACATCGCATTCAACCACTTATATAATTTTACTCCACAATTAATTTTCAAACTGTAATTTTGGAAAATGCGCAAATCGCTCAACATACTTCAGAATTCAGTACGGCTTACCTTGCAGGAACTAAGGGTAAATAAATTGAGAACCGCCCTTAGCCTTACGGGTGTAGCTTTTGGCATCTTTTGTATTATAGGTGTACTGGCAACTGTGAACAGTTTGGAACGCAATATCCAAAATGAAGTAAACAGTTTAGGCAGCAATACCATTTATATTGATAAATGGGAATATAGCGGAGGGCCTGACAAGCCATTCTGGAAATTTAGGGCTCGGCCGGTAATGAAATATGAGGAAATGAATCTGATCAAAGTTCGCTCCGAGCTCATGGATGACATTAGTTTTTTAATCCGGGCAAGTGGCAATATCTCTCACAATGACGATATCATTCAAAACGCCTCCGTTTACGGAATTGTAGAAGCGCAAATGAACATACAACCCATTTCATTTTACCAAGGTCGCTACATTTCTGCTGCTGAATTTAACAGTGGCTCAGCTGTTGGACTGATTGGTTATGATAATGCTGAAAAATTATTTGGTTCTGCCGACAGAGCGCTTGGAAATTATTTCGAGATTAAAGGAAAAAAAGTAAATATCATTGGCATCTTAAAAAAAGAAGGAAAGAATTTTATCGGTTGGGACTATGATAATTGCATTATGCTTCCTTACAAGTTTTGTAAACAAATTGTAAATGTAGAATATGCCAACCCGGTACTCATTGCAAAGGGAAAAGACAATATAACGCCTACTGCACTGATGGATGAGCTGAAAGGAATTATGCGTCAGATTCGTCGACTCAGCCCTACCCAAGAAGATAATTTTTCTCTCAACAGTGTGGAAGCTTTTAGCAAGGCTATCACCGGCTTATTTGGAACCGTTAATATTGTGGGTGGACTAATTGGAGTGATTAGTCTAATCGTAGGGATGTTTGGAATTGCTAATATTATGTTTGTAACGGTGAAAGAAAGAACAAGTGTAATTGGACTAAAAAAAGCAATTGGTGCAAAAAAAGGTAGTATTTTATTTGAATTTTTATTAGAAGCCACCATACTCTGTTTGATGGGCGGAGCAATTGGTTTAACAATGGTTTATATACTTACATTAATACTTTCGGGACCACTTGAATTTCCGGTATACGTTTCCCTTCCTTTATTAATTAGTACGGTCATCATTTGCCTAGTGGTAGGTATTTTGGCAGGAATATTCCCTGCATCCAGGGCAGCTAAAATGGATCCAGTGGAGGCAATCAGGAGTAAGTAGCAACGTATTTATCCCTAAATCATTTTTCCGGATTTTATATTTCACTGTTTATTACCAGTGAACACCAAGATTATTGTAAAAAAATAATCGATTCCGCTATTTTTGTACCATGGAAAGTCAATCCAACAAAGGTCGTGAAGAAATTTACCTAAATGCTGGGCAATCAGGCGATCTGACCATTTTAGCGATTGAATCCTCCTGTGATGATACTGCTGCAGCCATTTGTAAAAATGGAAAAATACTTTCCAACATTATTGCCAACCAGGCGGTGCATGAAAAATACGGCGGAGTAGTACCCGAGCTAGCTAGTAGAGCGCATTTACAAAATATCGTACCCGTAGTTTCCGAGGCATTACGAATTGCAGACTGTAAACTATCCTCCATAGATGCCATTGCCTTTACCCAGGCACCAGGCTTGATAGGATCATTACTGGTAGGTGCTCAGTTTGCCAAATCACTGGCCCTTTCGCTGGATAAGCCGTTGATAGCGGTTCATCATATGCAAGCGCATGTACTAGCTAATTTAATTGCAGATGACAAACCCGCTTTCCCTTTTTTATGCCTCACGGTAAGTGGCGGTCATACACAAATAGTATTATGCAAATCTGCTGCTCAAATGAAAGTAATTGGTGAAACCATTGATGATGCAGCGGGTGAAGCATTTGACAAAACGGCCAAACTTTTGGGACTACCCTACCCTGGTGGCCCATTGGTAGACAAATATGCAAAAGAGGGAAATCCAAATCGCTTTCAATTTCCAGAACCAAAAATACCCGAACTGAATTTTAGTTTTAGCGGATTAAAAACTTCGATCTTGTATTTTTTAAAGAATGCCGGTACCAGCAATGTTTTCAAGGAGGAATTTACAGCCTCTGAAGAAAATAGAAAGCAATTCATCGAAGAAAACCTAGCTGACATCTGTGCATCCGTTCAACACAGAATTGTCTCTATCCTTATGAATAAGTTAAAGAAAGCGGCGAAAGAATATAACATTCATCAAATTTGCATAGCCGGTGGCGTGAGTGCCAATAGTGGATTGCGCAAGGCACTGAAAGAAACAGGTGAAAAAATGGGCTGGCAAACTTTTATTCCTGCCTTTGAATACTGTACCGACAATGCAGCGATGATAGCTATTACCGCCCATTTTAAATATTTGGAAAATGATTTTTCAGATTTGAGCATCAGCCCTTCTCCAAGAGCAGTTTGGGCGTAAAAAATGGACTTTTTTTCAGTTGAAAGTTGTTATTTCAGTGTAGTAAGAAATCAGTAACCTATTTAAAAACTAACAGTTATCAATTATCCATTATCAGTTATTCATTATCAGTTATCCGTTATTAATTATCAGTTATCAGTTAATCAGTTATCAGTTAATCAGTTATCAGTTAATCAAATAAATTGTCAAACTCCTATTTTCAATTCAAGCAATTTACTATCGATCAGGAAAAATGTGCCATGAAGGTCTGCACAGATGCTTGTCTATTTGGAGCGGTAGTGGCTGATAAAATATACCGGGAACAAAACAACGTATCCAACCTACTGGATATTGGAGCAGGCACTGGATTATTAAGTCTACTGGTAGCCCAAAAAACTACTGCTACCATTGATTCAGTGGAAATAGACGAAGCTGCATTTAAACAGGCAGGTCAAAATTTTGACAACGCTCCCTGGGCCGAAAGATTGACTATTTTGAATATGGATGTGTTGGATTTTATTTCAGAAAAAAAATACGATTGTATCATTTCAAATCCACCCTTTTTTGAAGGCGACCTGAAATCTGATAACACACAAAAAAATGCAGCCAAACATGATACTGCTTTAACATTGGAGCAACTGTTAGGGGTAATCGATCAGCATTTAGCTCCAAAGGGATATTTCGCTATTCTGCTACCCTATCAAAGAGTAGATTATTTTATTACAATAGCAGCAGCAGCCAATTACGGCCTTCAAGAACAACTATTGATAAGGCATACTGAATCACACCCTTTTTTTAGAGGAATTTTATTTTTCAGTCTTACCGCATCCAAAACCATTACCAACCAACTTTCCATCAAAGACCCTATTGGCAACTACAGTCCAGAATTTAAGCATTTACTAAAGGATTATTATTTGCAATTTTGAGCTACCTACGATGGGGCTGATAGGGGAATTTTCAAATTCACAGGCAAGTGTAAGCTATGAGCAGGTATATTTGCAACATGAATTATTTTGACTTATTTGGGATTCCGATTACGCTGAAGGTAGATAAATCCGTATTGGCCAAAAAGTATTTTGAATTGCAAAGAGAATTCCATCCGGATTTTTATACCCAATCCGATGAATCCGAACAGCAAGGAGCGCTTGAGAAATCGGCTCAAATCAACAAGGGTTTAAAGGTATTGCAACAGCAGGATGCCACCATCCAATATGTGTTGCAATTGAGGGGATTGGTTTCAGAAGATGAAAAATACAGCTTGCCGCCTGATTTTTTAATGGAAATGATGGAACTCAATGAAAAGTTGGAGGAGGAAGATGCACAATCCCTTAAAAAGGAGGTATCGCAATTAGAAGATAGCCTGTATGAAGAGATAAAAGACATTATTGAAAACTACGATAATGACAGCATTTCAAGTGAAAAAATGGAAAAATTGAAAGAATATTACTTTAAGAAAAAATACTTGCAGCGTATTTTGGACAGGATAGCTGATTAATGTAATATTGCACTCCGTTAGAAGTTCAATCAAAAGAGATGGTAACCTAACGGATAAGTTGCCCATGTGGCGGAATTGGTAGACGCAGCAGACTCAAAATCTGCCATTCGCAAGGGTGTGAAGGTTCGATTCCTTTCGTGGGCACCAGCCCCCTTTTTAGGGGGCTTTTTCATACCCATCCCTTACTGATTATCAATGGTTTAAGTATTTTTCTTTCATTCTATTTCATTCCTTTATGACCATTTTTCTCAAATTCCGCTACACCGCTGCTACACGTGTAGCGTATTAATGAATTTTTTAGACATGTGAAGAAAGATATTGGTGAACCAATAACTTCCTGTTTTTACCCCAATTAAAACAATCAAATTCTTTAGCAACTTTTAGGGGGTCAATTTGCGTGGTTATTAAAGATGATGCACTTGCATTTTGTTATAAAATTTACTATTTTACAAAAGCAATAATAATTGCTCAAGCCCCAATACCTACAATTGGAAATACTCATCAGTAATTGCTTTCACAGATTAACCATACAGGGGATCAATTATCGAATTAAACCATTATACCGTTTGACTACAAACCATAATATCGTTCGGTAGACTTTTTTAATGGATAATGAGTCGCCATAAGTAACCCTAAGAAATAAACAGGGACAAACAAAATGGCGAAATTTTTAAACACGACAGGAGTATATTATCACTTAGAAGAACTTATCAGAGAGACAAAAGAAAGACTAATTCTTATTAACCCCTATTTGCAATTCACAGATAGAATTAAGGAATATTTGAGCAATTTGAATATTCGAAAAATAGATATCAGAATTGTTTATAGAAAAAATAAACTCCAGCTTGATGAGAACAATTGGTTAGAATGCCAAATTGGAATTCGAACAAGTTTATGTAAAAATCTTCATGCTAAGTGTTATATAAACGAAAATGAGGCAATTATAATAGACACCATTAATCTAACAAAAAAAACATACTAATTAATTGCTGAGTTCAACTGATAAGTGCAATTTTTAGAAACAAATGGCAAAAATGCTTTTAAGGGCATTTTGCCATTTGACCGAGTAGTGCGACCTTTTGGTTACTATGACAAAAAATTACACTCAACTCAGTTTGATACAAAGATATCAGATTGAGGCCTTAGTTAAGGCCGGAATGAAACAAAAAATGATAGCAGCTAACATTGGAGTTGATCCTTCTACAGTGAGCCGTGAGCTTGCTAGAAACATCGCTCAAAGAGGAAGAACAGCCGGTGAGTATGTTGCTTCCAATGCACAGCGTAAAACGGATCAAAGACACCACATTAAGCATAAAGTTGTCAAGTTTTCTACCAAGATGAAGGACCAGGCTGTCAGATGGCTTTCTGAAGAAAAGTGGAGTCCTGAGATCATCAGTTTTGAGGGAAACAAAACCGGTAAATGTCCCATGAGTATAGAATCGTTGTACCAATGGATATGGCAGAGTAAACATGGCAATAAAGCTTCTGACAAGCAGTATAAGAAGATTTACAATCATCTCAAGCATGGAAGACGTAGAAGGAAACGTGGATCCAGAAAGGATAGCAGAGGCATTATTCACCACCGGGTTTCTATTGAAAATAGGCCCAAGATTGTAAATAAAAGAGCCAGACTAGGTGACATTGAGGTAGATTTTATGATGGGTAAAAACCACAAAGGAGTTGTATTGGTTATGACCGATAGAGCAACCCTACACACCAAGCTGCATAAGCTTGAAAGCAGAAACAGCAATACGGTAAGTAAAACCATTATAAAGCGCCTGGCAAAAAGTAAACACCCTGTGCATACAATAACGTTCGATAATGATAAGGGATTTGCTGATCACATGAGTGTTGCTAATGCCTTAAACGCAGACACCTTTTTTACCAGACCGTATACGAGCCAAGACAAAGGGACAGTTGAAAACAGGATTGGACAGATTAGAAGGTTTTTCCCTAAAAAGACTGACCTTAGTATTGTAACAGATGATCAAGTAAAACGTGTAGAAAGATTATTAAACAACAGACCAGTAAGAAAATTTAATTATAAAACCCCTAATCAAGTGCTAATTGAAAAAATTGCACTTATTACTTGAACTTACATATTTTTAAACTCTTATAAACAGATATTAGATGAAAATCAGGAATTACGTTTACATTTGGCCGAAGCAGAAGAAACATTGAATGCAATTCGCAATGGCGAAGTTGATGCAATAGTTGTTTCGGGAAAAAACGGAGATAACGTTTTTTCTCTCACTTCCTCAGAAACACCCTATCGCATCTTTGTTGAGGAAATGAACGAAGGCGCATCTACCATATTGGCAAATGGAACAATACTTTATTGTAATAACCGATTTGCTGAACTTATGGCTGCGCCTTCCGCTAAAATAATTGGTTCGAATTTCTCGAAATTTATTGCAGAAAACGAAATGCCCAATTTTGAAAAATTACTGAAGGAAGGTTTGATATTTAAAACGAGCGGCGAAATCAAATGTTTAACCAATGATAATCATCTCATTTCTCTTAGTCTTTCTTTCAGCCCTTTGCGACAAGATTTATTTGGTGACGCCTGTATGATTGCTGCAGATATTTCAAAATTAAAGTTAAAAGAAGAAGAATTATCTCTGGCAAAAAATACATTAGAACAGAGGGTAATTGAAAGAACAAATGCATTAAATGATTCGATTGCAGAATTGAAAAAGGCAAATATAGACCTTACTTTTGCAAACGAAAAAGTCGAAGAAGATAAGCAGTTAATAATTAATTTAAATGCGAATCTTGAGCAAAAAATCAGTGAACGGACGCAAGAACTCACTCTGGCTCTCAAAGAATCATCCGCTTTCTCTTACTCTGTATCACATGATTTAAAGGCACCAGTCAGGGCAATCAATGGATATTCTCATATCCTTATAGATGATTATGGCACTAAATTAGATGATGAAGGCAAAAGGATTTGTTCAAATATCCTGAATGCTTCTGAAAAAATGGGTCTATTGATTAATAGCTTGCTGGAGTTCTCCCGAATAAGCCGATCAGGGTTGAATCGGTCAGATATAAACATGAAAAAATTAGTTATTTCGGTGTTTAATGAACTAACCGACATAAAATCTCGTGAGAGGATAGATTTTAGTGTTGGTGAAATCTGCCATATACAAGCCGATCCTATTATGATAAAGCAGGTATGGATTAATTTGCTTTCGAATGCGATTAAATACAGTTCAAAAAGGGAAAAAGCGATTATTTCTGTTTCAAGCCGAGATGAAGATAATAAAAGTATCTTTTGCATAAAAGATAATGGCGTGGGATTTGAAATGAAATTTGTTGATAAACTATTTGGGGTGTTTTCTCGTTTGCACAGCGAAACAGATTTTAATGGCATAGGGGTTGGTCTGGCTATTGTCAAGCAAATCATTGAACGTCATGACGGTGCTGTCTGGGCCGAAGCTGAAGTTGAAAAGGGAGCAGCATTTTATTTTACATTGCCTAACATCAAAGAACAGAAAAAATAAATCGTTTTTCAAAATGTTTTAAATGCTAATCCTGCTATTTCAATTTCTTTAAGATTACTAATAACCCCTTCATTAATATTTCCATTTTGCACCTGAAAATTTCTTAGAACCAATAATATCACTTCCTGATAAGTATCCATTTTTAAGCATAAAGCTGACTTCAGTCATTGATAATGAAACATCAGAGGCTCCAGTGTCAAATATGAAGTATAGCTTTAAGCCATTAACCTTACACGGGAAAATGGAAATACCTCCATCCCGTTTCATCTTAATAACAGTTTGCGAGAAACTATCGCTATTTACTCGACCCTCAAAAAGTTTGTTTAGGTGATTTGTAAAATTAGGTGTTTTGTACCCTTGAATAAAAAGCACTAAAAATGTTCAACATCAGCCGTTAAAAAAATGATGGCTGTTTGAGCGAGCACGCCCCATAAAATAACTTACTCTGCCGGCGAGTTCCTTGATTTTATCCACCGCGGCGGATTGATTTTTTTTGTTAGTTTTTTGTATTAGGGCAAAAAAGTAACAAATCACTATTGCGTGCAGGTTTACAAGCCTACATTGATCCCTTTTTTTACAAAAAAAAAGTTGAAATGCAAGGTTATTAATCATTTGACTAATTATCCACTCGTTCTTTATTGATTCATTTTAATCAACCGCTCTATCGAATGGCAATTTTAGACATTTTGAGGGTCTACTACTAATTACACCTAGTGAATTATAAATAATATAAAAATATAACATATATAAATATAATAATACAAGTAATTATATTATTTTTAATAAATATATGTCAATAGTAAATAAACTAACAGGAAAATCTATTATTTCAAATACAATTTCAGGGGTTGCTGCCAATGTACTTCAAAATATCTTTTTAGGTATATTTTTTGTTTTATTAACTAAATCCATTGGACTAAACAAATTTTCAGAATACGTAATCGGAAATTCATTATATCAAATAGTAGCTGCATTTTCAACAATGGGATTAGCAAACTATTTTATAAGAGAATATGTTCAAATGGAAGAAAAAAAAGACTACGCTACCTTACACTTTTTTGCTACTGAATTTATTTTAAGTTTTATTGGATATATTATAATAATACTTAGTTCAGTAACCTTATACAATAATGAGTTAGTTATCATTCAAGTCAGTTCAATTTTAGGAATCAATATACTCTTTGATAATATAATATATTCAGTTAAAGCAATACATATTGCAGAAAAAACACAAATTGTATTTCTTAAAATTACATTATTTGAATCCTTGGTAAAATTATTATTAGCTTCCATATACTACTACGTACCATTTGATTTTATACTTTTCGTTTTAATATTAGTAATAGCAAGGATATTAACACTTAAACTTGCTTATGTGTCATTGCCAAATAACATAAAAGAAGAAATAGGGATATTATCAGAACTTAAATCAATCAAAAAAAAAATAGAGATCAAAAAAATAAAAGGGTTAATATATAAAGGAAGAGTTTTTGTAATAATTGGAGCAGTTAATATTATTTTTTGGAGAATAAACTCATTACTACTATCAAAATTGGCAACGAAGACAGATGTAGGATTGTATGAAATTGCTTTGAAATTTTTTTCAATAGCACAAATTATACCAGTCATTTTACTAGGAACTATATTTCCGGTGATGGCAAAGAATTATTCAGATACAAAAAGCTATTTGACGATATCTAAAAAAACATATTTACAGGTATTTATATTCAGTGTGTATACCACTTTATTTGCATACTATCTATGTCCATATTTTATTGATTACTTTTTTGGGAAAGAATTTAATGGGGCAATAAAAATAACACAACACATGTTTTTTGCACTGATTCCATTTTCACTATCATTAGTACAAGCATATATGCTACTATCGAGTCATAATGAAAAATTGGATATGTGGTTGAATATAATCAATGTAATCTTTAATACAATATTAGGATACACGATGATTTCTATATATGGGAGTATGGGAAGTGTAACTTCAATTACAATTTCATTTATACTATTTTATTTTTTGCAAGGCATAATTTTAAGAAGAAAAAAAATGGAATTTCTAACAGATCTAAAATTCACTGTATTTGTTATATTATTATTGGTAATTATACCCATAACCATATCAGAATATTCAATTTTAGAAAAAATCCCACCAATAGTAATGCTAATCATTTCCATTGGAATAATTTCAATTTATGCAAAATTTAAAGAAATTTTAAATCGAAATATATTATTAAACAACTAAAAGGATGAAACCAAGTGTTTTATTTATTACAAGAATTTGCTTTCTGGATGCAGCTTTAGAGTATATAAATGAAGTGAAGAAATACGTTGACTTAAGCGTAATTATAGAAATAGACCCCTATTCTAAGAATAAAAATATATGTAATATTGATAAATTACCTACTAAAATAACTTTTATTGATGCGGTAAAATTATTAAATCCTACAGATTATGAAAATTTTAAACCCTATATAAAAGGATGTAACTCGTTTGAGTTTCTTGTTCATCAAAAAAATAAAAGCATTTCGACACTAAATATTAAAAAGTCCTACTTACTATATAAAAAAACGAAAAAGGAATCACCCAACTTTATTCATTTTGATGATGTTTCAATAAGATTACTGCCTTTTACCTTTTTGTTTTATTTATTAAAAACAAAATTAATAATAAACGTACATGACCCAATTCAACATACAGGAGAAAAAAATATAAAGACTTTTTTAACAAAAAGGCTGTTCCATAGCAATGTATACAAATACGTTACATTTTCAAAATACAGCAAAAAGATATTATTAGAAAAAAAAGGAGAAAACACAATCTGCATTAATTTAAAATTGAAACCCTATAATTTTTATTCAAACTATCTGAAGAAAAATGAAAATGAGCCAATTTACATAAGTTTTATAGGACGCGTATCTGAATATAAAGGGATTGATATATTCTTAGAATCAATTACAATTTTAAATAGAAAGTACCCTGATGTAAAATATATAATTGCAGGCGCTCCCTATAACAATACGATTGGCAGTAAGCTAACAAATAAATATAAATTTAAAAATGTAGATTTCAAGCTGAATCACTTATCAAACTTCGAAGTTTGTGAGATTATTCAAAACTCAAAAATAATAGTATGCCCATATAGAGATGCTACACAAAGTGGAGTTGTTATGACTTCCCTTGCACTACATACTCCTGTTATCGTTTCAAATCAAGGGGGGCTACCAGAATATATTCAACATAATATTACTGGAATGATTGCCAATGCAGATGCGGAATCATTTGCTATAGCTATAGAAACTTTTATCATTGATTCATCTAAGAACAAACAATTATCTCTAAATATAAAAAATATGGATTTAAATCAATTAATGTTTGGAGAAAACAAAATACTAAATCTGTACGCATGATTAAAAAAAGAAAAATAATATTTTCTGTTTCTAGTTTGTGCATTGGGGGAGCGGAAAAATTTTTAGTTTCATTGGTAAACAAACTGGACTATTCAAAGTTTGAATGTATCATTATAAGTTATTCAGAAAATAACCCATTGGAGACAAAATTGAATAAAGAAGTTGAATTAAAGGTTTTTCCAAGAAATTACAAATTTGATCTGAAACCATTGGCAAAAACTAGGGAATTCATTAAAAACCGAAACCCAGACTTGCTTTTTTGCTTAGGCTTTTTTTCATTTTTTTTAACCCATATTTCTACGCTTTTAAGATTTGACAAGAAAAGAAGAATTATTTCATACCACACCACGATTCATAGAAATAGAAAAGATCATCAATTAATGAAATTTTACTCGAAATTTATTAGGAAGACAGACAAAATCATTTCCGTTTGCAACAACCAAATCAATTACACAACCAATCAATTCAAAATTGATCGTAGTTATTTTACTACAATTTACAATGGGGTTGATACTAATTACTGGAGGCTGCCAAATTCAGTAGATGAATCATTATTAATTAGAAATCATTATGGAATACCACCAGATGCTAAAGTGGTCATTTTAACAGCGGCTTTTAGACCTGAAAAAAATCATAAAGCAGCAGTTGATGCTTTTAATCGATTGTATGAAAAAGGAATGAATAATGTGTTTTTACTTTTCGTAGGTGACGGCAATTTAAAACCGGAAATAGAAAATTATGTTACATCGCTAAACTTGAACAAAAGAATCATTTTTACTGGAAATCAAGATAATGTCCAGCCTTTTTACTGGGCTTCCGATATTTTCACCTTAACTTCAAAAGGTGTTGAAACCTTTTCCATTGCTGCACTTGAGGCATTGAATTGTGGACTCCCTTGCGTTCTTACAGATATTGGAGGAGCTAACGAAATGATTGAGAATGGGGTGAATGGATATTTGTCAAAAACAAATTTTGAAGATATAAGTGCGCAATGGAGCAATGCATTGCTTGCCAATTTTGATAAAAAAAACATCTCATTAGCTACAAAAAGGAAATTTTCACTTGATACAATGATTAATCAATACGAGCAATTATTAAATTAAAAAGACTACTGTATTATGAAGTTAACTTTTATTGGAGACCTGGTATATCCTACAAAAGATTGTATTAACATAGATAAAATAAAACACATTTTTAAAAACACAATAACAATTGCAAATTTAGAAGGTCAGATAATATCAGATGAGTTTAAAATAGTGGATGAACATAAGTATAATTTATACAGTAATCAATCAGTTGTAGATATTTTAAACATCGCCTCCGTCAAATATGTAAGTTTTGCAAATAACCACATTCAAGATTTCAGAAATGAAATTGGTAAAACAATTGACTTATTAAATAATAGCGGAATTGAGCATTTTGGCACAAAAGATAAACCATCAATCAATATTGACAACCAGATTAAAATATATGGAGTAGTTGCAAATGTTACTGGTGGTGTTTTTAGTAAGGATGAAATCGTGAATCGTTTTAATCCTCAGGAATTACTACAACTTATAAAAGCCGACCGTAAAAAGAATCCAGCCATTAAGATTATTATTTACGTACACTGGGGCTATGAATTAGCAAATTATCCTCAACCAGCAGATAGGGAATGGGCCCATCTTGCTATTGATTGTGGTGCCAATTACATAATCGGCCACCATCCGCATGTTGTTCAGGGTGCAGAAAAATATAATAATGGTTATATATTTTACTCAGTTGGGAATTTTATAATGCCACAAGTTGACTATCTGGGTCGTATTTTAACCTATTTTGATGACCGAGTTCAAATTCAATTAAGTGTAGAAATCAATTTTTCAGACAATTCCGATGATGAGCTATTTTTTCATGTCTTAAAATACAATAAAACCGATTCCTCCATCAATTTGATAAAAAGCGTACATTCTATTGAGGATCCATTTTTCAAGAACCTAACACCATTTGCAGGCTTAAATACAAAAGAATATAAAAACTGGTTTAAAAGAAAGAATTATTCGAAGAAATTATTCAACACAAAGCCAACCTATAACAGTTACCTCTTTTTGAACGGTATAAACAAAACGATCAAAGATACCTACCTATTGCTATTTTGGAAAATAAGGAAATTCCTAATTAAAAGTAACATTCACAAACCTTATAATTGGTAACTTAGAACCAATACTTAACTTTACCCAACTGAATAATTGCGATGGATAATGCCTAGAATGGAATTTTTCCATTTAACCCTCCTCTTATGAATAGGGTCTACACAACTTTATTTGGTGAACAGTCTTTAGTTAATTAAAGTTAAAAAATGTATGCGTAAAGAATCTGATTATACGGCTAAAAAAATTTCAACTAACATTACTGTCGATGGTAATATAAAAAAGGATGTTTGGCTGAATGCAAATTGGAGCCCCCGATTTGTAGATATGGTTACTGGACAATCCGGAATGTACAATACCCAAACTGCTATTGTTTGGAATGACACCCATTTGTACATAGCTTTTACGGCCGAAGAGCCATTTGTTGAGGCTACCCAAACTGAAAGGGACAGCATTGTTTTTTTAGAAAATGATTTGGAAATTTTTATTGATGGAGGCGATTGCTATTACGAGTTGGAAATAAATGCGGCCAATACTATTTACGAAGTTTTTTTTATCTGGAAAGATGCTTATACAAAGGGCAGTAAATTTGATATCCCCCCTTTTGATGTTCACCAGGCACAGGCTTATACATTTGGAGGTGATTATGACCGAATTGGCTCCTCCTTCTGGAAAGGAACCCATCCAAGGGGTATTCGCTGGGCATTTACCAATTATGATTTGCCCGGCTTGCAAACAGCCGTTCAAATAGAGGGTACATTAAACAATAACAGCGATATTGACAAAGGATGGAGCGCGGAAATTGCTATTCCATGGAGTAGCCTAGGTTTATTGGCCAATGGACGAAATATTCCCCCAGCCAATGGGGATATATGGCATATTTTTTTAGGAAGATTTCAAAAATTAATGGTAGCTGGTAAAGAAATTCAACCACATCCCGCGATGGCTCTAAACAGTCATGGAATATATGACACCCATTTGCCAGAAAAATGGAGCAAAATAACTTTTGCCAGTTATTGACCCCTTCAAGAAAAATAAATATCCGCATAGAGGGTAGCATAAAGCTGTCATTTTATCAAAAAAAAAGGCTTTAGAATTAAATCTATTAAATTAATTGTTACTTTTATATAAACAATGAATCTTACCATTATTGAAGAAACCTTCCTACAATACCATTGAAATAGATTCAGCTATTACAATTTTTGAGCGGTTTCCCAATAACTAAAAAACTACAACGATTTTCAATAATTACTATTGACTACAAATTCAATCATTCGAAAAACTAAATACTTATGGATTTTTTTTGGATTTATGACTTATCCCTTTGGCAGGTTTATTCAATCATTTTTATTGCATTTTCATCCTTTTCTGTATTCGGTTATATTCTTGCAAATAAGCCACTTACCAGATATTTTCACTCAAAAAACATTGAGGTAAATGATGTAATATCCCATTTTACAGGTATAGTAGGCATATTTTTTGGAATACTGATTGGTTTAGTGGCAGTGGGTGTATGGGAAAATTATAACGGTTGCCAAGAAAAAGTAGACGCAGAATCTGGCTACGCCATGTCACTTTATAGAGATTGTAGTGGTCTTCCCTTTCAAGTTTCCAGAGAGATTAAAAATGATATTAAAAATTATTTAAAAAATGTGATTAAAAAAGAATGGCCGCAATCCAAAAAAGGAAACATCCCCCTTGCGGCAATTGATGATTTTAATAAAATTCAATATGATCTTGTTTCATTTAACCCAATCACTGAAAGAGACAAGATTATCTATAAACTCTGTCTAGACAAATTTTCAACGTTAGCCGCTGCTAGAAGGGAAAGGGTTTATTCTACACAAAATGGCCTCCCCCCTATTGTATGGGCCGTAACAATTATAGGCTGTATTGTACTTATCGGAATAACATGGTTTTTTGAAACAGACACCCGACTGCATATCATTATGAGCTTAATTGTGGGTATTCTACTGTCGACCGTTATATTCATGATTGTATCCCTTGACTGGCCATTCAGAGGCAACTTAAGCATTGATACCGGAGCATACAAATTCACTTTGGACAGAATAAATGAAACCGAAGCAAAACAAAATTTATTTCAGTTAATAAAATAAAAGCCAACCCATACTCAACAATTGCATTATACTTTACCCAACCATGAAGAACAGTTATCTGATTATCATTTTCTTTAGCTTAGTTAAATTTTCAAGTGCTGCCAATATAGATACTTTACTAATACCAAATGCAGAGCTGCTTGTTAAATTAGGATTGAAAAATAATAGCAATTTAAAAATTTATAAATTAAAAATTGCTCAGTCAAAATCTGACTTGAAGGCGTCTAATTATTTTAAAACTCCTCAAATTTCAGGGAATTTTAATTCGCAGGATAATTTAAAACTATCCACTACCTCTATTCCAGGTTTTATAGTTGGACAACCAGGTAAAAATATCAACATATCCTTCGGAAAGCAATATACCAATTCAATGGGAATTTCTGCAGTTCAATCTATCATGGACTGGCAACATTTATTTCAATCGAAAATTGCATATCAAAATACGCAACTTCTAAAAGCACAAGAAGATCAGTCAATTCAAAATTTAAAAATTCAGATCCTACAAACTTACTATGCAGTTATCACTTCATTAACTGCCATTACAATTTCAGAAAAAGACCTTCAGTTATCTGATAGCATTGTTAATATTATTGGATACAAATTTGAAAATGGAATTATTGATGAATCCTCACTCAATCAAGCGAAAGTAAATAGCAATAATATTAAGCAAAACATTATACAGTCAAGCACTTTAGTCAGACAGTCAATCGCTTACTTGAAAAACTTATTGGATTTACCCGCTTCTACAGATTTAAAATTCGTTTTACCAGAACAACTGGTAGTATTCAATAAGCAACCGATAGCGCCTATTGGAGCAGATAAGGCTTTGCAACCATTACAACAAATGGTAAAAATCGATTCCCTTCAAATCAAGGAAGCTAAAACAAAATATTATCCAAAAATAAATCTAGTTGGATACAAAGGCTATGATCAATTCAGAGATGACCTAGGTATCGATTTGAAAAAAGGCTCCTGGAATGACTATTCCTACATCAGCATTATGGCAACAGTGCCCATTTATGCGGGATTCTCAAATAGAAACAAGGTGCAAAGCATGATTTATAAGAAACAAGCATCGGAAGAGCAACTGAAATTTGCAACACAACAATCCATTTTAAATGATCAGAATTTAGTGGAAAGCTATACAGCAACATTGGAACTAATTGAATTAACAAAAAATAATTTTGAATTGCTAAACAAAATTACCACTGCAAACTTTGAGAAATACGTAAATGGTTTGATCAGTCTAGATATCTATCTCAAGTCATTTGAGGACTATTTAAAATCAGAAAATATTTATTTAAACATGGTATCCAATTTACAAATAATCAATGCTAATTTTGAAGGCAGGAAATAATATAAACGCGATTAATAAAAATACTATGAAAAATATTTTCTTATACCTTTTTGTCATTTTGAATACTTTAGCCAGTTGCAATGAAAGTGCAATACAAACCAAGCCTTCAAGGAAAGACATGACAGATTTTGTTTACACAACAGGAAAATTAGTTGCCGAAACAGAATATAGCATCCCTTCCATGCTTGATGGAAATATAAAACAAATCTATCTTAATGAGGGCGATTCAATTAAATCTGGTCAGGCTATTTGCCAAATTGGGAATGAATTACAATTGACCCAAATGGAAAATGCAGCAATTAATTATAATTTTTCTAAAAAAAATACCCAAGAAAATGCTCCACAAATTATAAAACTAAAAGAACAAATTAATCAAGCCATAACAAAATGTAACACTGATAGTTTAAATGTAAATAGGTATCAAAGGCTTTTTGATAAACATGCTGTATCTGCCTTAGATTTAGAAAAAACAAAAGTTGAATTGCTGAATAGCCAAACCAACAGAACCGTTCTTCAAAAATCACTGGAAGATCTAAAAGCCATTATGTCTTTGAATGAGTCGAATGCAAAATCACAATTAAAAATACAAGAACAAAACGTAAAGTATAGCAAAATAAAAAATGAAAACAATGAAGGTGTAATTTTAAAAATATTTAAAACTACCGGTGATCTGGTAAGAAAAGGTGAACCTATCTGCCGTGTAGGTTCCGGTAAAACCATTATACGACTTTTTGTTTCCGCAAGTGATATCAAATCAATATTTTTGAACCAGCTGATATTAATCTCTTCAATAACGGACAAGGGTACTATTTTAAAAGGAGAAATCACTAAAATCCACCCGATGTTTGATGAAAACACTCAATCTTATATTGTCGATGCTATGTTAACATCGACTCCGAATTCCCTACTATTAGGAAGCAAGGTTCAGGTAAACATATTGATTAAAGATGTCAAAGATGCATTGGTAATTCCATCTAATTATTTACTAGAGGGAGACTCTGTCTCACTAGCAAACAATCATCAAAAAGTAGCTGTTAAAACTGGAATCAAAACAGAAGATTTTATTCAAATTCTAAGTGGCATCAATGAGAATAATGCTATTGAGTTGATAGATCAATAAATTTAGACACTCCCATACTGATTATCTAACAAAGCAAATCATCTTCTGTTTATTATTCGTAAAAATGTAGGTAACACAATTAACAAAAGAGGTAAGGCAAAACATAATCCACCTATCACAGCAATTGCTAAAGGCTGGTGAAGTTGCGCTCCAGCACCAATACCTAAAGCCAGCGGTATCAGCGCCATTATAGCGCCAAATGCAGTCATTAGCTTTGGTCTCAATCTAGCACTAATGGAAAATACGATGCTATCTTTAGAATCCATTGATTGCCTAGCCAGTAAATATTGCTGATAGGTAAATATGGCATTCTCCCCAATAATTCCAACAATCATTATGATACCGGTATAACTTCCCACATTTAATGGTGTGTTGGTAAGAAACAATGCCAGCAGACATCCTGCTACTCCCAATAAAGCCATTAAAATGATAAAAAAAGAAACCACAAATTCCCTGAATAATGCCAACAACACTATAAAAACTAAAATGCATGCTGCCAGCAGTATGTAAAGTAACTCCGTAAATGCCTTTTGTTGCTGAGAATAAGATCCGCCATATTCAACATGATAACCAGGAGGTAAAAACAGTTTTTCTTTAATCGATTGCTGGATATCTTTCAATGTACTACCCAAGTCACGATTTTCTAAGCGACTAGTAACAACGCCCATCATCTTCTGATTTTCTCTTTCTATTTCAGCAACTCCTTTTTCCAATTGAATAGTAGCAATCGTATTAATGGGTTTTAATAACCCATTCGGTAAGAATATATTCCCATTGGCTAATGAATTTATTGTTGTGAGTTGTGAATTAGGATACAACATACGAATATTTACCATCTGTTCTTTATCCATAATGGTACTGATCACATTCCCCTCTAGTTGTGTTTGAAGTTGAAACTGAAAGTCGGTGGGAGAAATGCCAAATTGTGCTAGTCTGGAAACATCCGGATTAACGGTTGCCTGAGGTCCCGCAATCACAATGCCGTCAAACACATCTGCCGTCCCTTTTACACTGTCAACAATTCCTTTCAATTCCCTGGAGATAGCTTCTAATTTCTTTCTGTTATCCCCATACACTTTTATTTCAATTGGTTTTACACTACTCATTAAATCACCCAGCATATCAGCAATTACTTGCCCAAAATCAATATTCAATTGGGGCAAAGAAACTTCAATTTTGGACCTCAAATCGGATGAAACCTCATCTGTACTTTTTTTTCGCTTCTTTTTTAATTGAATTAAGTAGTCACCTTGATTGGGTTCAGTAATGAAAAATCCCATTTGTGTACCCAGCCTGCGGCTAAAGGTTTCCACCTCGGGTTGCTGCTGAATGATTTTATCCACTTCTTTAAGCATCCTGTCTGTTTCTTCCAAGGTTGTTCCTGGGGGGCTACTAAAATCGAGTACGATACCCCCTTCATCCATTTCTGGAAGAAAACCGGAAGGCATTTTACTAGGTAAAACATACAGCATAACAATACAGGCAATTACAAATAAGAAGCTGATATAAGAATGACGGATGAAAAAACGAATCCAACCTCCCTTATCTTTTAGATCCACTGCAATAGGCTTTTTAATCGTTGTAGGCTTGCTGGGAAATAATAAAAACAAAGCTGGTAAAACCAGCCAGGTAACAATGAAAGAAGCAAAAAGGGCGATAATCATTGTAAAGGCTAGGACTTTGAAATAAGCGCCCGCAACTCCACTCATTAAAATAAATGGAACAAAAATTACTATCGTACTTAAAGAAGATGCTACCATTGCAGGAAATAAATACCTTATTGCTCTGCTCACCACACTGGGCATTGGCTCATCAGGATGTTCTTCACGACTGCGGTATATTTGTTCAACCACAATTACCGCATCATCAATCATTAAACCAATAGCGGCAGCGATAGCCCCCAATGTCATTATATTAAACGAATACCCTACTGAATAAAGACCAACTAAAGTCAATGCCAAAGTAGTAGGTATTGTTAGTAGTATGACCAAACTAGATTTCCAAGAGCGTAAAAAAACAATTACCACAATTATAGCGAGGGCCAAACCAATCCATAAAACATCTTCAAGACTTCTCACACTATCGTTTACAAAATCAGCTTGTAAATAGTAGGGCTTTATTTTAACATCTTTGGGTAAAATATTTTCCAATTCTTTTACTCTCTTTAAAACACCTTCAGTGACATCAATGAGATTTGCAGAAGGCTGTTTAATAATAGCAATTAAAGGAACATCTTTTCCATTAGCATTTATTTTTACATACTCCTTCGTTTCAGCAATCTTGATATCAGCAACATCCTTTAACTGAACTACCCGTTTTGCTGAATTTAGAATTACCAGATTTTCTAGTTCTTGTTTACTGGTAATAGCATTGTCCATTAAAGACAAATACAATCTGTTGTAATCGCTAATATACCCATTAGACTGCAATACATTTGTTTGACTAACAACGGTACTAATTTGCTGAGGCGTTATATTTAATTCAGTTAACTTATCTTGATTTAAAAGAATTTGGTATTCTTTGGTTTTTCCACCAATTATTGCAATATCTGAAACCCCTGAAGTAGAGGACAGAAAAGGCTTTACCTGTAATAATGCAATTTTCCTCAATTCAATTGCAGAACGATTGCCCTCCAAACTAAAACCCATTACGGGTAATATGGAAGGATTCATTTTCTCAACTGTAATCTTAGTTCCGGGTAGCAAATAACTTCGTACATCATCGATTAATGCCTGCATTTGTAAACGAGCCAAATCTATATCGGCATCCCATTTTAAAAAAACAGAAATTTCGCAACTTCCCCGGGTAGTAGTGCTGCGTATATAATCTAAACCCTCGGTACGCTTGATGATATTTTCCAATGGAACCGTAACGGTTGCCATCATCTTATCTACGGGCTGTTGGCCGGCATCTGCTATAACTTTAAGTTTTGGAAAAGTAACGTCCGGAAACAGACTGGTTTTCAATTTAGAAAAACTAAAAAATCCAGCTAATAAGATCAACACAGCTACGCCCAGCAATGTTTTTTTATGATGTGAGTGATATTGCTGCATATTTTTACTCTATTTCTGACTGAACTTTCACTATTGAGGAATCGGACAAACCATAAGCACCTTTTAAAATTATTTTGTCAGTTGGGCCAATGCCTGAAATGATTTCTCGCAAAGAATCATTTTGCAAGCCTACAATTATAGGTACTTTAACTGCCATTGAATCATTTACCAACTTCATCACCCAAAACTCATCCTGAGTTTCGTTTGTTTGAATGGCATCCAATGGTAACGAAAATGCATTTTTCTTTTGCTTAATGGGTACATATACAATCAAATTCATGTTTTCGGGTAACAACTGATTACCCGGAAAACGAATCAAAAAGGATTGTGTCTGAGAAACAGCATCGATCGTAGGCACTTCTTCCTGTATCACAGAGCGGGTCATTTTTCCATCAGGAAACTTAACAGAGCAAGATCTTCCTACGTATACCGATTGATGATATTCATAGGGTACATTTACTAACAAAACCAAGGAGGAAGGATCGGTAATTGTTGCAAGAATATCGCCTTCATTGATAAAATCTCCGTCGCTGTAATTAACAGCAGTAAAAATACCGGATGCATTAGAAAATACATTCAACGGTTTTTGAAACTGGTTAAGTGAGGACTCCCTGCTGTCGATTCCTTTCAAAGCATCTTGCTCTTTAGTTTTAATGCTGCAGAACAAAGTGCCATTTGATATATGATCACCCGTTTTCCAATTCATAGACACGATGTAACCTGTAATACTAGCTCTCAATACCAATTTTTTTTGAAACTGGGTATTTCCATTTAATTGAATGTAATCTGTAAAATCACGAATGGATGGCTGAGTATAAGTTACTGCCGTTTGGACAGCTTTAGAAATTGTATAGTCTTCTGTCTTTTTGCTATTACAGGATGTAAAAAGTAAATTAAAAGTAACGCCCATTAAAAAAATGTTCCTTATCATTTTCATACAAAATTAAATTTACCAATTATAGTAATTATATTGATTGATATAAAGCAATAAATTAGTTTCAGCAACTGCCTTGTTTTTTTGTAAAATAGCATAATCCTGCAAAGCATTAACATAATCCATCACAGAAACTTGCCCTTTTACCACTTTATCTTTAATAATATCCATCAGAAGTTCTTGCTTTTGTATTGGTTCGGCAGACATTGCAATGGTCTGCTTCCACTGGTCAATTTGTTGCTTTGCATAAATTATGTTGTTTTGCTGCTGGATGGCTGCAGTAGTAAGATAGAGGTTTTGATTGGCCTGCAAAATATTTTTTTGTTTTTGGTATAATTCTCTTTGGTGGCCATCGCTTATAGGAACACTTAAGTGCACCCCTGCACTTAGTCCAATATTGTGCGGTACATTTCTTACATCAGCTGCATAAACCCCCGAGGTTCCCAATAAGCTAAGCTGTGGCCTATACTTGGCATTATTAACATTTTGCTGAGCTACTAAATTTAAACTGTCAAGTTCATACTTTTTTACATAATAATAGGAAGAAGGTGCTGGCTTTATTCTTATGTCAGGCTTTTCTAAAACGAAAAGAGTGGTGTCGCTTACCAAGGATAAATTCTTTAATAGTGCCATCCCATTATTATAGGCAAATTGCAACTGTTTTAAGTCATTGCTATTGGTACTTATTTGAATATCGAGCAATAAAAAATCATTCTGTTGCAATAAACCCTGCTTTACCAAAGCAGCTACAAGCGGCTTTCTGCTTTCAAGTTGATCAATTATTTTCTGTAGGTAAAATGTTTGCTGTAAAAACTGATAGGTAATGATGTATTGGTCAATTATATTTTTTGCTAATTCATGTTCTATCTGGCCCCGACTATAATTGGAAATATTTGACTGTACTTTATTTTGCTCATATAAACTTTTAATGGAAGCATTATTAAAAACAGGCAAACTAGCATTTAATTGAGCCGCATATAATCCGCCATTTGTTAACCCCACATCATATCCAAAGGATTTAGGAGATGGATTGGTAGTAATACTCAATGGCCTACCATTGTCAAAAAAGAAGGGGGAAAATAAATAATCAGCTGTAATACTTACTTGTGGCTTTTTATTTTGAGCTGTAATAAATTCATTTTGAATCTGAAAATACAACTGAAGATTACTATTTTCTAAAAGTGCCGGATTGTTTTTAAATCCTTCCGAAATAAAAAAATCGACCTGTTTATTTTGTGCAACTACTGAAGAATATTCAATAATGAATAACAAAATAAAAAAATAATACTTTAAAATCCTCATCATGTATTCTATTTTAATTGCCAATAGTTGAAAAGTTCCAGTTATATAATAGGTGTTCCCCTTGTCCCGCTTCCTGTGCTTCATGTTCAGCTGCCAGCAAAAA
Source organism: Ferruginibacter sp. (assembly GCA_044339235.1). Classification (GTDB taxonomy): domain Bacteria; phylum Bacteroidota; class Bacteroidia; order Chitinophagales; family Chitinophagaceae; genus Ferruginibacter. Next base: position 23,503 of record JBIIVV010000005.1, read on the forward strand.
AATAAGCCATGTTTGATTATCCAAGGTAATTGTTCTTGAACTTTTATTACTACTGTTTCCAAAAATACAAACATATTCGCATTTTCTTCATGAATCTCAAAGGGTTGTGTCACTTCCAGTAGCGGATAAAATGTGTTTTTTAATATCCAACGCCACTCCATCAAAGCCCTTGCAATTAATATAGGCTACTGTAGGTTTTCCTGCTAAAAACAACAAAGCCCCCATTAAATCTAAGCACCTAGTTTATTTTGCTCAGCTAAGATCCAAACAGTTTGACCAAATTAGCAACATTCAATTTCTTAAAAATAAAGTACTGAGCTAAGGTTTTAAATTGGTTACTTTGTATGCTTAATTGAATCCTTTATCTTTTAAAAAACAGGCTTCGTAATTACATAATGTCAAAAATAATACTTTACACAGACGGCTCTTCAAGGGGCAATCCCGGCCCCGGCGGATATGGCGCCATCCTAATGTCGGGAACTCATCGGAAGGAATTGTCGCAGGGCTTTAGGCTTACCACCAACAATCGGATGGAACTAATGGCAGTAATAGCAGGATTAGAAGCCATCAAAAAAAATGAATTACCCATAACAGTTTATTCTGATAGCCAGTATGTGGTGAACGCTGTTGAAAAGGGATGGTTAAAAAACTGGATAAAAACAGATTTCAAGGGTGGTAAAAAAAATAAAGACCTTTGGAAACACTATCATCAATTAGCAAAAAGTTTTACTATCCAATTTGTATGGGTAAAAGGACATGCCGATAATCCACACAATAATCGATGCGACGAATTGGCCACTAGCGCTGCAGCAGATAAAGTACAGCTTACTGATAAAGGGTACGAAGAATCCTTATAAACATTCATGCCACTCTGTTGAGTGGCATGAATGTTTATAATATGATTATACAATTAGACGCTAGCTTGAGGCTGGACTGCATATTTTGTAAAAATGGAGTACCCCCCAAATAAAACGACGTTAAAAAATACGGTAGCATACAAACTTCCCTGATAGAAAGGAATAGCCGCAGCATAGCAACTGATCAAGCCGTCCCAGGTTTTAGCATAAGGCAGATTATTGAGGGCCAATCCTCCTGCCATCCATACCAAGCAATTAGATACCAGAAAATAAAAAGTAGCTCCTGCAAGTGCACCTGCAAAAATCTGCAACCAATTTTGCTTTTGGATCAAAAATCCGATCAAAGTAACTGAAGCGAATAGCAAATAATTTTCAACTTGACCACTGTAAAAACCTACAATCGGGGAAATTTTAAATTGAAAAAGCAGTTCAAACAATATATCCGACAACAACATTGACAAGATGGGTAGCAAAAAAGAATACCGCTTGTTTTTAATGATGCTGCCACTAAATAAAGCCATTGCAATTTGAGGAGCAAAGCCAAGTGGTCTTCCCGGCAGTAGCCGATACAAGGAAGCAATCAATACCAACAAAACAAAACTTACTATAATTGACCTTTCTATCTTCATTTTTATTTAATTTAACAGTGACAAAAATAGGTAATAAATCCTTTTGCAACAATATTTATAAATTGAACTGGATAGCCCGCTCAGCTAACAAATGTATCATTATAATCAAGGGTAATGAACGGGTAAGCTAGTTTACCCCCTTATTTTAAAATAGCATATGGCAAAACACATTGAAACTGGTAAAACAGGCGAAAAGATGGCTATTCACTGGCTTAAGGAAAGGGCTTACACGATATTGGAGCAAAACTGGAGACATGCCCGATGGGAAGTGGATATAATTGCAGAAAAGGAAATGGTCCTGCATTTCATAGAAATAAAAACCAGGAGAACCAGGAAATTTGGCTTACCGGAGGATAGCGTTGGGGATAAGAAGATACAAAACTTAATAAATGCAGCAGAACAATACCTTCACCAAAATCCCCAATGGCAAAGAATACAATTCAATATCCTATCTATTTTGATCATTCAAGATCAGCCGGTAGAATATTTTTTAATTGAGGATGTGTGCTTGTAGATCCTTTCATCGGCTACTCAATAATTGCTTAGCCTAACAAACCCTTCATCTTCTCCACCATTTTGTAGGTAGCAGGGCAGTATTGTAAATTTTGCTTGTGAACATCAATATAATCTACCGTTTTCCTTTTGGTAAGATGCGGAAATCCAGCACAGTCACTCGGACGAATGGGATAAATTGAACACTTATTATCCTTAAGATTTAAAAACTGGCAGGGTTGTTTTTGATTTTGCCAATCTCCGTCCTTTTTGTCATACCGTAGCCATTTTTCCTTAAACTCAACAGGAGTCAGTTCAAAATGAGCTGAAATTCTTTTAATATCTTTTACAGAAAAAGTGGGCGTCATTTGTTTGCAACAATTACCACAGCTCAGGCAATTGGTTTCTGCCCAAACTTCCTTGTCGACCTGGTCAATCAGTTTGTGTAATCCCTTTGGCGGATTTTTTTCTAACTTAGTCAAAAATGATTTTAGAGATTTTTTATGGTATCGAACTTTTTGTTTGAACGAACGAAGATTTATCATCATCAGCGAGTAGAAATTAAAAAAATATAAACGAAAATAAGAAAACCTTTGCTAACTAAATGAAATTTTACAAATTAAACATTCATATAGTATTTTATCAACAAAACAGGCCTACCTTTCATTGCATAACCAATACTGATGATTACCTTTCAATTTTAAAAAAAACCTAGAACCAATCTGCCAAAGCTTCCATACCAATTAGTCCGGCAGCTTAACGTTTCTAAATTTTCAATTGATTCAAATGTGGGAGGTATATAAAAAGGGGTACAAAGCTTTTCTACAATTAGAGAAATCACTGAGTGATAATTCGGTGGAAGCATACCTGCATGATATCGAAAAGCTAACCACCTGGATGCAGCTATCCAACGAACTTAAAACACCCAAACAATTGGAGTTGAAGGATCTTGAAAATTTTATTCGATGGATCAGTGAACTGGGTATGACTGCAGGATCTCAGGCAAGAATTATTTCAGGTCTCCGAAGTTTTTTCAAATACTGCCTACAGGAACAGATCATTTCAATCAACCCCGCTACCTTACTCGAATCACCCAAACTTAAAAGATCGTTGCCCGATGTGCTCAGTTTTGAAGAAATCAATTCCCTCATCAATAGTATTGACTTGAGCAAACCAGAGGGTGGTAGAAATAAGGCAATACTAGAAACCCTTTACAGTTGTGGATTACGAGTAACCGAAGCAGTTAACCTACGAATCAGTTGCCTACACCTAGATGTTGGTTTTATTAAGGTAATTGGAAAAGGAGACAAGGAAAGATTAGTACCAATTGGATCAGATGCCATTCAGTACATTAATATTTATAAAAATGATATTAGGGTACACCTACCCGTTAAACCTGGTAATGAAGATATCTTATTTTTAAACCGAAGGGGAGGCAAACTTTCCCGAGTGATGATATTTTTAATCATCAAGGAATTGGCCAGACTGGCTGACATAAAAAAAATAATTTCACCCCATACCTTTCGTCATTCTTTTGCAACGCATTTGGTAGAAGGTGGGGCCGACTTGCGAGCGGTTCAGGAAATGCTGGGACACGAAAGCATTACTACCACCGAAATTTATACCCACCTTGACAGGGAATTTTTACGATCCACCTTGCAACAGTTCCATCCTGCATTTAAATTGTAATAAAAAGCTATTATTTTCTAGGGAAATTTGAAACCAAATTCAAACAATAATTTCTAAAGAAGCGAATGGAAATCTGAATAAAAAATTATTATTGAGGTACAATAGCTGTTTGATCAGCATAGGTATTTTTAACTTTATTACGGTAGCTTTTAAACATGCTCATCCAGCGTAATTTCAACACCCCCAGAATTCCTTCCTTTATGATCCCCTTGTTCATTTTACTTTCTCCCAGCTGGCGATCAATAAAGGTGATGGGGACTTCTTTTACAATGAATCCCAATTTCCATGCGGCAAATTTCATTTCTATCTGGAATGCGTATCCTACAAAACTGATAGCAGATAAATTGATCGTTTCTAAAAACTCCCTGCGGTAACAAACAAAACCTGCAGTAGGATCCTGTACTGGCATCCGCGTGATGATTCTGGTGTATAAAGAGGCTCCCTTTGACAAGGCAATCCGGTTGGCAGGCCAGTTTTCGACTCCTCCTCCCCTGACATACCTTGAACCAACTGCCACGCCAGCACCATTTTTACAGGCTATGTATAAATTTTCCAGATCTTTTGGATTGTGAGAAAAATCAGCATCCATTTCAAAAATGAACTGGTACCCTTTTTTCAATGCCCATCTAAAACCATGAATATAAGCAGTGCCTAGTCCCAACTTTCCGACTCTTTTTTCTAGAAACAATTGCCCTGGATATTTGGCAAACAATGACTGAACGATTGCAGCAGTTCCATCCGGAGAACCATCATCAACAATTAGTATATGGTAATTTTGCTGCAAACCTATTACCGCAGCGATAATATTTTCGACGTTTTCTTTTTCGTTATAAGTTGGTATGATAACTAACTTTTCCAAGGATGATATTGTAAGAGGATTTGAACGAAATTACAAATAGTTTAGCTAATCTTATTAAACAAAATTAATACCGTTTTAGTTTAACTATTTTTTAAAAGGGTGCGGTTTAAAATTTCGGTTAGTTTCTGCTTAGTATGAAGCGGAAAATCTCCCCGCATCATCCAGTCATAATACTGAGGCTCAGCCCTTAACACATCTACTACCGGACGCCCCTTGTGTTTACCAAAATTAAATACCTCCACTCCTTTGTCATCAAATAAGAAACGACGGGCATAATCTACCACCTTATCCTCCCCGATTACTCCCAAAATCGAATCCAATGAATTACCCAACTGAGGATAGCGTTGGATCTGAGAAAGCAAAACATCAATTGTGGCATTTACATCTGCTTCTGCACTATGCGCATCCACTAATTCCTTATCGCAATAATATTTATAGGCAGCCGTTAAGGTCCTAGGTTCCATCGTATAAAAGATATGTTGCACATCTACCATCCTTCTGGTACTAAGGTCCACTTCCATCCCGGCACGCAAAAACTCTTCCATTAAGATTGGAATATCAAAACGGTTACTGTTATAGCCCCCCATATCGCAATTCTCGATAAATTGCTTCAACTCATTGCCACATTGCTTAAAACTGGGTGCATCTTTTACCATTTCATCTGTAATGCCATGAATCGCAGTCGTTGCAGCTGGAATAGGAATACCCGGATTAATTAGCTTCCTTTTCACCTGGCGGGTGCCATCCGGTAAAATTTTGATAATCGCAACCTCCACTATTCGATCAGTGGAAAGATTTACACCGGTAGTTTCCAGATCAAAAAAAGCTATCGGACGGGCTAATTGTAAGGTCATTTTAGTTATTTTTAAATGTATTATTGCTGGTATTATTATTTATTATATATTTGAAGTACAAAAAATCTCTTTAAAAATTAGTTCATAGGTAAAATCAAACGATTCCCTATTGCAAATTTTAAAAATATCTGGTTAGCAAGTTAACTTTTAATCCGGGAATTGCTAACATTAATACTGTGAACAAAAGCTTTTGTATATTTGCAAAGCTAAATTTGAAGTAAAATCAATAAAACCACTGAAAATGAAAAAGATTTTATTATTGTCAATGCTCATTACGGCTGGACTTATTTTGCTGTCATCCTGTGGTGCCAGTAGAAGAGGAACCGGCTGCCCAATGACTGAAAACATCATTCACTAAACCCATTTTTAATAATGGATTGGATCTCACTGACCTCTTCAGCACAATTGGCTGAAATCAAAGAAAAGTCGAAAAATAAACCCCAGTTAATATTTAAGCACAGCACGCGTTGTTCTATAAGCAGCGTTGCCAAAAACCGTTTAGAAAGAGGCACCCCTGCTGAAAACGTAGATTTCTATTACTTAGACTTGATCAGCTATCGGGAATTGTCAGCTAAAATTGCCGAAGAATTTTCCGTATTTCATGAATCTCCCCAAGTAATTTTGATCAAAAATGGTGAATGCAGCTATGATGAAAGCCATTCCGGCATCAACATGGATGATATACAAGAGCAAGCAGCCTTGAATTAACCGGCCTATCAGCCAAATTAAATCCTAGCTCCCCCCAATTAATTGACCCGAATTTTATTAGCTGCCGCTTAGTTCCAATAAAAAACGCTTCAACAATTCTCCCTTAGCCTCCATTTTGACACTCTTCTTTTGCAAGGACAATTGATGCTGAATTGAATCAGGAATAGGAACCAAGTCCCCGATTACAGGTTCTACCACATCATAAAACTTTACTGGATGAGCCGTTTCTAATACGATTCCCTTTAGATCGGGGTGACGCTGTAAATACTGCTCCAATGCAAGGAAACCTACAGCTCCATGGGGATCGAGTAAATACTTGTTTTTTTGATATACCAACTGCAAGGTTGCTTTGGTTGCATCATCTGAAATACTACAACTACTCAACACATTTTCCAGATCTGCAAACTGGTGCTGAAATATTTCAAGGATGCGAATAAAATTACTGGGATTGCCCACATCCATTGCATTGGAAATGGTAGCAACCGACTCTTTAGGCGCATACTGCTGGGTTTGCATAAATTGGGGTACAACGTCATTGGCATTGCAAGCCGCAATAAAATGCTGCACCGGCAACCCTGAGCGAAGCGCCAAAATACCTGCACAAATATTTCCAAAATTTCCACTGGGTACCGATATCACTGGAGGATGGTGCTTATCTGCCCATTGCTTGTAAGCAAAGAAATAATACAATTGCTGCGGTAACCAACGGGCTACATTGATCGAATTGGCTGAAGTCAGAAATAATTGTTTGTTCAGCACTTCATCGGTAAAGGCCTGCTTGACCATTTGCTGGCAATCATCAAAACTACCTTCAATTTCCAACGCGTGAATATTTTTACCCAAGGTGGTCAACTGCTTTTCCTGCACAGAACTTACCTTGCCGGATGGATATAATATAACCACTTCAATTCCTTCTACCTCATAAAAACCATTGGCAACCGCACCTCCGGTATCTCCTGAAGTTGCGACCAATACAGTTACCTTCTTTTTTTTGGCCAAACCTGGGGTAGAATGATTTACAAAATAACCCAAACATCGACTCATAAATCTAGCGCCTACATCTTTAAATGCAAGCGTAGGGCCATGATACAATTCCAAAGAATAAATGGCATCGGTTACCTTTACAAGTGGCATATCAAAATGGATGGTCTCCCCAACAATTCGCCTTAACTCAGCCTCAGGGATAGTATCGCCCACATAGGGTTTCATCACCTGGTAAGCAATTTCTTCGTTAGAATACTGAGTAATATTTTCAATTAGTTCCTTAGAAATAGCAGGTATCCGTTCGGGAAAGTACAAGCCCTTATCTGGAGCCTGGCCATTGATGGTAGCCTGTTTGAAATCTACCTCAGGCGATTGATGATTGGTACTGAAATATTGCATGCGACTTAAATAATTGATAATTGATAGTTGATAACTGATAGTTTTTCAACTTGAAATTGTATGCTTACTATCCAGCTCTTACATCCTACAATAGAAAAACTATAACATAATACTTACTCTTGTAAAATTTTAACGCCGGTTTTGTTGATAGTGGTTACATAAGTATGATAGTCTAAACCTATGCGGTTGTAAATGTCCTGCATAACAGTTTGAACTTTAATTGCAGTGGCCTCATCCCTACTCAGCATAAAAATGGATGGCCCCGAACCTGAAATGCCACCACCCAATGCGCCAGTTTCTTTACATTTGGTTTTCACTTCATCAAAGCCAGGTATCAAAATACTTCTTACCGGTTCAATGATCACATCCTCCAATGATCGACCAATCAGATCTAGATCTGCCTGCATAAATCCAGC
>JBIIVV010000006.1:0-31310 GCA_044339235.1 Ferruginibacter sp.
GACTCATTTCAAATCGTCACCGACCTTTTTTCTTATGAAATACATATGTACCAAGACTTTCAATGAACTAATAACTATTTTTACCGGACACTAGTGGCTTGATTTAATAATTTGATATGATTTCTATAACCTAAATTTAATCCAGCGTTCATCTTTAAATAATGTTTAATAGGGTACTTTGTAAAATCTTTAGAAATGAAATTGTATGTTTTTACATTATTTATATTATTAGCTAGTACCTCTTATTCACAATCTAGTTCCACTTCCCCCAATATTTTTATAATCACAACTGATGGGTTTAGATGGCAAGAAGTTTTTACTGGAGCAAATTTGGACCTAATTAGTAATCCTAATTATGTAAAAGACACTTCATTGATTAGAGAGTTGTTCTGGAGTGAAGATGTAGAGGAAAGGAAAAAGAAATTGATGCCTTTTTTCTGGAATGTGATTTCCAAAAAAGGAATATTGGCTGGCAATCGGCAATATGGAAATGAAGTGAATGTTTCAAATTTATACAAAATATCGTACCCTGGATATAATGAAATACTAACTGGTTTTGCTGATAAAAAGTTTATTCCGAACCTCCCAGTGTGGAATAAAAATACAAATATCCTTGAATACCTAAATGGCTGTGATAACTATGTTGGGAAAGTAGCGGCATTTAGTTCTTGGAATCTCATGTCTTATATACTTGACGAGAAACATAACCATTTGCCTATAAATAGTGGATACGAAATGCTTGAAGAGAAGAACGATTCATTCAATCAAATAATCAATTCACTGCAAACCGCAGTAACACCCAAATCCCATACTAGGTATGACCTCCTAACTTATGCCAGCGCAAAGAATTATATTGAACAAAAGCATCCAAAAATAGTATTTCTCGGACTTGGAGAAACTGATGAATTTGCGCATAAGGGTCAATATGATCAATACTTACAAAAAGCAAAACAATTTGATCAAATCATTGGAGAACTATGGTATTATGTACAAACCGATCCATTTTATAAAGGTAATACTACCTTTATAATCACCACCGATCATGGACGAGGTGAAAAAAGTTCTAATTGGTCAAAACACGGTTTTTGGATCAATGGATCAGGAGATACCTGGATGGCAATAATAGGTGCTGGTATTAAAGCAGAGGGCGAAAGGAAAAATAAGGGTAAGCTATACCAGAAACAAATTGCTTCAACTGTTTCCTTTTTAGCTGGTGAGAATTTTTATGCGCAAGATCATCTTATAGCACCGCCTATTCCTTTAATCAAAGCACCCACTTCATTGCCTCCAGCTATAAATTTAAATTCAATTATTACAGCACTTATTACTAAATAGGTATGCAAGCGCTAATACTTAAATATGTTTCTCAGTATGGGTACCTAGCAATTTTTATTATAGTATTATTGCTAGAAATGGGCATGCCCTTTTTGCCCAATGAACTTCTCCTTTTATACTTTGGTTGGGTAAGTAAACAATCAGGGCTATCCTATCCCTTAGTTTTATTTCTTGTGATAATTGCAGATATTTCAGGTTCATTCATTTTATACCTTCTATTTTATCATGGGGCTAATTGGCTGAATTCAATTAAACCCAAATGGATTAAATTGCCGATAAAAAAAATAGAATCTTTAAAGTTAAAAATTGCTTCTAGTAATGGTAGAAACATCTTTATAGGAAAGTTGACACCATTTGTAAGGAGCTACATCCCAGTTGTAGTTGGTTTGTTACATATTGCTCCTGTTTTTTATTTACGAATTGTCATTATCACCGCTTTAATTTGGACTGGTGGATTGGTAACTGCGGGGTGGGTAATGAATTTTTAGCACCCAAAAGCTAAATATATCAATATTTTAAAAAGACTATCTTTAATTGTAAGGAAAATCTAAGATTAAAAAATACCTTCGTAAACTAATACCAAGATTAATTATTAAGTACCAGCTTTTTCTAGGTCAAAACAATATCCTGATCAAAGAATCAAAAAAAATCAACATCAACTAAACTGAAAGTTTTACTGTTATGGAAAATGAAAAAAAAAATGTACGAGTCCTGGTAGTGGGTTGTGGAAATATGGGATCTTCTCATGCAATGGCATACCATACCATTGATGGGTTTGAGATCTGCGGACTTGTGAGTAGAGGCAATTCAAAGGAGTTATTAAATGCCAAATTGGATAGTAGTTATCCATTGTTTACTGATATAGATGAAGCGATAAAAGCTACACGACCGGATGCAGTTTGTATTTCAACTTATCCGGATACGCATGAAAGCTATGCCATCAAAGCATTTGAGAATGGATGCCATGTATTCTTAGAAAAGCCATTGGCCGATTCCGTTGAAGCTTCTGAGCGTATAGTCGCTATGGCCAAAAAAGTCAATAAGAAATTAGTGGTGGGTTATATCCTGCGTCACCATCCTTCATGGGAGCGTTTTATTGAATTGACCAGGGAATTGGGCAAGCCGCTCGTAATGCGAATGAATCTTAACCAGCAAAGTGATGGTAGCATGTGGACACTACATCGCAACTTGATGAATAGCTTAAGTCCGATTGTTGACTGTGGCGTGCACTATATTGATGTAATGTGCCAAATGACCCGTTCAAAGCCGATCCAGGTATATGCAATCGGTGCAAGGCTCACCGAAGATATTCCTGTTGGAAATTATAATTATGGCCAACTACAGATCCGCTTTGAAGATGGGTCCGTGGGATGGTATGAAGCTGGATGGGGGCCCATGATCAGCGAAACGGCTTTTTTCGTGAAAGATGTTTTCGGCCCTAAAGGTTCTGTATCTATCGTGGCTAAAGAAGCGGGAGCTGCTGGAAAGTCTTCTTCCATCGAAGCGCACACGAAAACAGAATCGTTGCGTTTTCATCATGCTGACCTCGATAAAAATGAAAAGTTTGCGAAAGAAGATACCTGGATAAATCTGGAAGATGAACCAGACCACCAGGAGCTTTGTAACCGGGAACAAAGGTATTTTCTCAAATCAATTATAGAGGATATTGATCTGAGTAATCACGCCGAAGATGCAGTAAATAGTCTGCGGATAGCTTTTGCATGTGATGAATCGGTTAGAACCGGAAAAGTAGTGTCATTAATCTAATTAAGGCCGCAAAATTAATAAGACTCAATCGCTTAATTGAAAAGTCAAAGCAATTGCCAACAGCTTTGATTTTTCAATGCGATCAACAGTAGCCAAATCTAACTGATCCCTAGTAATATAGTCTTTTCATGACTGAACATTGGATGATTCAAACATCCATTCAGAATAACTATGCTTCTAAAAAAACTGTGATAGTTGAAGCGCTTATCAAAATGCAAAAACTTTTCAATAATTTCGCAGCAAAATCAAGCATATTCTAATTTGAATTTGAAAATAGTGCGTAAAGTACTTTTTATGCTTTCTTTCTATTCGACGCAACAATTTTGATAAATTTTTCTAATATAAATAAAAAACAATGAGCTTACTGAATGACCTTAATTGGCGCTATGCCACCAAAAAAATGAACGGTGAAATCGTTCCACAAGAAAAAGTAGATTATATTGTTGAAGCGGCAAGACTCGCGCCAACCTCTTCTGGGTTACAGCCTTTTGAAATTCTTGTAATTACCAACAAAGCGCTTCTTTCAAAAATTTCACCCATTGCCCACGGACAGAGCCAAATTACGGATGCTTCTCATGTATTGGTTTTTGCAGCCTGGGACAACTATACCGAAGAGCGTATCAATGAATCATTTGCTAGAAACAATGAAGAAAGAGGATTGCCTTCAAGTACTACCGATGATTATAGGAATATGTTGTTGAAAATATATTTGGCTAAATCGGCAGAAGAAAATTTTACACATGCTGCTAAACAAGTGTATATAGGTTTTACAACTGCTCTTATTGCAGCAGCCGAACAAAAAGTAGATGCTACTCCTATGGAAGGCTTCAATCCAGCTGCCTTAGACGAACTGCTGAATTTAAAAGCAAAAGGTTTGCGTAGTGTGTTACTATTACCAATTGGCTATAGAGATGAACAGAACGACTGGTTAGTTAATATGAAAAAAATTCGGGTGTCAAAAGAAAGATTTGTGACAGTATTAACGTAAAGCAATTTGACCAAAAAAACTGGTGCTGAGATCATAAACCATTGAAAAACATTCCTTTCGGCTGTCAGACCTTCTTATGTAAATGATATCAATTGGTTCAATCCTTCAGAATATCATAAACTAGTATTTGTGTAACACAAATTATAGTGGTTATCTTTGCGTCTTGAAGAAAGTTGTAGTCATATTGTTGTTAGTAATTTATAGTGGTTCTACTATTGGGGCCACTGTCAATATGCACTATTGCATGAATAAATTTGCTGACTGGTCTTTGTTTGGTGAAAAAAAAGACAAATGTGCTAAATGCGGAATGACCAATAACGGCTGTTGTAAGGATGAAATAAAGCAAATTAAATTATCGCTTGATCAACAAAAGGCCGAATATTTACAAAATGTAAAGTTCAATTTAGTTACAATATTAAGAAGCCCTTTTAGTTTTCCTGCAAAAAAATTCATTTCAATCATTAAGCAAAGCGAAGCTTATTTACATTCGCCTCCTTTAATACTCCAAAAGGATTTACAGGCTTTTTATTCTGTTTTTTTAATTTGATTCTTGTCGATATTCAATAGTGTATCTATTTAATAATCGATTAAAGAATGAATAATGAAATTGCATAACTATTTATTGTTATTATGTTTGGCATTAGTCAATATAGTAAGTTTTGCACAAGATGCAAAAAATGGACCTATTGTTTCCACTAGCTTTAAAGTTTTTGGAGCATGTGAGCAATGTAAAACTAGAATTGAATCGGCCCTTAAAATAAAAGGGGTTAAAATAGGTGTTTGGGATGTGGATACAAAAATGTTGACGCTTGAATATGATACAAGCCAAATATCGATAGACAAAATTCAAAATAAAATAGTAGCGGTAGGCCATGATTTAGTTGGTAAAAAAGCGAAAGATATTATTTACAAACAATTGCCCGAATGTTGCCATTATCGCGAAATGGAACTGGAAGAAAATGTGAACCCAGTTATGATAACTACCATTAAGGGAGTGGTTTTGCAAGATAATGTTAAAGGTAAATTTGAACCATTAGCAAATGCAACGATTTATTGGTTGGGTACGAGTGAAGGGGTGATTACAGATAGTTTAGGTGTGTTCGAAATTACTACTAATAACGCTAGTAGAAGATTGGTGGTTAGTTATGCTGGCTTTAAAGGGGATACCATTTCCATTGTAAATGCAAACGATTTAAAAATTATTTTAGCTACAAAGGGACAATTAAACGAAGTCACTATTTTTAGTCGTAAAATGACTAGTTATATTCCTAATTTGAATCCAATAAGAACACAAATTATGACAGGCACGGAATTGTTAAAAGCCGCTTGTTGTAATTTAAGTGAAAGTTTTGAAACCAATCCATCAGTGGATGTTTCTTATAATGATGCGGTAACAGGTTCAAAGCAAATTCAATTATTAGGATTGAGTGGTAATTACACCCAACTTACGGTAGAAAACCTTCCAGGGCCAAGAGGTTTAGCAACTCCATTGGGATTGAATTCCATTGCTGGTCCATGGATTGAAAGTATACAACTTACCAAAGGAGTAGGTTCGGTAGCAAATGGATTTGAAAGCATTGCCGGTCAAATTAATGTTGAATTAAAAAAACCGGAGTCCGCCGAAAAATTATTGGGAAATATTTATGTAAATGGCTTCGGTAAAACTGATTTAAATGTAAACCTAGCTACGAAGCTAAATACAAACTGGTCAACTGCTTTACTGCTTCATGATAATTTTTTAAACAACGCCGTTGATATGAATAAGGACGGTTTTAAAGATTTACCCACAGGCAATGAGTTGAGTTTAGTGAACCGCTATAAATATGATAACAGTAAAGGGGTATTGGCTCAGTTTGGAATTAAAGTTTTGAATGATCAAAAATTAGGGGGCGAAATCAATTTTGATCCAAACACGGATAAAAATACAGAAAATCATTATGGGCTTTCAATCAATACAGAAAGATATGAGTTGTTTGGGAAAATGGGGTATGTGTTTCCTCAACAAAAGTATAAGAGTATTGGATTGCAAATGGATGGAGTTGATCATCAGCAAAATTCTTATTTCGGCTTAACAAATTATAATGCACAGCAACAAAGTTTTTATAGCAACTTCATTTACCAATCTATCATTCATTCCACTATCCATAAGTTTAGGACGGGTGTAAGCTTTCAATATGATAAGTACAATGAGGATTTTAAGCTCAACAACTATTCCCGAAAAGAGATAGTGCCAGGTACTTTTTTTGAATATACCTACACCCCCAATGACCAGTGGAGTATGGTAGCAGGGGTAAGGGCAGATGATAATAATCTGTATGGTGCATTTGTAACCCCTCGTTTTAATATGCGGTATGAGCCTTTTAAAGGAAGCACTATTAGATTGAGCGCAGGAAGAGGTCAAAGAACCGCCAATATATTTGCAGAAAACAATAGTGTTTTGGTAAGTGCAAGACAAGTTACCATCGATTCAAGAGTTGCTGGCGTGGCTTATGGATTAAATCCAGAAATTGCTTGGAACAAAGGAATTAGTTTGGATCAAAAATTTAATTTTTTAGGTAACAGCGCAACTTTCGGAATCGATTATTATAGAAATGATTTCAACAACCAAGTAGTAGTTGATTTGGAAAATACAAGATTGGTTCAATTTTATAATTTAAGTGGCAAATCTTATTCCAATAGTTTTCAAGTAGAATTAAATCTAACGCCGCTTAAAAAATTAGATCTAAGATTGGCTTATCGATATTTTGATGTTAGACAAACTTATAATGGCAAGTTAATGGAGCGTCCTTTGATAGCAAAAAACAGGGCATTTTTGAGTATTGATTATGCAACATCCAATACTTGGAAATTGAATTATACGATTACTTACAATGGTAAAAAGCGAATAACCAATACTGCAGATAATCCTTCAATGTATCAGCTTTCAACTTACTCACCCAGTTTTGTATTAATGAATGTACAAGTGAGTAAAACGTTTAGCAAACAATTTCCAATGGACATTTATGTGGGGGCAGAAAACATAACTAACTTCTTTCAACAAAATAGCATTTTAGCAGCTAACACACCATTTAGTCCATATTTTGATGCGTCAATGCTTTGGGGGCCAACTACTGGAAGAATGTTTTATTTTGGATGGAGGATAAAAATCAAATAAACTAAGCGGGACTAGTTCTATCGCTTTACCATCCAATCAGTAAGCTCGACTCCCTGAATCCGGTCTCGACTGGCCAATTATTGAATTGTTAGTGAATCTATTTACTGATGAATTGAAAACGGAAATATTTGCATCCATTGAGTTTAATAAATGCCAACCATTGAAAAGACCTTTAGTTTACATAGGGGTAAAAATTAACCTTGCGGTAACATTGGCTTAAACATTTGTTTACATTGACTCGTTTATTTTGCATAAAGTCATATTAATTTTTTCTATATGGAAAATGTACGGTTTTTATTACAAAAAATTTCGGCTGCCATATTTGTAACCCTTTTTACTGCGTTTTACCAAGCGTTTAAAATTTACAAAATCCGTTAATGGATAAAGTAAAGAAAAGAAAGTTAGATATATTGGTTCTTTCCGACGTGCATCTCGGCACTTATGGTTGCCATGCCACGGAGCTGCTTCATTACCTCAAAACAGTAAAGCCTAAAATTGTAATACTCAATGGTGATATCATTGATATATGGCAGTTTAGCAAAAGATATTGGCCAAAGGCTCATATGAAAGTTATCAAGCAAATTATGCATTGGATGAGTAAAGGTGTTAAGATCTATTATATCACCGGCAATCATGATGAAATGCTTCGAAAATTTGTTGGGTTTAAAATGGGGTCCTTGCAAATTGTAAACAAAGTAATACTGCAATTGGACAATGGAAAGAAAGCATGGTTTTTTCATGGGGATGTATTTGATGTAACCATGCAACACAGTAAGTGGTTGGCAAAAATGGGTGCTATGGGCTATGATACATTAATATTGATTAACCGACTTGTAAATTTTATATCTGAAAAGGTATTTAAAAAGGGAAAATTATCCCTTTCTAAGAAAATAAAGAATAGTGTTAAAACTGCAGTGAAATTTATAAACAATTTTGAGCAAACTGCTGCTGATATTGCTATTGGTAATGAATATGAATATGTCGTGTGTGGTCACATCCATCAGCCTGAAATGAGGGAAATTAGTAACCAACACGGTAAAACGATGTACCTCAATAGTGGTGATTGGATTGAGAATTTAACATCTCTGGAGTACGTTAATAACGAATGGAGTATTTATCGATTTAATGAAAATGAGGTAGACCACCAAGGGGCTTCTGTACCTGAGGAAGATGATTTTAATGATACTGAGCTATTCGAAAATTTAGTGGAAGAGTTTAATTCAATGCGTCAAAAATGAAAATATTATACGCTATACAGGGAACAGGTAACGGACATTTAAGCAGGGCAAGAGATATTATTCCAATCCTCCAGAAGAAGGGGGAGGTGGATATTTTAGTAAGTGGCATTCAAGCGGATGTATCCTTGCCTTATCCAATCAAATACTCCTTTAAGGGCCTTAGTTTTATTTTTGGCAAAAATGGTGGCGTCGACTTGATTGCAACGTATAAAAAAAGCAACTTAAAGCAACTGTTTAAAGAAATCAATAGTCTTCCGGTAGAAGAGTATGATTTGGTTATCAATGATTTTGAGCCTGTTAGCGCCTGGGCCTGTAAGATGAAACACAAGGCTTGTATTGGTCTTAGTCATCAAAGTGCAGTGATCAATAAAAAATCTCCGAAGCCCAAAAAAACTGACCCTATTGGAAAAGCGGTCTTGAATAACTATGCACCGGTTACGGATACGTATGGTTTTCATTTTGATAAATTTGATACCAATATTTTCACTCCTGTCATTCGCGACCAAATAAGAAGTGCTATCTCTGAAACTAAACAATACTATTCCGTTTATTTGCCTGCATATAGTGACGAGCGGATTATAAAGGTATTATCGGCTTTAAAAAATGTTCAGTGGGAGGTCTTTAGCAAACATTCTACAAAAGAATATAAAGAAAAAAATATTCATATACGACCCATCAATAACGATGATTTTATTGAGAGTTTGGTAAATTGTAAAGGCATTTTATGTGGTGCAGGTTTTGAGACCCCCGCAGAGGCTTTGTATTTAAAAAAGAAGTTGTTGGTGATTCCTATGAAAGGGCAGTATGAGCAGCAATGCAATGCTGCTGCATTAAAAAAAATGGGTGTACCGGTGGTAAAAAGTTTAAAGCAAAAGCATATTGCAACTATCCAGACTTGGTTAGACGCTGATCAATTTATACGGGTTGATTATCCAGACGATACAGAAAAAATCATCAATATGGTTTTAAAAAAACATGGTTCAGCGGAGGTAAATAAAAAGGCGGTATTGGGAGAGTCAATTTACTCAGTAAAAAAACTGAAAAATAAAAGTCTAGGAAAAATATTACTTCAACTTGCAGATTAACTAGAATGAGTTTTACCAAAAATGATTTTGGAGCGGATTTTAATTGGGGGGTTTCTACTGCAGCTTATCAAATAGAAGGGGCCCATAATATTGATGGAAAGGGGCCTTCAATTTGGGATACTTTTTCTAAAAAAAAGAGAAATATCCTACATGGCGAGAACGGTAATGAAGCTTGTAATTTTTATGAAAAATTTGAACCGGATATTGCACTTATCCGTCAACTAAATATTCCTGTAAATCGATTTTCAATTTCCTGGAGTCGTATTTTACCGGATGGCTTAGGTACTGTAAATAATAAAGGGATTGATTTTTATAATCGGTTAATCGATTGTTGCCTTGAGGCGGGTGTTACGCCTTGGGTAACTTTATATCATTGGGATTTACCGGAGGCTTTACATCAAAAAGGGGGATGGGTGAATCGGTCAGTTGTTCAGTGGTTTAGTTATTTTGTTGATTGTTGTATTAAAAATTTTGGCGACAGGGTAAAGCATTGGATGGTGTTAAATGAGCCAATGGTATTTACTGGGGCAGGCTATTTTTTAGGTGTTCATGCTCCTGGAAAAAGGGGGTTAAGTAGTTTTTTGGCTGCAGCACATCATGCAGCTTTGTGCCAGGCCGAGGGGGGTAGAATAATTAGGTCCCAATGCCCTGATTCAAAAATAGGCACCACGTTTTCCTATTCACATGTTGAGCCCTATCGACCGACTCTAGCTAGAGATATTAGGGCTATAGTCAAAGTAGATGCATTACTTAACCGAATGTTTATAGAGCCATTGCTGGGAATGGGGTATCCTACAAAAGATCTTGCGGTTTTGAAACGAATAGAGCGTTTTATGAAGTCAGATGACGAAGCAAACCTTGCATTTGACATGGATTTTATTGGTCTGCAAATTTATACAAGGGAGTTAATTAAATATTCTCCGCTGGTGCCTTTTGTTAATGCAAAAATCATTAAGGCCAGTAAAAGAAATGTGGAGTATACTCAAATGGAT
Organism: Ferruginibacter sp.; assembly: GCA_044339235.1. GTDB lineage: Bacteria > Bacteroidota > Bacteroidia > Chitinophagales > Chitinophagaceae > Ferruginibacter. The sequence continues at coordinate 10,560 of JBIIVV010000006.1, forward strand.
TGGGAAGTTTACCCTCCAAGTATTTACGAAGCCCTACATAGATTCAACAGTTATCCTGCAATAAAAGAAATTATTGTTACAGAAAATGGGGCTGCCTATAAAGACAAGTTGCAGGATGGAAGGATTGAAGATATTGATCGGATTAAATACCTGCAAGATCATATAGCGCAAGTATTACGCGCCAAAATGGATGGGGTAAAAGTGAATGGGTATTTTGTATGGACACTCATGGATAATTTTGAATGGGCAGAAGGATTTACTCCTAAATTTGGGTTGGTGCACATCGATTTTAAAACCCAACAAAGAATTGTAAAGGATTCAGGGAAATGGTATGCACAGTTTTTGAATAATGGGCTTTAAGTTATTTAGATTTTGAAACTTTCAAATTTATTTTTTCTCAACTGATATCTGAAAATCTTCAAACGTCACTGTTGAAAATTTCTGATCATTTGCTCCTCCTGCTAATCCAATATCCATCTTAGCAGCCATCCCTGGAATGTTGCCTGACTAGCTTTAGACAGTCCAATTTTCTTTATATAATTTTTCATATCGAACTATTCAGTTTCAAGCATTCTTCAATTTTATATTACTGTAATATATCTCATAGTAATTACTTAATTAAAATTTTCCCTGTTAATCGAATCTCCTCGAAAGAACTGCCAACCATCAGCTTAAACGTTCCTGGTTCTACAAAAAAGCTATTGGTAGCCATATTCCAAAAAGCTAAATCTTTAGCTGGAAATTGAAGTTTACAACTTTACTTTCATTTGGGAGTAAATGAATACGTTCAAAACAAACCAATTGTTTTTCTGGTCTTAGCACACTTGATTTAAAGATATGTTTTTAGTGTTAAAGGGTGAAAATTAAAAAATTAAGACTGTAAATCTTTAAAAAATGCTGTTTTCCGAAAACTAATAAATACATTTGAATCACCCAACGAAATATACATTAAAAGATCACTTATATCTCTCTAAAAAAAAGGTCTATGAAGCAATCACTTGTTTTAATCCTCCTATTATTTTCAGTTCAGCTGTTCGCACAAGAATATACTGTAAAACTTGAACCTTTACATGTCAAATTTAAAGAAGTTGAGTATGATATTTGGGTGCCGGAGAATGTCAAATTAATCAAAGGAATTATTTTTCACCAACACGGTTGTGGAGAAACAGCCTTTCGATCGGGACGCAATGCTTATCATGATCCTCAGTGGCGCGCCTTAGCAAAAAAATGGGACTTTGCCTATATGAGCTCATCTATTACAAGCAAAAGCGATTGTCATGATTGGATTGAGCCAGAAGAGGGCTCCTACAAATCTTTTACGCAAGGCATTGCAGCTCTGGCAAAGCAATCGAATCATGCCGAATTAGAGCAAGTGCCCTGGGTGATCTGGGGTCATTCCGGAGGGGGGCACTGGGCCTATAAGATGGTGTTGCAACATCCGGATAGGATGATTGGTGCCGTACTTAAATCGCCAGCATGGACCGACACAAGTAGCTTAGGCCTAAAAGTTCCCACCTTATGCCTTTTGGGTATTCAAGAAAGCTACGATGTCTATAGCAGCTTCGTGTGGAATACAGCGATCAACTCGATGAAATATAGGATCAACAAAGGAGCACCAGTTTGCATTGCACCTGATCCAACCTCAGGTCATGAGAGTGCTAAATCAAGGTTGTTAGCAATCTCTTTTATTGATGAGTTGTTACAACTTCGATTCAGTGATGCTACTACTATTATCGACACAAGTAAGCAATGTTTTATTGACCTTGATAATTTCAAGATTACCAATACTTTAAAAGAGAATAATTTTAAGACCAAAGGAAATTGGTTCCCCACTAAAGGCTTTGCTGAAAAATGGTCAGAATTTGTTCGGACTGGATTGGTTACTGATCAAACAGCTCCTGTTGAGGCTCCTATTCGGGTTGAGGTAAGCCGAGAGGGATCTTTTAATAGGATTAAATGGAACGCCACTGCTGATGTGGAGAGTGGAATAATCGGCTTTAAGGTTTATCGAAATGAGCAATTAATCAATGCCGATTCGATTCAGTCGAAATGGAATTTCAAAATTGACTACCATGATAATCCTATCAACCTATCTGAGTCGTTCGAATATCTTGACCGCAATTCAAAGCAAGGCAAGGGTTATACCTATCAAATTTCACTAATCAATCAAGCAGGCCTAGAATCACCCAAAAGCGATGCAGTTACAATTCGAAAAAAGTAAATTGGTAGGCTAACAAATTATTGCTAAAATTTATTTGCAAATCTGAATAGCATAAAATTTTTTAAAAAATCAACGATACTAATTTCCATTACAGTTTAATTTTAAAATGATGCTTAATAATAATACGTATGACGCTATTGTAATTGGTTCTGGAATTAGTGGTGGATGGGCCGCAAAAGAGTTGTGTGAAAAAGGGTTAAAAACGTTGGTGTTAGAAAGAGGCCGCGATGTGGTGCATCTCAAAGATTATCCTACTGCCACAAAAAACCCATGGGATTTTCCGCATCGCGGTAAAAAAACAACTGCTTTAACCAAGGATAATCCTGTGGTGAGTAGATGTTATGCTTACAATGAGACATCCGAACATTTTTTTGTGAAAGATACTGAGCATCCATATATACAGGAAAAGCCCTATGATTGGATTAGAGGCTATCAGGTAGGTGGAAAATCTTTATTGTGGGCAAGGCAAACGCAAAGATGGAGTAAATATGATTTTGAAGGACCCGCTCGAGACGGTTTTGGAGATTGGCCCATACGATATAAAGATATTGAGCCATGGTATACCCATGTAGAACGCTTTGCCGGAATAAGTGGAAATTATGACAAACTAGATACGTTGCCGGATGGCTCTTTTTTACCTGCCTGGCAAATGAACAGTGTAGAAAAAGAAATGCAAACCAATATCATGAAAAAATTTACCGATCGCCATGTGGTGCAAGGTAGATGTGCTCATTTAACGGAACCTCAGCCCATACATATAGAACAAGGAAGACAACCATGTCAAGCACGTTCTTTATGTGAAAGAGGATGTCCTTTTGGCGGTTATTTTAGTTCAAATGCATCTACCATTCCATGGGCCCAAAAAACCGGCAATTTAACGCTACAACCCAACTCCGTAGTACACTCTATAATTTATGATGAAATAAGTCAAAAGGCAAAAGGTGTTCGAGTAATTGATAGAGTTACTAAAAAAGCAACTGAATATTTTGCTAAAATAATTTTTGTAAATGCGGCAACTTTAAATACCAATTTGATATTATTAAATTCCACTTCTAAACGTTTCCCAAATGGGTTAGGGAATGATAGTGGTTTATTAGGAAAATATATAGCCTTTCAAAACTATCGAGGAAACTTATCTGCTTCGATTGATGGAAATTTAGATAAATATTATTATGGCCGTCGACCAACCCAACCCATGATGCCCAATTTTAGAAACGTGCATAAACAAGAAACTGATTTCCAAAGAGGGTATATGGTGTTTTTTGGAGCAGGTAGATCTAGGGCTTCAGCAGAAGGAATTGGTGCCGAATTTAAAGAGCAAAGCACTGAACTCGGCGGTTGGCATGTTTCCATGATGATGCAGGGTGAAACTATTCCCAAGGAATCCAATCACGTAAGATTAAGTCCGGATCTAAAGGATGAATGGGGGATTCCGCAATTAATTACATCCATTGCATATGATGAAAATGATGAAAGAATGCTAAAGGATTTTTTGCAGGTGGGAAGCGAATTATTGGATGCTGCAGGATGTAAAAATATTCATTCATGGGATACGAAGCAGGCGCCCGGATTAGATATTCATGAAATGGGAGGGGTTCGGATGGGAAATGATCCCAAAACATCGTTGTTAAATAATTGGAATCAGCTGCATCATTGTAAAAATGTTTTTGTCACAGATGGCGCTTGTATGGCAAGTACAAGTACCCAAAATCCTTCTTTAACATTTATGGCCATTACAGCCAGGGCTGCAAACTACGCTGTGGAAGCGTTAAAAAAAGGTGAGCTTTGATTGCTCTCAATCAATATCAATCTTGTTATTGGTAAGGCAAATAGCCATACATTAGCAAATCGTAAGCAAATAGTATATTTTACTACCTGCATCAAAACTTTTTCAAATGGGTATAAAAGATAATAAAGGGTTAATCGGTGCTTTGGTTTCAGTCCTTTTTTTAGCGGTGCATTTCATTTCAGATTTTGGCGGGGCTGATGTTATGGGTGCACAATGGCTCTATGTTTGTGTAGTTGATATGTTAGTTTTGTTGTACATCTTTTTAAATAAAGAAATGTATAAAGTTGCAATACTTGAAGTCCTAAAGTTTAAATTTTCAATTGTATATTCCTTCCTACTCATTTGGGCATTAGCGTCTTATTTTTATGCAATTAATCCAACTGAAACCTTGGTTACACTGGTAAGGTTATTCTCCACTTATTTGGCATTTATTCAAATCTCAATTTTATGCTACAAAAAAGATTTGAATTATATGCTCAATATAATTTCTTTTTCAATTGCATTTATATTGCTTTGGGATTCCATTTATATTTTAAATGGCTTTTCAAGTAATATCGTAGAAAAAGATCTTGATGCGACTATTCTTAGTCTGATAGGAAATCATGGTAATAAAAATGTAATGGCGGCAAGCTTACTAATTAAATTCCCTTTTGTTTTATGGATTATTATCAATCACAAGGCATTCATTAAAATAATTGGACTAGTTATATTGGTGATTGGCATGGTGGCTTTGTTTATAATGAATACTAGATCAACTTTTGTTGGTTTGGGTATTATTTTTTTAATTTATTCAATTAGTACCATCCTCTTCATAGGTAAAAGCAATATCAAAAAGGGCCTACTTCAGTTGTCTTTTTTTATGGGACCCATAATAATTGGTTTTATGGTTGCCAACATTATTTTATCTAATGCCGTTGAATTGGAAGATTATCAAGGTGGTTATGGTACGGTTACTAAAAGACTGGGTGATATCAATGTACAAAGTGAACAAGGTAGTAGAATCCATCTTTGGAAAGGCGCCATTGATTATGCCACTAAACATCCTTTCATAGGTGCTGGTTATGGAAATTGGAAATTAGCCTCTATTCCTTACGAGAAAGAGTATACCAATGACTTGTATGTGCCTTATCATTGTCACAATGATTTCATTGAAATGTTTGCTGATTTAGGAATTTTTGGAGGTATTGCCTTTGGACTTATGTTTTTAATGGTGCCCATATTTACTATTAAAATTTGGCGCAATAAACAATTGAAATCATTTTGGTTACCTGCAACCATATCTCTTATGGCAGTCACTTGCTATGCAGTAGATGCCTTATTAAATTTCCCTGCCGAACGTCCTGCCATGCAAATAATGTTGGTAATTTCGGCGGCATTGGTTTTTTTACCAATTAGCCATATTAGGAAGTCAGCTACTGATTATAATCAATTTAACAAATCCATACCTTACTTGTTTTTTATCCTTTCACTTGCATTGTTAATTCCATCTATTTATATAGCCCAGCAAACTTTTAAATCTTTAAAAATTCAAAAGTATGTTATGGGTGAAATTGACGCAGATCCTAAAATGGCATTGGATGATGTAAAAAACGGATTCCCTTCAATTCCGAATTTATCTACGTCAACGCTTCCAATTAAAGGGCTAATTGCTAGATATGAATTTAGAGATAAACATTATGATGAAGCACTCAGGTTATTGGCCGAAAGTGATAATGACAATCCTTATTTGTACTATAATGATTTTATAAGAACTGCTGTATATGTTGATAAACAAAAATTTGATAGTGTTGCCATTTTTGCAAAAAAGGCTTTTTATAATTGGCCTAGGGCAACAAGCTATTACAATAACATGATGTTTAGTGCTGCTAAAAATAAAGATTCGAATGAGGTTAAAAAAGCATATCAACTATATTCAAAATATAGGGCTGGTGCCCAGGCAGATGCAAAATATTTACTTGCGATGTATGAAGTAAAAGGCTATGCTGATAAAGCTATGATGGATTTATTGGATTCTAGCAAGGTGAAATTTCCAAATGACAGTACTATATTGGAAAATGTAAATAATTTTTTCTACAAGGGGGGCACAATTGCTCAAGGGGCTGGTATGGTGAATGACTTTACTAAAAATGGCTTAGCCTTTTTTGTGAAGCAGCAATATTTAAAAGCGGCAGATATATATATTCAAGCCGCTAAGCTTGACCCTAATAACTATACTCATTATGAAAACACGGGTATTTGTTATTATATGAATAAAAATTATGCCCAATCCCTCCCATATTTTGAAAAGGTAATTCAATTTCCAAATGCCAATACCGGGAAATCTGAGTTTTACATGGCAATGTCACTTATTTCTTTAGGACAAAATAGGCAAGCATGTACCGCATTGTTTTCAGCTAAGAAAAAGGGATACCCAGGAGTGGATGATTATATAAAAAAATACTGTAAATAATATTTGTAAAGAGAAATGATATCTATACAGATTGTACGAAATAAGAATTTTTTTTTATCCCAAATTCATCAAAGCGAATAATACTGCATAACTGTTACTTGTGAAGTAAAGGATATAGAATTTTTATAGTAATTGCTTTGGTAAACTATCTCATCGACCCGCCAGTTTTATTGATGCGGATTAAGCAAATTGAATTTAACCCAAACACAAAATATATGAGTAGATGTATACTTTTTATCCTGCTATTTTTCACTCAAGTGGATTTATATGCTGGTCATCTTGATACAGCCATCATTGAGGTTCAAACCTCCAATAAAAAACTCGAACAAGCTTTTAACTGGGCAGTTGAAATGGCTTTGTCGCATGTGCAGACTGGAAAGTCAGGTGTTGTAGACCGTTGGGAAAAAGGGGCAGGTTCTGGCAATGTGGCTTATATCCCCTGTTACTGGGGCGGTTACAATACGCGAACTGCATTCTACTCGCGTGATATTTGCCACCAGTTTGCTGGCGGCCATTTATTGAACCTGCAGCTGGAGAATTTTACCATGTTGCGTGAATTTGCAAAAACTTCCACCGCTGAGCGCAAGTGGTTCCCTTTATGGGCTTTGAATTTTGATGGAAGTTCTTTCAAGCTCGACCACCGCAGCGATTTTGATTTTGTACGCGAGGTGCCAGCTGCTTTTGAGCTGGTCGATAAAGCATACCAGCTTTACCTTTGGACAGGTAACAAGAGCTATATTAAAGACAGCGCACTTTGGAATTATTATGAAAGAATCGTTGATGATTTTATCACCCTACATGATACCCGTATACCCAATGGTGTGGCAGAGGGTGATGGGTCGGGTGATATTTTCAAAGGGTCGGCTACATTCAATGAAGAAAGGGGTATTCCTCTTGTAGAGGCAGGTGATGGAATTGCCTGTCAGTATCGTGCTTTTGACGCTTTTGCGATGATGGCTAAAGCTCGTGGAAATAAAGCACTGTATACAAAATACAAAAGCAAAGCGGATCATCTTAAAACCTATTTTAATACAAAATGGGCGGTTAAAGCCGATGAGAAAAACCTAGTTCGCGGCTATAATTTGAAGGGTGAAGCACTCACCAACTGGGGCAAAGAAAATTCATGGTTTATGTTGATGAAAGGGATTGCAGACCCTTCTGAAAGGACCGAAAATTATATCGACTTTGTGGATTCATCTGCCAGTTCGAAAAGAGGAAAGCCTGCGAATATTGAAGCTCGGTCATACCTTCCCGAAACCTTTTTTATAAACAACCGGATAAAGCAGGGTTGGAAGTGGATGGAAGATATTATCAATAATATCGACATCCAATTCCCTGTAAGCAAAACAACCGGCGATGGTAATTATCCCGAAATACCATTTGTGCTGCTGAGCAATGTGGTGGAGGGTTTGATGGGGGTTGAACCAAATGCTCCTGAAAGAAAACTGGCTAGCATTGCTCGTTTGCCAGAGGCGATACCCGATTTGATGGTGAAAAACATAAATATTGGCAATTCCCTTTTTACACTCAGCCATGCAGCAAATAAAAAATCTGTTTTGATTTGTCAATCAGGCCAAAGCAGCTTTACTTGGGAAGTTCGTTTTTATGGGAATTACGATGTAATTAAGGTGAATGGATTGCCCAAAAAGGCTCAAAATAAATTATTGAATGGTGCAAAAATTAGTTTTCTGCATCTTCAAATAAAACCAGGAGATACCATTGAAGCAGCTGTAGATTAAATGTCAATCTGAATTTTTAATCATCTTGACATTTGAACACTGTTTTTTTTTGAATACTATTGTAGTAGGGCTAGTACTTTTGTTGACTTATAGTTTGGATAGGGGGTGCATACTTTTTATTCAATTTTAAATATTTTTTGCGCATTTCTTTTAACTGGTTTTTGTAATTTGGATTATTGACCAGGTTATCGGTTTCATGGGGATCATGAAGGATATCATACAGCTCTTCATAATCATGCTCTATAAACTTCATATACTTAATATCTTTCGTTACAACTCCTTCTACTTTTGGAATATTAGGGCTACCCAAAAAATAATGTTGGTAAAAAAAATCAGTTCGTTCTGCTGTTTTTCCTGATACAACATCCATAAGATTCATGCCCTGCATTTGAGTTGGGACGGGTAGCCCCGCCATTGATAAAATAGTGGGTGCAATATCAATGTTCAAGGCAATTTGTCCCGCTTTATATTGCTTAATCTTATCTAAGGATCTTGGATCTTTTATAATTAACGGTACACGAATTGATTCTTCTTGCCCATACCATTTTCCCTCAATTCCTTTTTCTCCTAAGCTCATCCCATTATCGCCCATAAAAACAATAATGGTATTATCAGCAATTTGTAGTGCTTCTAGTTTATTCATCAGCTTGCCAATCACTGCGTCAACACCGGTAATTAAACGGTAATAATTTTTCATATTTTCTTGAAAAAGTTCCGGACTTCCAAAAAGTCCTTTCCATCTTTGTCTTGCAAAATTTTTGTCAGTCCTAAAAAAGTCGGGAAATGAATTCCAATAAGAATCATTTGCTGTTATCGGATAAGGGATTTGTACATCGCTATACATTTTTTCGTAACCTGGCTGAGTAAAGTAGGTCGGAGGATTGCCATCCTGTTCATGAGGTGCTTTGAAATTGATTGATAAGTAAAAAGGCGATTTTGTTCCCACTCCATTCAAAAATGTTTGAATCGCATTATCAATGGTATCCGTATCATGTAGGCGCCTTCCATTGGAGTAAGTTTGCATATAATCTGGTTGCATCTTGCCACCCTCTTCTGTATTAAACCAAAAATTATAATCAGTAGATGGGGGATGAGTGCCAATTCCATACTTTCCAATAAATCCAGCATAATACCCAGCTTCTTTGAGCAGATGCGGAAAAGTTTGATCCACTGTTTCTTTGCTCATATCTGTAGAAAAATCATGAATGTTATGGCTGTATTCATATTTTCCCGAAAGAATGCTGGCTCGGCTTACACAGCAAATGGAGGTGGTTACATAGGCATTTTTAAAAAGAATTCCTTGATTTGCTATTTTATCCAAATGGGGTGTCTTTAATATTGAATTCCCCATCACTCCCAATGCATCCCATCTTTGATCATCCGTTAAAATAAAAATAATATTGGGCCGATGAGGAATATTATTTCCTTGCCCATTTACATTTCTGCAAACAATAAAGGAGCAGGTAAATAAAATTGATAAACGCAATAAATTGTACATGGCATTTAAATTTACACCGGTTGGCTATTTACAATAATCATTTGTAAATACTGGCCAATTATTTTTTCATAAAATCGTTTACATTTTCTATTGTCACTAATTTAAAAGGAATTAGTACTTCTTTTTTATCTGTCGGTTCTTTTTTAATCAGTTTAAGGGCAATATCAATTGCGCCTGCTCCCTGCCCCTTTGCATCCTGGTAAACCGTAGCATTTAATCTGCCAGCCTTGACCGCCTGGAGTGCATCAGCAATCGCATCAACACTTACTAATACAACTTTCGACTTCAGTTTTACCTGTTCTAGCGCTTGTAAAGCTCCCATTCCCATTTCGTCATTTTGTGCAAACACAGCATTGATTTTACTTCCATAGGATTGGATCCAGTTTTCCATTAAGGTCATTGCTTTGGCTCTGTCCCATTGAGCTGTTTGCTCTGCAATAATTTTTAAATTAGGGTATTTTGCTACCACATTCATAGCGCCTATACTTCTTTTTATTTGAGCTGCCTGACCCATATTGCCATCCATTATTACAACGTTTCCACTGTAATTAATTAATTTGGCAAGTTGTTCCATCGCTATCTCACCAGCTTCCTCATCTCTTGATCCCACAAAAGCATTCGGGGTAGACTTGGTTTCAGAATTAACATTCACTATTGGTATACCTGCAGCTTTTGCCTTGTCAACAGCCGGTGAGCTTGCTTCTACTTCACATGGATTTAGAATGATGGCATCCACTTTTTGTGAAATAAAAGTTTCAACTTGTTGCACCTGTTTTTCAGCTGTAAGTTGGGCATCCGTAATAATTAATTTTACATTTGTTTCTTTCGCTCTAGCTTCCATGGCATCTTTTACGTTCACAACAAATTCGGATTGTAAGCTCAACATACTAACACCAATCACTATTTGTTTTTTTTGATTTCGATTGCAACCTGATAAAGCCCATGCTACAAAAATTATCATTAAAGAAGCAAGTTGTATTTTTTTCATATCTTTTTTGTTTTTTTTGTTTGCAATTAATTTTTTCTATCAAGCAGTACGGCACCGATAATAATTAACCCTTTTATAATTTGTTGGGAATAAGAGGTGATATTTAGTAAATCTAATCCGTTATTAATTACTCCAATTATTAAAGCCCCCACCACGGTTCCAATAATTTTTCCTGCTCCTCCAGAAAGGCTTGTTCCACCAATAACAACCGCTGCTATTGCATCTAGTTCATAAGCAACACCAGCATTGGGTTGTCCGGTAGTTATTCTGGAGGCTAGTACAATTCCTGCCAACCCCGCCAAGCCACTGCATATTATGTAGGCGAACATTTTGATTGAATTCACGTTAATACCCGAAGCCTTTGCAGCATTTTCATTGCCCCCAACGGCATAAATATATCTTCCGGTTTTAGTGTACTTCAAAATTATAGAGGATAGTACAATAACGGCCGCGAATAATAAGATGGGTATTGGGATATTTAAAAACGCTCCACCACCAATAAAATTAAAGGAATCTGAAAGGTTTGATACCGGCCTTCCATCGCTCAATACTAATGCAAGTCCTCTTGCGATCGTCATCATGCCTAAGGTTACTATAAATGAAGCCACTTTGCCCTTTGTAATGATTAACCCATTGATAACTCCTATTCCCAGCCCTATTAATATACCCACCAATAAAGGAACTATCAGTCCATGTGTTCCCGGATGGGCAAAGCTTGCAGCTGCAACACCGGTTAATGCGACTACTGAACCTAAAGACAAATCAATACCGCCGGATATAATGACAAATGTAACCCCAATGGCTAAAATACCATTGATAGAAGTCTGTCGCAATACCATTACCATATTCTGTAGCGTTAAAAAATTTGGCGTGGCGATTGTCAGGATAATACATATAAATAATAAGGCAATGAATATCCCATATTTTTTAAAGTATTTTGCAATACCCGGTGAGTTTTCAATTAAATGACTTGGACTTGTAAAGTTTTTTAAATTCATATAATTTCGTTTTTTATACTACGCCATAGCATGTTTCATAATCAACTCCTGCGTTGCTTCAGCTTTGCTCAATTCAACTTTTATAGCACCTTCATGGATCACCAAAATCCGGTCACTCATTCCAAGAATCTCCGTAAGTTCAGATGAAATCAATATAATGGCTTTTCCATCTTTTACAAGTTGAGTCATTAATCTATAAATTTCTGATTTAGCACCAATATCAATCCCTCTGGTGGGTTCATCAAATATAATAATATCTGCATCGTTTAATAAAACTTTTGAAATAACTATTTTCTGCTGATTACCCCCACTTAAAAAATTAACGATTTGATCGGGTGACGATGTTTTAATGCTAAGTTTTTGTATTTGTTCATCCACAATTTGATTTTCCTTTTTTAAATTAAGGAAAGGGCCATTTGAACATTTTCTCAAACTTGAAATTGTGATATTATGTTTTACTGTAGAGCTAAGTACCAATCCAAATTTTTTCCGATCTTCACTTACTAATCCGATGCTGTTTTTTATTGCATCTCTAGGGGATCGAATGGTTGCCTTTTTTCCTTTTACAATAATTTCTCCTTTAAATATTTTTTCTAAACCATAAATAGCATTCACTATTTCTGTACGGCCTGAACCCATTAAGCCAGCCATACCTACAATCTCTCCACTTCTTACATTAAAATTTATCTCTTTAAATTTTGCGCCTGTTAATCCTTTCACAGACAAAACAACCTCTCCCGGACTAATTGCTTGTTTATCAAAAACTGAACTGAGTTCCCTTCCAACTATCAAAGCAATTAATTGGTCATGGTCTAATTCAGATTTGTCACAGGTGGTAATGTATTTACCATCTCTCATAATTGTTATCGTATCTGAAATTCTTAAAATCTCATCCATTTTGTGGGAGATGTATATAATTGCGATTCCTTGTTGTTTTAATTCTTCAATGATCCCAAACAAAATATTAATTTCTTTATTTGACAATGCTGAAGTGGGCTCATCCATAATGATAATTTCCGCCTTGTTAGAAATTGCCTTTGCAATTTCTGCCATCTGCATTTCAGCAATACTGAGTTCCTTCATTGCTTTTGTAACGCTAACTTTTGCCCCTAATTTATTCATGAGCAGTGCTGCACTTTTATTCATTTCCTTTTGATTGATCCAACCTGAAAATTTTGAAGTGGGCTCATTCCCCATAAAAATATTTTCAGCTATGGTGAGTTCAGGAAAAGTCAATAACTCCTGGTGAATCATGGAAAGCCCTGTTTTAATTGCATCATGTACGGAGGTGAATTTTATTCTTTCCCCCTTATAATATATTTCTCCTGAGTCTGGAGCGAGCATGCCAATCAGAATTTTCATCAAGGTAGATTTTCCTGCACCATTTTCTCCTAATAATGCATGTACTTTTCCTCGCTCTATTGAAATTTGTACATTGTCAAGGGCCTTAACACCGGGAAAAGACTTGGTTATATTTTCAGCCCTAAGAATGTACTGTTGGTTCATATCTATCAGTGTGATAATGCTATTTTTTTATCGAAACAGCTTGGTTATCCTTGTATTTTTAAAATATTGAATCTTTATTTATTATAGGCATTGTTAGGCTTCAATGTATTAGAGTCCATCATTAAAAAAAACATATAGCCCATCTTTTCCTGCAAGGATCAAATCCTTTCTGCCAGTATTGTGTAAATCCGTTACTGAAAAAAATAATCCAGTCCCTTTTCCTTTTCCAAATACCCCATTACTAATTACATTTTTTGTAAATGATTCGCCATTCCATTTAAAATAGCAAAGTTCCATAGGATCATTGCTCCCAGGATCATTTCCATTATGGGCACGATACCGCTTTCCCGTAATCAACTCCATTTTTCCATCGTTGTCAATATCTACCCATTCCATAGCATGATACTGCGAGTGAAAAGGATCAATAGCATGTTTACTGAATTTAATATTTTTTCCATCCTGCTTTTGCTCATACCAATCAAGTCCATATGAATGTCCATGCCCTACTATTAGGTCATTTAATCCATCTAGGTTAACATCTGCTACGATTATTGGAACACTTCCATCTTCATTCAATTTAAAATCAGTATGCAATTTCCAAGGTTGGTTTGCCCTGTCAACAGGGGCTTCTAACCAGCCATTGGAAACAATAAAATCACCTCGCCCATCACCATTGATGTCACCAAATCCTAATCCATGTCCTTGTTCTTCGGCTACTTTAGTTGTAAGGAATTCACCAGTAGATGGATTGTTTTTATCCCTTTTAAGGGAATAGTAAATTAATGGATTACCAGGGGTATTGGGTACAATTTCATTCATGCCATCTCCATCTACATCCCAGGCCCGGGTACATTCAATATTTCCAGTAACAGCAATATTATGAAGTTCCCATTCCTGGTCATTTCCTGGATTTTCTCTCCATTGCAGCGTTTTGCCAAACCAGCCTCCGGTAATAAAATCCATTTTCCCATCTCCATTTACGTCAAGTGGAATGGTTGAAAAATCATCAAAGTATTCACTTACCCGTTCTACTTGGCCAATTAGGTGTCTTTTCAAATATAGCGGACCTTCATACCAGTAGCTACCAGATACGATATCTACATTTTTATCTCCGTTTACATCAAATACGCCCACTGATTCTGCACTTTCAGCTGCAATTAATTGCTGTCTAAACCTTAGTTGGCCAAAGCCCTGAAAAGAAAATAATGAAATAATAAAAATGGCAACAAAAAAATGGATATACTTTTTCATAGGTTGTTTTTTAAATGGAATAAAAAAATGGTTGTTATTTATTTACAAATTGTACTTATCAGTTGACAGCAATAAATATAAATACTATTTATTCTAGACATGACTTCAAAATTGAATGTGTTTCATTAAAAAACATTTCTAAAAAATTAATTCCAAGCGTTTCTCAAAAATCGCAGCCAATTTTTATGAAAAATATTCTCAATATCGGCTTTATTATATCCTCTTTGGAATAAAAGCCCTTCCAAATTTTGCAAATCACCAATCGTATCTAGGTCCATAGGAGACTGTTCAGTTCCGTAGGTTCCATCCAAGTCACTTCCAATAGCGCAGTGAAGTGAGTTTCCAGCCATTTGACAAATATGGTCATAATGGTCAATGATGGTTTCAATCTTTATTCCAAATGCTGCAGGATTACTTTTTCTTGCTATGAAATCAGGCTTCATCATCCATGCGTCAAAACAGCCGCCAATGACTGCTTTTCTATCAATTAAAATTTTGATTTGTTCATCCGAAAGCTGCCTTTGATGGGGCGCTAAACTTCGACAATTGTGGTGACTTGCCCATAGGTGTCCATCAAACAAATCCATCGCTTCCAAAAAACCTTTATCGGTCAAATGGGTAACATCCAAAATCATATTCAAAGCACTCATCTCTTTGAGTAAATCTTTTCCTAAGGAAGTAAATCCATCCGTAGTACCTGTGCCGGAAGCATATCTTCCAGTGCTATAATGGGCTGGTCCAATAACCCTTAATCCATATTGATAGGCTTTTTCAAGATAGGATAAATTTATCAAAGAATCTGCTCCTTCTAGGCTCAAAATATATCCAACCGGCTTTTCTGAATTGGATTTTGTTTCATCCATCCACATTTGAATGTGGTGCTCAAGCGAAATAAGATTATTAATTTGTATCATTTCACCTTCAGCCTCCATGGCTTGATACCAGGCTAGTTGAGCCTGCGACATTGCCCAAGCTTGATGAGGAGAGTTCCAGCCAGCACCGGGTAGATTTCCATTGCTTTGATTAAACCTGGCCAATTGAGTAGCCACCACCAAGCCAATATTGCCCTTGCGCAGTTCTGGTAAAGAAACAGTTCCTCTTCCTCGGTCAATTTTATCCGTCATTGTTTCCTCAGATTTTCGAATATCGGTTACCGACATTCTATAATCCCGATTCCATTCGATGGCGTTGGTTGAAATATCTAAATGTGCATCTATTAAAAACATATTTGTATTGTCTGAATAATTTGAATTTATTTTTTCTTTAATTTTTTCTCCACCACATCCGCAGGATATTTCAAAGCCAAGGCCCTGATATCGTAGCTAAATTCTTGGAAAGTGGCTTCCCAAAGTTTGGCTTCTTCTTCAGTATATTTATAAAACCCGTTGGCATTCAACACGCCATTTCCTCCTGATTTCACTACGTCATCAATCAATTTTGGAATAGTGGTTTGATTGCTCAATGTAGGCAACAAATCTTTCATCACCGTATGATATGCAGACACCCCCGTCAAATCCATCCACCTGAAAACGCCTACCAATGTCATCCAATAGCCTGGATTGTTTCTGCAGGCTCTGTCTACATCTTCTACCGATGCGTAGCCATTTTCTACCAAATAACAGGCTTCACGATACATGGCATACATCAAACGGTTGGTAATAAATCCCCTAACGTCTTTCCTTACCAAAGTTGGTTCTTTAGACCATTTGTGCGCTATTTCATATAAGTATTCGCCCTTGGTTATATCCGAATTTTCACCACAGATAATTTCTAAAAACCTAGTGGTATGAGAAGGTTCTGCCCAATGTAATCCCAAAAATCGTTTTGGAAATTGCACTTCCTTTTGCAAAATACTGATTGGAATCGCTGAAGTATTGCTTGTTAAAATTGATTCAGGTGATATAACCTGTTCTATCTTTTGATAAACTGATTTTTTGATTTCGATATTTTCAATGGTGCATTCAATTACAATTTCACAGTCTTTCAGTAAATCATAGTTCTCTGAAATGATGAGATTGTGTAAATAAAATGCAGGGGCTTGAACAACCATTTCTTCTTCCAACGATTTTTGCAAATGGGCTTGAATTCTCTTTTCGGCATTTTCGAGATCACTTGAAAGTGGAGCTATAGCAATCACTTTGTGACCTGCAATCAAAAGGCAAGTACTGATGCTGCATCCCATTAGGCCAAGGCCAACCACTCCTACTTCAATATCTTTTGGGTCAATCGAGTTTTTCATTTAGATAAAATTATTTTTTTCAAATCTCAATAGGTGGCTCTTCCGCCTGATAAATCAAAAGTAAAACCTGTTGTAAAACTATTTTGTGGAGAAACGATATAAGCTACCAAATCTGCAGCTTCTTCAAGTGTTCCGCACCTTTTCATTGGAATTTTATCAGTCATATATTGAATCTGTTCTACTGGCAGCGCATCCACCATGGCAGTTTGAATAACTGCTGGGGCTAATGCGTTTACCGTTATTCCGTTTTCGGCATATTCTTTTCCTTGCACTTTTGTCATGCCGATTACTGCTGCTTTTGAGGCTGAATACGCCAACATTCCGGCATTCCCTTCTTTTCCAGCGATAGATGCGATGTGTAAAACCCTTCCATATTTTTGGTCCAACATATATTGCAAAACATATTTGGAGGTGAAGTAGGAGCCCATGAAATTTATTTCAAAAACTTTGCTCAAATTTTCAGTTTCAGTTAGATGGCTTTTTATATTTGTTTTTCCAGTTATGCCCGCACAGTTGACTAGGATATCGATTTTTCCAAAATGGGAATAAATCATTTCAATGGTGCTTTTTACTTCTTCCTCTTTAGAAACATTCGATTGATAATATTTTGCATTGTTGTTATTTTCGAATTCAACTGGTATATTATCTGAAATATCCACTAATGCCAGTTTTACTCCATTTTCAGCAAGTTTTTTTGAAATAGCTAAGCCCAGCCCTGAAGCGGCTCCAGTAATAACTGCTACTTGATCTTGCATTAAATTTTTATCCATCCAATAATGTTTTACGAATGATGGTATAGATTATTTTTTTGAAAGTTTATCTAATAATAGATAGCGATTACGGCCTGTCTCAATTTCCATTCTTGTATTTACGTCAATATGCATCACCGGAGCTGATTGGCCTTTCATTACTGCCGGCCATTGTGGAACACCCAATCCATTTGGATTGCCTGTTTTGATAAAATTGACAAAATAAGCTTGCATGATTTCAGATACTTTATAATCTTCCGGTTGCCAGTCATATACTCTGTTGGTTGGAAGATTTCCTAAAGCATATTCTATTTCAGCTGAGTGTACAGCTCTCTTTGCTGCTGGCCTTATTTTAATTGTAGCATCTTTGATGATCCCTCCTGCAAGGCCAGCAACGACACCGCTCATTTCTGGACGCATGGCAGGACGCGGGCGTTCATACATGTATCGAAATACTGGACTGCCCCCTGTGGTTGCTTGCATGTCTGACCATTTCCAAGTGCTAAAACCAATAAATCGATCGCCGGCTAAGTCAGTAGCCACCTGCTCTACATCATTGTCTGTAGAAGGGTTATACCATTTCAAGATATCAGCAGCTTGTGCTCCATATAATTTTTGAACTGCCTTTGTAAAGTTAACTTTGGTTAATTCTTCTTTCATCATTATATTCTGATGATTCCCTTCTTCAGAATTCCAACCAACCAACAATGCAACATGGGCCTGTTTGCCGGCTTCAAAAATAGCAGCAGGTTGTTGAGGTAAAAAATACCCATCAATAATAACTTTGAAAAGTTCCTTTTCATGATTGGCACCAATTTCCAATAATTTATCAGCAGGAATCTTGCGTAATGCTGCAATGTTTTTTACGCCGACCATCTCACAAAATTTTTGCCCTTTCTTTTCTCCTTCTTCCAGAGAACTTGCTGGTGTGGTGCTCATTAATGAACCACTTTCTCCGATTGCCCCTGCAAAAAGTTTTTTAGATAAAGGAGTAGCCATTTGAGCACTCACGGCAAAAGAACCAGCAGACTCACCGGCGATGGTTACCCGAGATGGGTCGCCGCCAAAAGCAGCAATATTCTGCCTTACCCATTGTAAAGCCGCGGTATGATCCATTAATCCATAATTGCCGGATGCATGGTTGGGCGACTCTTTGGTTAATTCCGGATGAGCCATAAAGCCAAAAATATTGAGTCGCTGATTAACGGTTACTGCTACTATACCTTTGCGGGCCATGCTCTCGCCATCATATCGATATTCGGATCCATCTCCTGCCAAGAAACCACCTCCAAAAAAGTATACCAATACAGGTAGTTTAGCTTTGGATGAAATCGCCGGCGTCCATACATTCAGGTAAAGACAATCCTCGCTAATGCCATCAGAGCGAAATCCCATATCACCAAATATAGGTCGTTGCATTGCTCGCGGTCCAAACTTGTTAGCCTTGCGAACACCCTTCCAATTTGTTACCGGCTGGGGCTCTTTCCAGCGTAAATCACCAATTGGAGGCGCTGCAAAAGGAATTCCTTTAAAACTGCGTATTCCAGATTCATCCAAACCTTCTAGGATTCCGTTAGTTGTAATTACTTGAGGTAAAATAGGCTCCTTGGGTGATTGGGCAAAACTTGCAGTTATTAACTTAATCAGTAATAAAGAAAGAAAAGTGATTTTTTTCATGAAGTTGAATTTAATAAATGCGAAATATATTTTTTGATGTGTTAATGGCAAATTTCTTTTTTTATATAAAAAAACTGGCAATGTTGGCCAAGCAAGGGCAATCCATTTTTTTTACCGTCAAAAAGACAATTAATTTGTTAAATATAATACTATTCTGATAACTAATAACTCCAGTTACTTCGTATAATCTTGCTAGTTATTTGGCTAAATCAATATTCTGTCAGCTTATCACTTGTAGGTACTAGTCAATTCTAGTGGGAGGCTAATTTTATCAGTACAGTTTAGTAATCAAAAAATTGCATTTGTATCCTGATTTAGTTTTGGTAGGGGATAGTAAAATCAATAGTTTTAACCAATCAAAATGCAGTTTTTGAAATAAGATGGGTGGGAACGGTTGAGGTTATTTACAAAAGCTTTACTTAAATAAACAAGGGGGGATTCACTGATGAATATTCAGAAAAAATTTATCTAAGCTCCAATGTGAGTTTTGAGTACAGCTTGTACCCTAGGTAATTGTATGACTTTAATTCAAGAAATACCTATCGCTAAATAGCATGGGTTGGTATTAAGAGTTGAACGAATGGTTGAGTTATTCAGTTGGATGCCATTCGGGCTGGTTGGCCCTTACTGTGGTAAATCCATTAATAGGTTCAATTAATAAGCTCGAGCTTGAATTAATTGTACATGACGTAAATCAGGAAATACGTTACTGAAGTTAAAACTGTAGTAAGTCCAAAAATTTTGATTTTGATTTCCATAATCTTGATTTTATAAATGAATGATTGATTGAATGATTTGACTTTGTAAGACTCAGAAAGTTTAATGGGCTAAAAAAGTTTAAATAAATGTTATCAAAGACAATGTTAATTTCAATTTGATTATAAATGATGGCTCATCAAACTGGTCTTTTTTAACACTGATCCATTAGTATTAGTTGATGGCGTAATAAATTTTAACCCCTACAAAGGTAACTTGGCCGGTTTTGAAATTGATCCCCATGCCATCGTTTTGGATTATGAGGGCTTGAAGTTTCAAAGAGAATTTTATGTTACTGACTATGCTACCGAGCAACAACGTCTAAGTCGCCTTCCGGATTTTAGAAATTTGTTATATTGGTCGCCTAAAGTTATAACTGGCGAAACTGGTAAAACACAGGCTGCATTTTACAGTTCAGATTTACGGGGTAAATATGCCATCGTTGTTCAGGGTATTTCTGCTGATGGTGAAGCAGGTTCTACGGTGACTTTTTTTGAGGTGAAATAATGGAGATAGATTAAAGTGCAATAAAATCATTTAATTTAAATCAGTTTTACCTTGTGGTTTTGGTTTTTTTGAGGCAATCGGCTTTTTATTTTGATGAGCATCAGTTAGTAAAGTTCGAGCTGGTGTTGTTTGCTGTAGGTTACAATGTTCATTTGCTAATAGGATGTAAAATGTAAGCAATTTATTTTTAGCTAATTTTTTTATTCCCCCCAACAAGCCATTACAATAGCTCCCGATTTATATGCCAGTCAAATAACCTTAAATCTGTATCTTAGTAAAAATAAAACCATGAAAAGAACTTGCTTTATATTTCTTGTTTCCGCAGTCTTATTTGCTTTGTTTTTTTATGGCACTCCTCAATTGCCAGTGGCAATAGATCATGAA
>JBIIVV010000120.1:0-9657 GCA_044339235.1 Ferruginibacter sp.
TATAAATTTTACCCAAATGCGCATATGCTTTTGCGGTAGCTTCCCTTCCCCTAGCAGTTCTTTGTAGAAACCCTTCTTGAATCAAAAATGGCTCGTACACTTCTTCCAAAGTACCCGCTTCCTCTCCAACTGCGGTAGCAATAGTGGTAATACCCACTGGCCCACCCTTAAATTTATCAATGATGGCATTCAGGATACGGTTATCCATTTCATCCAAACCGTGTTCATCCACATTCAGTGCCTGCAATGAATGCTGTGTGATACCAATATCAATGGCGCCATCATTTAATACCTGGGCAAAATCCCTAACCCTTCTTAATAAGCCATTAGCGATACGGGGTGTACCGCGACTTCGACGGGAAATTTCATCTGCTGCCGCAGTAGTAATAGAAGTATTCAGAATCGAGGCTGAACGAAGAATGATTTTTTGCAAAGTGGCTGCATTGTAATACTCCAACCTAGACTTGATTCCAAATCTAGAGAGTAAGGGAGCGGTTAACAATCCGCTTCTGGTGGTGGCGCCAATCAGTGTAAAGGGATTCAAATTAATTTGCACACTTCTCGCATTGGGGCCGCTATCAATCATGATGTCAATGCGAAAGTCTTCCATTGCAGCATACAAATATTCTTCTACCACATTACTGAGGCGATGGATTTCATCAATAAATAAAACATCGTTGGCCTCCAGATTGGTGAGTAATCCGGCAAGGTCGCCAGGCTTTTCAATTACCGGACCGCTCGTCTCCTTTATTTTAACCCCTAACTCATTGGCTACAATTCTACTTAAAGTGGTTTTACCCAATCCTGGCGGTCCATGAAATAAAATATGATCGAGGGCTTCTCCCCTGATTTTAGCTGCTTTAATAAAGATTCGGAGATTTTCGATCGTTTGTGGCTGTCCCGAAAAATCAGCCATTTCACTGGGCCGGATATTATTTTCAAACTCTTTTTCCACCGAACTCAGCGACTCTCCATCCGTATTTAAATTGGGATTTGACATGATGTAAAAATAACCAATTTACCATTGGGCCCAACAGCAATTTTTTTAAAAAAGTCTGGCAGCCGAACTTATACAACCGCTGAACCCCATTTTTGCTTGCATAGCGCTGCAAAACACCTCTTAACACCACATTTCACCACTAATAAAAACTAAACCGCATTCAATATCACAATTCGTAGATTTGTAATTACCACCACTGGTTTAACAAAGTTTGCCAATAAGGGAAATGTAGCCGATTCTAGTTGCCGGGGAATTCATTCAACAATAGCTATTACACAAATGAAAAAGAAAATATCTACTTATTGGGTCTGTCAACTGGGTGGATGGGGAACCAATATTGCCATCTCCTCTTTTTATTATTTTAACCTTTCGGTTCGTAAGATCGATCATTTTTTTCTGCTGGTTGCCATCAGTGTACTACTAGGAATTTTTTTTACACACATCATGCGCATGGTTATAAAAGGATTCCGTTTTTTGGAAAAACCCATCAATAAACAGGTCCTTTATTTTATCCTTGTTACTATTGCATTCGCGATCCTATATGCTTGTGCAGACATCGGATTAGAAAAAACATTCAACCTCCGTGAGCATACAGAGCCTAAAATTTCTTTACTCAATGAAATTACCCGCAGTGCCCTCAACAATTTTTTCGTTTTGTTCATTTGGAATTTACTGTACTACATTTTCCATTATGTAGAAAGAACCCGAAAGCAAGAATTTGACACGCTAAAACTACAATCACTTGTAAAAGAGCTGGAACTTAAAACCATTAAATCACATATTAACCCTCACTTTATTTTCAATGCACTGAACAGCATACGGGCATTGGTAGACGAAAACCCCTCAAGAGCAAGAACTGCTATTACAGAATTAAGTAATATTTTACGCAGCAGTATGCAAACCGAAAAATTGGAAACCGTTCCCCTAGAAAGGGAATTAAATATCGTAAGAGATTATCTTGCGCTTGAAAAAATGCGGTTTGAAGAACGACTCTCCATTGAACTAGATATTAATGAAGATACCCTACAACAACCTATTCCTCCAATGATGTTGCAAACACTGGTAGAAAATGCCATCAAACATGGTATTAGTAAAAAAGTAAATGGAGGCACCGTTCGGGTGATTTCTGACTTTGTAAACAATCGACATGAATTGGTAGTACAAAACAGCGGCCAACTGGGAGACTTTTCTAAAGAAAATGGATTTGGATTAAGAAGCACCGAGGATAGGTTAAATTTGCTTTACCAAGGCAAGGCAAGCTTTGCAATAAAAAATATGAATAATGAAATGGTGGAGTCTAGAATAACCATGCCAGTTGCTCCGCTCCACTGATTTTAGCTGTCGGTATTACAAAAAATTATGCAATAAATTTTTCCTATGCACAAAGCAATCATAATAGACGACGAAAGGTTGGCAAGAAATGAATTAAAAAAGCTGCTGCTCGAATTCCCAGAAATTGAAGTGATTGACGAAGCTTCCAATGCTACCGAAGGCATTGAAAAAATAGAAACACTGAATCCAGATCTTATTTTTTTGGACATCCAAATGCCCGGAAAGACTGGATTTGACATGCTACAGGAATTAGACAGAGCACCCCATGTGATTTTTACTACTGCTTACGACGAATACGCATTAAAAGCATTTGAAGTGAATGCATTGGACTACCTGATGAAACCCATTGAGCCAAAAAGGCTTGCAGATGCTTTACAAAAACTACAACAGGCAGAAGAAAAAGAACTTGCGAATCAGCAGGTGTTTAACAGAGGTTTGCTTACCGAAAATGACCAGGTGTTTGTAAAAGATGGCGAACGATGCTGGTTCGTGAAACTTTCCGAAGTGCGTTTATTCGAAAGCGTTGGTAATTATGCAAAAGTGTTTTTTGCCGGCAACAAACCGCTGATATTAAAATCCTTGAATGCGTTGGAAGAAAGACTCGATGAAAAAACATTTTTCAGGGCCAATAGAAAACACATTGTTAATTTACGAATGATTGAAAAAATTGAACCTTACTTTAACGGAGGTTTATTACTAGACCTGCAAGGTGGTGAAAAAGTAGAAGTCAGTCGAAGACAGGCTGTTAAATTTAAAGAAATGATGAGCCTTTAAAAATTAATTGATTATAAAAAACAAATAATGAAGAACCTATACCTTACCATTACTGCGGGCTTTATCAGTCTATTTTCTTTTTCACAGCAGATAGATAAAATAATCAATGCTGCGGAGGTGGAAAGAATTGAAAAAATACTTTCTGCCGATGATATGCAGGGTCGAAAGACATTTACACCCGGGATAGACAAGGCGGCCGATTTTATTGCAACCGAATTTGCTAAAAATAAATTGAACTATTTTGGCAAGGCCAAATCCTATACCCAGGATTTCGTCATGACCAAGGTGAAACCATTGGAAATATCAGGTATGCTGGACAATGATTCATTGAATACTTTCAATGTTTTGGCCAATACCACAGCTGCCGAAATCATAATTAATTCGTTTGCAGATTTTGAAATAGTGAGGGTGAAAAAAGAGGATAATTTCGTTAACACTGTTTTTCCATTACTTGACCAGGAAAAAAATGTATTGATATTGATAGATACCGCTCACACCAAGCTATTTAAAAGAATGCAACAGTTTATAGGGAGCCCTAAATTTCAATCCGCCTTTTCAAAGTTGATGATTCTAACCCCCCATCTTAATCCCGCTTCCATTCAGCTGCACATCAGTAACGAGGTTACGGATCAAAAGTTAAAAAACATAGTAGGGGTGCTGCCCGGCAAAAGCAAAATCGATGAGTACGTGATTTTTAGCGGACATTATGATCACCTAGGGATTGGCAAACCCGATAAAGACCAGGATAGCATTTTTAATGGAGCCAATGATGATGCTGCTGGAACAGCGGCTGTGATAATGTTAAGCAAATATTTCAGCCGGCTAAAAGAAAAGAACGAGCGTACCATCATTTTTGTGGCCTTTACCGGGGAGGAAGTAGGCGGATTTGGCAGCCGTTATTTCAGCCAACAGTTAAGTGCCGATAAAGTAATGGCAATGTTTAATATAGAAATGATTGGCACCGAAAGCAAATGGGGAGCTAGCAGCGCCTACATTACAGGATTCGAAAAAACGGATATGGGGAAAATACTCCAGTCCAACCTGACGGATTCTAAATTCAAATTTGAACCCGATCCGTATCCTAAGCAAAATCTATTTTACCGGAGTGACAATGCAACACTAGCCGCACTAGGAGTTCCTGCCCACACGATTTCTACCTCAAAAATGGATACAGAAAAATTCTACCATACGGTGGATGATGAAATAGAAACCTTGGACATGAATAATATGACCGAAATTATTAAGGCCATTGCCATCAGCAGTAAAACAATTGTGAGTGGAAAGGATACGCCAACAAGGGTGGGGAAAGAAAAATAGTTCTTATCCTGCAGAAAATTCAAAGCCCTCAGGAAAAGGCAAATCTAAAAATTATACTAGAGCTGGCACGCTATGTACTGCGGCTGCCATTTCCTTTATCAGCGAGCTGTCTTTTTCAATGGCATTTCCCACTACTACTACATCTGCACCCGCTTTACAATTGAGGTAAGCCTTCTCCGGATCCACTATCCCTCCTCCTACAATTAGGGGCACCGAAATGGATTGAGCCACTTTTTCTATCATGCTTTCGCTAATAGCAATCTTTGCTCCGCTTCCTGCATCCATATAGATCAATTTCATTCCTAGCATTTCGCCCGCCATAGCCGTACATACAGCGATTTCATTTTTATCCGCTGGCAAAGGACTAGCATTGGAAATATATGAAACTGTTGTGGGAGCACCGCCATCCACCACCATATAGCCGGTAGACATTATTTCTAATCCGCTTTTCTTTACCATCGGCGCGGATACCACATGCTGACCAATCAATAGTTCTGCATTCCGTCCGCTGATTAACGATAGGTACAATAAAGCATCTGCATATTTACTTACCTGCGAAGGACTTCCTGGAAATAGAATAGTGGGTATATCGCAACTTCTTTTAATCAGTTGAAGGCAATTATCCAAGTAATTTGAAACAACTAAGCTCCCGCCCACTAAAAAATAATCAACCTTGGCAGAAACAGACAATTGAATCAACTGCTCCATACTTTGATCATTCACCTTGTCGGGGTCAATCAATACTGCAAATGATTTTTTGCCTGTATGCTTTCGATCCGTTAATGAATGGTAAATCCCTTTTGACATCAATTATAGATTGGTTTTTACAAAAATCCTCTTTTTATTTGGCTTACAAAAATAAAGATAACAAATGAAAGGCTTTAGTAACCACCCTTTCTATAAATAAAGTAAATTTGGGTATGGATATTACGGGAGAAATAAAATTTAATACTGCCCGAAGTGGAGGAAAAGGGGGGCAAAATGTAAATAAAGTGGAGACAATGGTAGAGGGATACTGGAATATCACCGCTTCTAAACTGTTTAATGAAGACCAAAAAGGGCTTATCAATGAAAAATTAGCCAATAAAATCACCCAACAGGGGTTTCTACTGGTGAAAAGCCAAACCGAAAGATCACAACTCGCCAATAAGCTGGAAGTAATCCAAAAAATGAACCAACTGGTAAAAAAGGCCCTGCTAGTCCCCAAAAAAAGGAGACCCACCAAACCAGGGAAAGCTGCCAAAGAAAAAAGAATCGGAACGAAAAAAAAATGGGGGGAAATAAAGCAAACTCGAATGAAAATTAAACCCTAGAAAAAAAATACGAATAGCGATTTCATCAATTGTACTTTACTTGAAATAACCTAGGCATGAAAATATTTTACTGTATACTTTTTGTTTTTTTTAACTGCTTATTAGTAAGCAGCTGCAAAAAAACAAGCTCACCCAAAACAGGAAGTATTAAAATAAACTTTCGCAATATGGTGGGTGACAGACCAATATTACTTGATGGAACCAATTTCACCAATTCCTTTGGCGAAACCTATGCGATCACCCAGTTCAAGTATTATATTAGCAATATTCGATTAATCACAAGCGCTAGCTCAGTAAGTGAAGCAGCAAGTTATCATCTAGTAGATCAAAGTCTGCCCGCTAGCTTGTCATTTGAATTTACTGCAGAAGAGAATACTATTTTAGGGCTCCAATTTCTGCTAGGAGTAGATAGCATAAGGAACGTAAGTGGTGCCCAGACAGGTGCATTGGACCCGCTTAACGGAATGTTTTGGACCTGGAATAGTGGTTATGTAATGGCTAAAATGGAAGGCTCATCTCCACAATCGAATCAGGTAGCTAATAAAATCGCCTACCATATTGGAGGGTTTTCAGGAGTCGATGCTGTTTTAAAAACAATTACCCTTCCTTTTCCAGCTGGGAAAAAATTAGTCGTCCTGCAAGGGAAAATTAGCCAAATTACGGTGGAAGCAGATTGTAACCAATGGTGGCAAAACCCCCATACTATAAAAATTGCTGAGCTCCCTGTATGTACCACACCTGGCGAATTGGCAAGAAAAATTTCTGACAACTATAGTAACATGTTTTCTATAAAGGAGATTGTAAATAATTAATAAAAAAATTGAAATTTAAAATTCTCATATCACTCTTTTTTATACTAGGGGCCATTACCCTCCTTGTAGATTCGTGTAAAAAAAATGACCCTACAACTATTTCTTCGGGATATCATCCCACTTATTTATCTTTCAAAATACCTGCAGGCTGGCCCCAGCCTCCGACCGATATTTTCAAAACTAACCCACTCACAGAAGAAGGCTTTCAACTTGGAAAGAAATTATTTTATGACGGCCGCTTGAGTAAGGATGGCAATTTTCCCTGTGCAAGCTGCCACCAGCAGTTTGCAGCATTTGCCACCTATGATCACCAGTTTAGCCATGGATTCAATAATAGTTTTACATTTCGCAACGCACCCGCACTTTTTAATCTGGCATGGATGAAGGAAATGCACTGGGATGGTGGCATTAATCATATCGAAGTTCAACCCCTTGCTCCCATTACCAACATCAAGGAGATGGCGGAAGATATTGCTGATGTACTAAAGAAACTATCAATCGATACGGTCTACCACCGAATGTTTGCAGCAGCATTTGGCGATACAACCATCAATAGCCAACGAATGTTAAAGGCCTTGGCGCAATTTATGGGTAGCATACAATCCTTTAACAGTAAGTACGATCAAGTGAAAAAAGGCGAAGCCAGTTTCACAATTGCTGAACAAAATGGGTACGCTACCTTTCAAGCTAAATGCAATGCATGTCATACCGAGCCACTGTTTACCGATAATTCTTTTCGCAACAACGGACTTCCCCTCGACCCCATTTTAAATGATCAAGGGCGTATGCGCATCACCGGTAAGCCCGCCGATTCACTAGTCTTCAAAGTGCCGAGCCTAAGAAACATTCAATACACTGGCCCCTACATGCATGACGGTAGAATTTTTTCACTTTCACAAGTACTGGCACATTACCAAACAGGAATCGACATCAGTCAGCCAACCCTTGATCCGTTATTAAAAAACAGACTCTCCATCACCAATCAGGAAAAAGTAGATTTGGTTGAATTTTTACAAACGCTCACCGATCAGGTACTTTTGCACGATACCCGGTTTGAACAACCCAATTAAAATAGCCCATAAAAACAAGAACGTATACTGCACATAGTTAGTAAGCCTAGCAGAAATGAAGCCCGCTACAAACAGTCGGATTTTACGGTTCAAAAGATTGCTGGTAAAATCAACCCGATATTAAAAATTATACAAGTAAATTTGTTGACAAACATTTTTAATTGAGCGGAATCAAAAAATTAGCGGGACAAACTCTATGGTACGGATTACCTACTATCGGAAGCAGGTTCCTCGGCTACATACTTAATTTTTCACTTAGCTTTATATATCAGGCTGCTGACACAGCCGATCTTACCCAGATCTATGCCATCGTACCTTTTGTAAATATTCTTTTTACCTATGGGGTAGAAACGAGTTATTTCAGGTTTTCACAGCAGATGGACAAAGATCGGCTATACAATACGCTGAATGTTTCCATCCTAAGTTCTACCATTTTATTTTCAGCCATTTTATTGTTGTTTAGCCATTCATTGGCTTCTGCTACCCTAATGCCCACGCATCCCGAATATTTTGTATGGCTCACCGGAATTATTTTTTTAGATACCCTTGCCACTTTGCCTTTCGCCAAACTCAGACAGGAAGGAAGACCCAGAAAATATGCTTTTGTAAGAGTAGCAGGTATTGTAGTGAATGTATTAGTAGTAGTATTTTTCATTGGTGTATGTCCTCAGATAGCAAATAAAAATCCGGACAGCCTGCTGCTATTTTTCTACGACCCTTCTATCGGAATCGGATATTACCTCATTGGAAACTTGGTGGGCAGTGCAACTACCTTTTTATTGTTATGGAAAGAATGGCGCAGTTGTAGATTTAGCTTTGATGGCAAATTATGGAAAGAGGTAATGAAATATGCATACCCGTTGGTAATTGTAGGACTGGGAGGAATGGTAAATGAAATGATTAGTCGCCTGGTGTATCAACATGTGGTAACCCTTCCCCCGGCCGAGGCCAAAAGACAGCTGGGGATATTTGCTGCTAATTATCGGCTCGCTGTTTTAATTACTATTTTTATTCAAATGTTCCGCATGGCAGCAGAGCCATTTTTCTTTAACCAGGCAAAAGAGGAAAATGCAAAAAAAACGTACGCAAGAGTGATGAAATTTTTTGTGATTGCCTGCTGTTGTATGTTTTTAGGAATCGGCCTTTTTTTAGATGTGTTTGAAAAAATATTAACCCTAAAATTTAAGGAGTACGGAGAAGGAATTCATATCGTACCTATATTGGCAATGGGTAGTGTTTTTTTGGGAATATATTACAACCTTTCCATCTGGTATAAACTCACCAACCGAAATTTATATGGCGCAGGCATCACCATTGCGGGAGCCATCGTTACGGTACTGCTCAATATCTGGTGGATCCCTTATTTCGGTTATACCGGAAGCGCCTGGGCTACTTTCAGTTGCTACGGTTTCATGATGGTAACCTCTTATTTATTTGGACAGAAAATGTATCCCATTCCATATGCCAAAAAGAAACTGATTTCATATTTGGTTCTTACTACGCTGATATTTTTTCTGCACAAAGGGCTAGGGCTATTGAGTAGTAATATTTATTTTTCAATTACCACGGCCTCCCTTTTATTGTTAGCATTCCTATACTTTGTAGCCAATATAGAAAGAAAAGAATTTCAACAGCTGCCTGTTGTTGGAAAGTTTTTTGGCGCTCCTCCGCTAAGCAAATGAAATTTTTCCGAATTTGAGTAAAGATTCAAATAGCTATCGATAGGGCTGAAATACATTTTCCGATAAGTACAATCAATTATTTTATATCTCCTTTACTTCCCTCTATTCTTCCAATATTTTTTTTACCTCCTTGTTGGGCTTTGCATATTCAAATCTCCCAATCGGTTCGGTCGAATAATAGGCATCTACGCCCAATGAAGTAATTGTTTTTGCTTTGTATGCATCAATATAACCATCCTGCTTTACCAAGCCCTCCTCCAAAAAAACATGGGTGATGCTGCCAATCACCAAGAAAGTTTGATTATGGGTAATAGGGACTATTTCAACCAGCTGCAACGCATATTTAATGGCGCTTTC
>JBIIVV010000121.1:0-9622 GCA_044339235.1 Ferruginibacter sp.
TTTCATTTTCGAAAATTGAATTGAATACTGTTCAACAACTATTAGGTGATTAAAGTTTTATTTCTTATTGACGAAGATCATAATCATACATATATATATTGGCTAATTTGTATATTGATCGACTTCTACATTAATATAATTTAGAATAAATAATAGTATTAAAAAAAATAGTTAAAATAATTACAAATGAAGCAATTCTATTGGATTGGGTTGACACTAATGGTAATTTTTGTTGGATGTAACACTTCAAAAATTACCAATTCTTGGAAATCAGATAATACGGCTGATTACAAGTTTAAAAAGATTTTAGTACTTGGCCTAATTCGTGAATCTGACCGATCCATACAACGAAATATGGAAAATCATTTAGTGGATGATTTGTTGCAAAGAGGGTATAAAGCGGAATCGGCCCTCACAGAATATGGTCCGAAGGCCTTTGATAAAATGGATGAAGAGGCAGCTATAGGAAAAATTAAAAATACAGGAGTGGATGCTGTGATCACAATTGTATTACTAGATAAGAAAAAAGAAAGGAAATATATTCCTGGCAATATGTTCTTTTCACCATACGGCTACTATTACAATCATTTTTGGGGCTATCGAAGTGCATTATACAACCGGATCTACGAACCTGGATATTATGTAACCGACACCAAATATTTTTGGGAAAGTAACGTATACGACATGAGTACCCAAAAACTTGTCTATTCGGTACAGACACAATCTTTTGACCCATCTAGCACAGAAAAAATGGGTCATGAATATGGGCAAATTATAGTAAAAGACTTGGTAAGAAATTATATACTCAATAATAACAATGAGATGAGTCCGAACAATTAATTCAAATAATTTGTTCTAAAATTTGGTTTCATTAATAAATGAAATCCTTAATGTATTTTATTTAATAACTTAGTTTAGCAAGTGCTGCAACTTTTTTTGATTAACAATAATAATACTTCCATCCTTAATATCTATCATTTTTTCATTTCTAAAATCGCTAAGTGTACGAATAAGCGATTCTGTAGCAGTACCCGCAATGGTCGCTAGACTTTCTCTACTAATATCGATTGCGAAATCATCCTTGCTGTTTTGCTGGTATTTTTTTTGTAGTAATATAAGGGCTTCAGCAACTTTTTTTCTGAGCGAATTGTAGGCTAGTCCCAACAACTGATTTTCTTTTGCTGAAATATTTTTGGCAAGCAGACTTATAAATTTTTTTGAGACTTCTTTATTATTATTTAATAGTTCTTCAAACTCTTCTTTTGGTATTATAGCCAATTCTGTTTCTTCCAACGCTTCTGCTGTATCCTTATAGATTGAATCTTCCATAAGCGCAATATACCCTAGAAAATCACCAGGACTAAAAAGTTCTGTTACCAATTCTTTTCCGTCTTCATTTCTTTTAAATGTTTTAACCTTACCTTTTATAACATAATAAAGCCTATTGGGGTGATTACCTTGTGTATATACAACCTGTTTTTTCTTATACACATTAATATTGCGATCATCGGTAAGTGATTGCAATGCATTTTTATCTTCTGATACCTTCATCAAATGCTGAAATCCCTCAGCGCCATTTGATAGTTCTTTTTTCAAATGGTCAATTTTGTTAAGCCTGCTATCAACTGCATTTAATAATTCAGTTCCGCTAAAAGGTTTTGTAACAAAATCATCTGCTCCTAATTCCATCCCCTTTCTTAAATCACTGCGTTCAGTTTTTGCTGTTAAAAAAATAAAGGGGGTGTTTTTAATTGATTCATTTTTATGAATGGCATGTAATACACCATAGCCATCTAGCACGGGCATCATGATATCACAGATGATTAAATCAGGATTGTATTCCATCGCCATTTCTACTCCAATTTTGCCATTTTCGGCTACCAATACCTTGTAGTTCGATAATTCAAGGATTTCAGCTGTGTTGTGGCGAATATCATAATTATCTTCAATCAATAAGATCTTTTTCATTTTATATTTTTTATTGTCAAACCCTTCAAATTATTTCATTTGTAGGCTTAAAAATGGGTCCCTTTTTATTAATAGTTCTACTAATCAGCTCTTTACTGTTAGCTCCGTTTCCTATTTTTAACTATTCTATCATTTTGCAATTGGCTTACATAAATGCAAAATCAACTGTTATATTTGTCAAATACTATCACAAATTCCGTACCTTTTTCAAGTTCACTTTTGCATTCTACTCTTCCATTCATCAATTCGGTATATTTAGCAACTATATGTAAACCAAGGCCTGTACCTTGGATATTACCAGCATTGGCACCCCGAAAAAAGCGTTCCATCAAATGCTTCTGGTCATCTGCAGCAATTCCCATTCCAAAGTCCTTTACTGAAATGCATATTTGCTGATCGGAGCAGATTGTTTTAATTTCTATCCAACTTTTTTCAAATGAAAATTTACTAGCATTTGACACAAGATTCATTACAATATGTTTCAATAAGGAAATATCTAGAAAAACAAATGGATTTCCCTCATGATAACACCGAATTTTTTGATGGTTTTTCAAGTTGTTTTTCATATCCCTTGCAATTGAAATCATTAGTTCTTGTATATTAATATGCGATAACCTAACCAATATTTTACCCTCCTCAATTTTTCCCAGACTTAGGAATTCATTTAATATATTAGTGAGCATGTTAACAGAAGAAAAAATTCGCTGCAGGTGTTTATCTCTTTTGGGCTGATCTGAACTGGTAATATATTTTTCAATGAGGTAAGCAGAAGAAAGAATAGTACTGAGCGGGGTCCTAAATTCGTGAGAAGCCATCGAAACAAATCTAGACTTCAATTCGCCCAGTTCCTTTTCCTTTTTTAAGGATTCATGTAGATTTTCTTCCGCTTTTTTGCGCTCTGAAATATCAATGGCAATCCACATAAAACCGGTTATTTCACCGATTGTATCTCTTATCGCAGAGATTGTTAGCAGTACAGGAAGTGGAGCCCCATTTTTTCGTATAAAAGTGTATTGCTCTTCTTCATGAATATTCCTTTTGGCTTTTTCGACCAAAACTCCAAAATCATCATCAATGTATATTCCAAATTCAACCAATAAACTAGTTCGCTTAGTTTCTATTTCAGCAATGTTGTGGTATAAAATTGGTGTAAAATTGTTGACCACTTCTTGCTGAGTATACCCTATATTTAGAGTAGCTTCTGGATTAAATAGTTTTAGTATTCCTTTTTCATCCGTGGCAATGATCATGGCACCTGCATTATCCAATATGGCTTTTTGAAAAGAAATGGCTGCTTCCAATTGATCCCTAGATATTTCGAGTTGCTGAAGGGTATCCTGCAAATCCCTTGTACGTTGTTCAACCGTGGCTTCCAATCCTTCGTTGAGCCTTAGAATTTCAGCTTTCGCATTTTTATTGACCGAGCTATCATCGATAAAAGCAATTATATATTGTTCACCTTCGGAGAAATAGTTACTTAAGCTAATCTGAACTGGGAATTCAGTTCCGTCCTTTTTTAAGCCAAATAATTCCATATCTGATCCCATCGGCCTATTTTTTGGGTTCTCATTATAATTATTGCGATGTTTGATATGTTTTTGATGAAAGCGTTTTGGGATTAAATATTCAATGCTTTGTCCAATCAGTTCATACTCATAGTAGCCAAATTGGCTTAAGGCAAATGGGTTAATGGCTGTAATTTTCCCCTTACTATTGGTGGCAAGCATTCCAATAGTGGCATATTTAAAAAATGCCTCCAACTGGGTTAAGTCGGCCTTCAAATTTTCGGGAGCAAATAACATAGTCATTTAGGTGTTTTGTTGTAGAATCGAACTTTCAATCGGCTAATTGCCAACAGTAAAGATCATTCGACGCCTTTTTAGTCTGGTAATTTATAGGAAAATGCAAGAAACACCTATCAGTACATGTTACGAAATGGACATTTTTTACAAGCAGAAAATTTGGGAGATTTCTATCAATAATATGATTTCTGCTTATAAGCAATCACAATAAGTAGAAACAATATACATACAAATGAAATCAAATGCAAAGGTTCTCAAAAGAAAAATAAACCTTTAAATAGTATCATTGCTGGCTGAAACGGGATAAAAATATCATTTTGGTCCAAATTTGGCTAGCGGGGGAGGGGGATAGTTATCCAAGGAGTTTGAGTAAAACTACCAATTTCTAGATAAATGAATTAGCAACGATAGTTTATATTGGTGTAAGGCGTTGTTTATTTAAAAATTCAGCAGGTTTTTCCTGAATTTTATATACTCTTTTTTATAATCCTTTATGAAATCTTCCTCTGATTTAGCATGTGTAAAGATATAAGATAGTTTTGTTTTATCAACAGGTTTTGTCAGCATTTGGTCACGATAATGAGTGGTTGAAAATTTAATTATTTTTGCAATAATTTCAATCGTGCTAATACCTTTGTCTGTTAGGGTATATAAAAAAACTTTTTTATTGGTTGGGTGATTTCTTTTTTCTATCAAATCATCAGCAGCTAAAGTTCTCAAGCGATCTGCTAATACTTTCGAAGCAATTCTTTCTTTCATATTAAGTAATTCTCCGTAAGTGTGTTTGTGGCGAAAAAGCATATGTCTAATAATGAGAAGCGTCCATTTGTCGCCTATTACGTCAATACCTGTTGTGATAGGGCAATGTGATCTTATTTTAGTTTCGTACATGTTTTTTAGAATTTAATGCAATATTAATGAAATCGTCCGTCAATCATGTTATAGAATTTTGTAATGAAATATACTATTTTATATTTTTAATATAAAGGAAATTTTTCGTTATATTTTTTTATTAATGTAGTAATAAAGGGTTAAACAAAAGTTGAGTAAAATCATATTTTACTTTTTTAATTAATATTTTTAACATTTTTTTATTCAATAATCAAGGCCGCTATTGCTAGCGGCCTTGATGGTATTTTACCTACTTATTGTATTTACCTGATGAAATCTTTTCTTTCAGTAATAATTATTTTTATATCTATTGTAATTTATGGGAATATTTATTTTTTTAAAATTGGCTTACTCCAAAAGGATGCTGATCCGATTTTTCCATTTAAATCATACTGAAATATAATTATATCTGAAGTTTCTTTTACAGAGCCGTCCTTTAAAACGGTTTTTGAACGGGATCTAATCGTTATTCCTGATACGGGGTCTGTATCTGTAATTTTTGTAGGTAAAATTGAGCCTATTTTCCAGTCAGTTGATTCAATATCATCAAAGTAGTTTAGCCAGAAATTCTTTGAAACTCGATTCACTCCCCCTTTATCACCCCATATTGTTACAGAATCTGCGAAAAATTCAATGCAGGCTTTTCCATCTTTTTTATTATAAGCGGCTTTAAATTTTTCTACTAATTCAATTTCTCCTCTATTGGTGAAGGATAAGGTGGAAGTGTCCCCATTGGAATCATATACTCTGCCTCCAGTTGTTTTTCCAAATTCATTTGTTTTTGGAATAGATTGAAATTGATAAAAACCAGTTAATTTGCCATCTTGGTTTAGTTTATTTACTTCCACAACAAATAGTTTTTCTTTTGAACCATTTTTAAATTCTCTATTTTCTTCTGCTATCATGAAAACGATGTCTTCTTTTGAACCTTCAATGCGAAGGGGGAATACGAGCATCGGCTTCTCTTCCACTTTGCTTAAAGAATCAAACCATTTTTTTTGAAATGCGATACTTTTTGCATTATAAAATTCTTTAGTACCAAAGGTTATGTACTTGTTTAAATCAAGCGCATTGTATGCTTTAATGCCATCTAAAACACTTTTTACTGCATTATCGCTACCTAAAGTATAGGCTTTGCCAATATCCGTTTTTTTATCGCTAATAAAAATTTTACCTGCTTTATTCGTTTGAGCAAAATTTGCTGCACTAGTTACTAATAATAGTGCAAGGAGCATTGTTTTTTTCATAGTTATAGGTTTAAGTGAACAACTAAGATATGTTATTAGTTTTATTAATAAATTAATATTTAAAAGCTATCTATACTTTTTGATCAATATAATAGGCTAGTATCAGCATAAAGTGGGCAAAAAGCAGTTTATTTTAGCTGACAATTTTTGTAAAAGATAAAATCTTACTATTTAACAACGTTTCCCTCTACAACTATACTGTCCAGTTTCTTTGAAGTATTACTTATTTATCTTTCTTTAGTGGAAAATTGTCAAGAAACTAGTTGTTTTATTAATCGGTTACTAAATAATTAGTATATTTAAACTTATTAATAATTTAAAAATATTCAATATCATGGAACGCAGAAAATTTATGAAACAAAGTTTATTAGGAGCAGGTGCTTTTATCCCATTCGCCGATAAACTTTCTCCTTTAGAAAAAAATATTCTTACAGAAGATGCAAATCCATTCAAATGTGATTATGGATTTCATGATGGCACTTTTAGAAATTTGGCAGGGCCTGATTTTATTGAACAAATCAAATTTGGGCATAGCCAAGGGTTTAGGTCAATTGAAGACAATGGAATGATGGGTAGGTCTGCACAAGACCAAAAAAAAATTGGAGATACTTTGGCTAAATTAGGCATGCGCATGGGTGTGTTTGTAATTAGTTATGCTTCCAATGATGCATTAGGACTAACCACTGGAAAAAAAGATTGGATAGATAAGTTTACTGCTAGTTGCAAAGATGCGGTAGAAGTGGCCAAAAGGACCAATGCAAAATTTATGACAATTGTTCCCGGTTCTTTTGATCGATCAAAGTCAATGGGTTATCAAACATCCAATGTGATTGAAGCAATGCGAAGAGGAGTTGAAATTTTTGAGAAACATAATTTAGTAATGGTAATGGAACCATTGAGTGATTCTCCCAATTTGTTTTTAAGATTTTCAGACCAAACTTTCGAAATCTGTAGAGCGGTGAATAGTCCTTCCTGTAAAATTTTGTTTGACATGTATCACATGCAAAAAAACGAAGGTAACGTGATAAATAATATCAATAGTGCTTGGGATGAAATAGGCTATTTTCAAATAGGCAATAATCCGGGAAGAAACGAACCAGGCACAGGAGAAATGGCTTATAAAAATATCTTCAAACACATTTACGATAAGGGCTATAGAGGAATTTATGGAATGGAACACGGAATGGCAGGAAAAGGAAAAGAGGGCGAATTAGCACTCATTAAAGCATATAGAGATGCGGATGGTTTTTAATTCGGATCTGTTAGTTTAGTCATTCTATAAAGACAGGTTCAGTGAGTATGTTTTTAATTCATAACTCCATCTTAACCTTATTCTACCGTTAGCATTTTGTAGGCTAATACAACAGAATATGAACAAACATCCTCAATATTAGCTTCATTTTAGCAATTAAAATAGTCCAACCATCTGTATTACAGAGAGTTGGACTATTTTATTGAATCTACCTAAAACCTAGCTGCTATTTTAAACTACTCAGTAGGCCAGCAATGTATTGTGATCCTATATAGCATTTTGTACTGTTTGTTACACAGTAGGTTGTAATAAATAAAGGCCCTAATATATACCAAACTTATAATTATAAATTACTGAGCAACCCTTACAACATCTTTAGTGTCAAAAATAGGCCATTCGAAAGTAATTTTACCGTCTTTATTAATTCCGTACGAATTAAATAGAACCGTTTTTCCTACTGCACCATTTTTTAATTTCCAAGACATTTTAGCCCAAAGATGACCATACTTATTACCATCTGGCATAGTTACTACTTCATAGATAGTTTCTCCCAAAGTAATATTACCATCCGACATTGATCTTTGCTTTTTATGGCCTTCAATAAGTTGTGGTATTTTCACACCTACTGAAGTATCAGTTGCTGAAGGCCAAACATTATGAAATGCTTTAGCAGTATCAGCATAGCATGCAGCATAAGTTGCCCAATCACCATTTGCAAATGATGTAATACATTTTTTAATTAAATCAACATCGGGTCCTGTAGTTGTTACTGAGCCTGTTGTTTCAGTTGCTGTTTCTGTTTTTGATTCAGTTTTTGTTTCTTGGTTTGTACAAGCAAGCATAGTTGCAGATACGAATAAACATAATAATAATTTTTTCATGGTTTTTAATTTATATTTTTTAGATTTTAATCTTGTTTATAATTCTTTCAATAAATTACCATCTTCCTAAAAGGTATCGAGTATTTGAACTAGTAATAGTTCTTATATCTTTAACTGAGTTTTGAAATTCTTTATAACCTATCGCGTTAGGTATATGATAATTAAATTTGGTAGTAAAGTCCTTATAACTTATTAAAATAAAATGAGTAGCACCATCCGAACGTATTGTGCTAAAGCTTCCGAAAGCTATCCGAGTATTGGGAGCTGCATATTTGCTAAAAAATGCATCGAATTTTGATTTATAAAGATTTTCATCTTTCATATTTGCCAAATAAATATCAGAAACAGGATAACTAACATTACTTGTATCACCAAAATAGGAAATTATTTTCCCCATATCAGCACTTACATCTTTGGTATATTTTGAAAGTTCAGATTGAAAAAGAGACCATGCAGCATTGCTTTTTGAATCATAGGCTGCTCCCATTACATCTGGTGTACCTGAATAACTTACCTTATGTGTAGCATCGTCTTTCCCTTTAAAATGATTTTGATATAACCGAACAGTCATTCCTTTATTTAGATTTTCTTTATTGCCAAAGTAATTTTTGTACAATTGTAAAACTGTTTGTTCGTCTTTTGGTTCTACATTAAATGAATAAGCAGTAAAGATTGATTGCGCTTTAAGACTGGAAAATGCAGCAATCAAAATGATGATAAATAGGGATATTTTTTTCATGTTTTTTTAAATTAAATATTAATTTTTCAACTTTAAATATTTCAGCTCAAAATCTTTTACATCTATAACTTCTCCTCTATTTTGAACGTACTTTGCAAATTCAGCGCTTTTTTCGAATTTCTCATAGAGTTTTAAATGATCTTCTCCATCTTTCCCACTCAAATAAATCCAATGTGTAGCTCCATTTGGTCGGCCAATATCATAAGTGCCAAAACCTACATCTCTTCCAATGAAGTCGTCTTTTAATTCTTTTGCTAAAATGTCATGAGCTGCCTTGAATTTAGTAGGTTCTTTTACTTTGATATCCCAAATATGAACTGTCGGATTTTTTATATGATCACCCATTTGAAAGCTAAGGCTTCTTCCTGAATAAGTAGGTCCCCACACCTCAACATAATTAGTTAGTTTAGATGTAAACGCGTCCCACCTGTCAGGACTAATAGCATCTTTTTCCATCATATCAATTCCAAGTGTGAAGGACCAAACAATTCTATGCGTCATTCCTTGAGACCCGGTAGATAATTCTTCTAGAACAATTGCTCCTTTGTTTAATTTAATATCTTTAAATACTTTATCAAATGCTTCGGAAATATTATTTTCCGCGTTTATTTTAGCTTTAAATTCCATTGCCCAATAACCGCTGGTTTGTGCTGATAGTATAGTTGTTGTGAATAATGCAATTAAAAATAATAGTTTTTTCATGTTAGTTGTATTTTCATTAGCGTTGCGTTGTTGAAAGTATTAGTTCTTTGAAAGTATTGTCGATATTGAGTTTGCTGGGTTTTTAGCTTGGAAACGATTTGGATTTTTGAAAATCATAAAAGTCATAACTTGTTGATTTT
>JBIIVV010000355.1:0-2710 GCA_044339235.1 Ferruginibacter sp.
AATGGTGCGACAAAAATTTGGAATGGAGCTGTCGGAGAAAGGTGATTTTATGGTGCGCGATTACCTCAATGGTGGTAAAACAAGATTACTCAAATCGCTATCAGGTGGACAAACTTTTCAGGCCGCGCTTTGCCTGGCCTTGGCGCTCTCTGAAAGCATTCAACGAAATGCGGGTATTGACCAACATTTCTTTTTTTTAGACGAAGGCTTTGGCAGTCTGGATAAGGAGAACCTGCAAATCGTATTAGCAACTTTACAATCGTTGAGACATGAAAACAGGGTGGTGGGCCTAATTTCGCATGTAGAAGAATTGCAACAGGAAATGGACGTATTTTTAAAAGTTGACAATGACCCGGTAAGAGGTACGATGATAAAAGAGAGTTGGAAAAATTAAAGCTTTTTTCCAGCTGCCATTTTTTGAAAATTACATTCGCCTTTACAATTAAAATAAGTAATTTATCTTTTTAAAAGGTTTTATTTTTATGTTTGAGCTATTGTATGTAGGAAGTATATTTTGTGCACTGGTAACCATCTACTTATTGTTATTCAGTGAAAATGCTTTGCGATCGTATGCGAATTACTTATTAGCTGCGTTCTTTATTCTACAAATTTGGTGTCTCATCATATACATATCGATCCATTATGGGTGGATTATCAATGTACCCTATTTATTTAAAATAACAGCCCCTGTAAATTTTATACTTCCGCCGCTCACTTATTTATATGTTCGATCGATACTGTATAATGAAAAAAAGTTTAGTGCGATAGAAGCCTGGCATTTTTTACCGTTCCTATTATTTCTTATAAATTATGCCCCTTTTTACCTGTTGCCCATTTCAGAAAAAACAGTTATTGTAAAAGCCATAATGAAAGACATTACGCTTTCTTATAAATATCAAACGGGTATCGTTCCAGAATCGGTATTTTATTTTTTCAGGATTTTACAAAGTCTGGTATACCTGACTTTTCAATGGCAGCTAATTATAAATTTTAAAAAAGAAAATGCAAATAGTACCATACAAACCCAGATTAAAAATGTTTTCCAATGGCTAAAAATTTTTACCTGGACCTCTACACTGTTTTTGATAGCACTAATTACATTGTCGCTCTTGGCAATCCTTGACAACGCCATTTTTGCAAATGGATGGATGCAGCGGATACCTGATTTTCTATTTTCATCCACCTTTTTTGTAATCAGTACCTACTTATTAACGCACCAATCTATTTTGTCAGGTTTCCCATTTATAAAGTACAAAGAAATAGATTCAAGTTTACTGTATAACCAAACAGATAAACTAGCTTTTATCGTGGAAGATTATTCTAAAGAAATAAATGCCCTAGATCAATATTTCATCGAAAAACAGCCTTTTTTAAAAAAGGGCTTAAACATCAGTGATGTGGCAGTAGGAACTGGAATACCCGCCAAAGAGCTGTCCTTTATTATCAATCAACATTTTCAAAAAAGATTCAATGAATTTGTTAACGAATATCGAATACAGTATATTATAAAAAAACTAGATGCTGGATATCTTACTGAATATACTTTGAATACGCTTTCCAGTGAAGCTGGTTTCAAAAGCCAGACAACTTTTATTGCCGCCTTTAGAAAATTTAAAGACTGCACCCCTTCCGAGTACCTTCAAAAAAGAAGCGCTTAATTATTAAATTACAGAAAATACACCACAATTTGTTTCAGAAATCTGAATACTGAAATTGATACCCCTATTCTATTTCCGATAAAAGTGAATAAATGGTTTTATTTGTTGAGTGATTAGCAGATACAAAAAAAGGCAATCACTCCATATTTATTTGACCTGATGATGTATTGCAAATTAACATTATGTGTGCTTTTCTTCCTATTGAGCACTGCTACTAAAAGTCAGTCGGTACAACCCCTGATTCTCAATACCGGAGGCAATAGTGTCGGCAATTTCTCCAACTTCCTGGAGTTCAGTATCGGGGAATCAGCTTCCATTGGCTTCTTCAGCTCAGGGGGGTATATTCTTAACACGGGTGTTTTGCAACCGCTCAATAATTTGGTGACAGGCCCCATTGAATTGGGGCCTGCTGGTTTTGGCAATCAGTTATCTATTGGCCCAAATCCCACTTCCAACCGAATTCATATTAAGACACTTTTCAACCAGGCTGGTACGATTACATTTATGATCACCGATTCAAAAGCTGCCATCTTATATACGAATGAAGTCGGTACGGTTTCCGGTAATTATGAAAAGGAGTTCTACCTGCAACATTATCCGGCGGGGGTGTATTATATACAGGTATATTTTAAGCCCCCAAACAGTGTTGCAAAATCAGCGATTTACAAAATAATTAAAAATAACAATAGCTATTAATCAACAGCCATGCAAAAAATACCATTCCTTTTCCTACTCATTGCTGCAATGTTCATACAGAATGTCAATGCCCAAAATGGACTGAATTTTCAGGGGGTTGCCAGGTCCGCTACTAACGCAATACTTGCTTCACAGCCAATCAGTTTAAGGCTCAGCATCGTTCAGGGAAGTTCCACCGGAACGAGTGAGTATAGCGAAACCCGCAGGGCAATAACGAATGCACAAGGGTTATTTACGGTAGTTATTGGAGATACGGGCGCTATCAGTACGATAGGAAACTATGCAGCTATTAACTGGAAACTCACCCCCAAGTTTTTAAAAATAGAAATGGATCCTACCGCTGGAACCAACTTTAT
>JBIIVV010000356.1:0-2704 GCA_044339235.1 Ferruginibacter sp.
GTAATGCCAAAGCAATCATCGCTTGCATGTATTTACCATTACTTAGCCAATATTTTTTTGCTTGTTCACGGAAATAGCTATGCGCTTTTTGAAAAGCATCAGCTATGGTGTAATCTTGAAAAAAACTGCGCAGGTACAGGTAATAAATTACGGAATGCCCTAGGTTGTTTTTTGAAAGGGCTAATTTATTTTTTGCCAACTTGGTATAATCTGCTTGCATCTGCTGATCGAGATAAGGGATCGCTTTATCCACAATTATTTTAATCTTTTGATATTCATTATTTGTTAAGGTAGCTAATTTTCGAAGCTGCCCTATGCCAGCTAAAATGTATTGGGTCATATAGTGGTCTTCAGGGCCACCCTTAAACCAAGCAAAGGCTCCATTTGGATTTTGCATTGCTGTGAGTTGTTGAATTGCTTTTTCTGTTTCGCTGGCCATTCTTATACTGTCAAATAGTAACGCGATATTTTTCTTTTGCGCATGCTCATTTTGCGCATCCATTACCCAAGGAGTTTCCTGCAGCAATGCAGATTTGAGTTCCTCATTTTTTTGAAGGTTGGATAGCAATGCCCCATTCAATGTATTGGCGGTAGCAGTATCATTATACCATTTCGAAAATATTGCTTTAATAGCTGGAATGCTTCGGGTGATATTTTTTGCCAGTGTATTTCCATAATACCGATTGAAAATTTGTTCTGCACATTCAAATTTCGACTCCATTAAATAAGGCAATGCTTGCACTGCATACCAGGAAGGGTTGGAACTAAACTCAACGGTCAAAGCCTGGTGTTGAATGGTAGCGCTTTCGCCGCTTTGTAGCAGTTTTTTAAATGTAAAATTCTTTTTTGCGGCATTGCGAATATTGAGCGGAAAAGTTTCTGTAACTAAAATGCGATTGGTCAAGATAGGGATGATTGATTCTTCACCATCAGAGAAAGCAACCTCTTGGCTTTCTGTAAATTTAGCATCTTCCTTCAGGCTATTTTTTGAATGGTTGAATGTATCTGTGT
This sequence comes from Ferruginibacter sp., assembly GCA_044339235.1. GTDB lineage: Bacteria > Bacteroidota > Bacteroidia > Chitinophagales > Chitinophagaceae > Ferruginibacter. The sequence continues at coordinate 1,012 of JBIIVV010000356.1, forward strand.
AGCTTGTCGGATGTTGGATTGGAATGAGCGGATGGGTGGTAGCGGTTATTCGGTAAATCAGGGCGGCATTAAAATTGAATGGAACCTCTATTGGAAATTTTATTGCCGTGCTTTGTCCCGCAGCAACCGTAAAGTATTGTGTAGGAAAAATGTTTTTAAACCAGCCATCTACCGATTGCTGGGTGGCAGCATTCAATAATGACAATTGAGTGGTTCCGGTTAATTCATGGTCACTGAGATTACTAATTTTTGCACTGAACTCCATCCGGTCGCCTTCTCGCATGAATCGCGGTGAATTGGCTTGAACCATTAGCGGTTTTTGCGCAAGTATATTTTTTTCTATATAGCCACTGGAAAGGTCTTTGGTATGAGCAACTGTCATTAGTTTCCATTGGGTAAGGGATTGGGGTAAAGTGAAATGAAAACTGATATTTCCGCTACTGTCGGTTAAAAGATGGGGGAAAAAGAAAGCAGTTTCATTAAAATTTTTACGGACCTCAATCAATTGATCGACTGGGAGTAGTTGTTTTTTTTCTGTGCCGGCATCATTGTTAGGCAATTGCAGGGCACCAACTTTTTTTTCGGAAATGGCAGATAAGCCCCTGATTTGAATTCCAGTTATCGACATCTGTGAATGAGATAAATAATCGGGGAGTAGTCGGTCATATGATTTTGGGATCGGACTTAGCAAGGAAACTTCTTTTTTATTCAATATTTCAAATTGAATAGCACTAAATCCATTTCCATTCCATTCTGTAATATTGCTCAATGTGGGCCATATATCCAATGGGCTCCAGGAATGTTTTTTAAATTGATCTAGGCTGGCATCGTACATGCTTACAAGGGCCTCTGCAGCTATTTTTTCTCCTTGATTGCCAGTGATGGTTGCAGTCCAATTTTCTTTACTACCCGGCAATAATTTATTCCGGATAGTTTGATATTTAATTTGCAGATCTTTATTTTTCCAGGGCACTAAAAAGTTTTCAGTTCCCGCATATACCCTGTTGTGTTGAACAAAAATATAATTCAATGCAATGCCCCCGCGGTCTGTTTCATTTGCAATGATGTCATTTTGATAAGGCTGATCAGCAAGAACGATTGGATAGGACATGCTATTCGTGTGGTCCATCCTACTCAAGGTTTGTATCATCCATATTTTTGAAAACCCTGTTTTGATTTCATATTTAATATGCTGTCCGGGAGCCACCTCTTTATTTTGCACATTAACCGACAAAGCGCTATTTTTTTCTTTGCTCATTTTGTCGAATGCCTCGTTTTGTATTAATATAAATTTTTCTGCTACAACGGAATCTCCAAATTTATCTTTGGCATTGGCTACTATTGTATACCAACCGGCAATTAGTTTGGTATTGCCCAAGTTCCATTCTCCACTGCTATCCGTAATGGCATCTTGATTGATTATTGCTTCTCCCTTGGGCCATTTAATGATTTGGTCTTCATCTTGATACGCATCAAATGGGAAATAGGAAGTATACGCTTCCTTACTTAATACAAATTGGTCTGGCATTGTCCAGTATCGCTGCCTGAAAATTTTGTCAGGTACCAGGAGTGGATATAGGGTTAGATGCACAGTTGCCTTTTCAAAAATGCCATTGTAATTACTAGAGCGAATTTTTAAATTTTGTAAATCGTTGACCCATATTTTTTCAGGCAACTCAATGGTAAGTTGCAT
>JBIIVV010000357.1:0-2696 GCA_044339235.1 Ferruginibacter sp.
TCGGCTTGGTTTGCCTTGTTTGTTAATTCATGAAGTTGTTTGTTTACTTCTATCAATTCTTTTTCAATAGCAGCATTTCTTTCAATGCCTTCTTCTATTTGCTTTTCAGCTTCCTCAATGGCATCTTTGTATTTGCGAAGATCTAGATAGGGTTGCTGAAAAATACCCATCAAAGCTTCATATTCTGCCAACTCTTTTTCCTGTTTTAAATCAATGGTTTCCTGTGATAGCTTTTGTTCAAGAATCTTCGCTTTGTTGGTTAGGTCCTCAATATTTTTTTTCAATTTCTGTAAATTCAACACAGTAATTTCCAAAGCGTTTTTTTCTTTTTGCAGTCTTTCAGCTTCCCCCTTACGCTGTTGCCATTCCGTTTGAATTAACTCGATTGATTCGGCGCTGATATTTACATAAGCCTTGAGTTCACCTTCTGTTCTTTGCAAAGCGGCCTTGTTTTCTCCATCTATCAATGCAAGTTTGGGAGAGAGTTCGAAGCGCTGCAATCCAAATAATTCTTTGAGCATCCGGGTTCTTTCTGTGGAGCTAAGGTCCAAAAACTCTTTAAATTGTCCTTGCGGTATGATGATGGTACGCTTAAAATTTTCGTAGCTAATGCCTACGGCTTCGAGCACGATTTCCGGATCGACCGGTTCAGGCGCTGCTCCATTCACGATCCGATGAAATGTGTGACTCTTTAAGTTAACCTCATCAAAATTCTTTTTGTTTCGGACAAGGCGCAGGGTTGACTGGAAAATATGATTTTGAATACCGGCTGAAAACTGAAATTCAATAATCGCTTCATTTATTTTCAGGTTCAACATATTATAATAACGGTCGTCACCCGATACATTCAGCCTTTCTGATTTTGCATAGAGCGATAAGGCAATGGCTTCTAGAATGGTTGATTTTCCGCTACCAACTTCGCCAAAAATTCCAAATAGCCCCGCTTCTGTTAATCGCTTAAAATCGATTACCTGTTCTTCTACATAGGAGTAAAGCCCCTTTATTTTTAAGGTAATGGGAATCATAGTTCTGTATGTTGACTGATTACTTCTCTAAATAGACTTACAATATTTTCTGAAGGTTCTTCAGGGCCATTTTTGTATTTAAAATATTCTATAAATAGCGCATTTAAATCTCTGGTGTCATCTATTTGAAATGGATCTGTAGTAGCAATTGCGCCTTCTTTTGTAATTAATTTTGGTATCACATCTACAATGAAGGAATGTACATCTGCCAATTGTTTTCGAGCGGTACCATCCAAAAATGTTTCTGTTCTTATGGTGATCTCAACATACTGTTCCGGATTAGCAACCAGCCATGCTACCGCTTCTTCTACCGAACCAAACTCCTGCCTGGTTAGTGGCCTTCCTTTTGTTAGGCTGATTGGTTGGTAATTTGCTTTTTGGCCTGGTTCAACCTCAATGATAACGACTTGTTTTATTTGACCGGCCTCTGCAAAACTGTAGCATAAGGGCGAAGAACTGTAAACAATTGGACAGGGTTTTTCATCAATGCAATGCTGCCTATGCAAATGTCCCAGTGCTACATATTGAATTTGTGGAGGTATGTTTTCAGAAAATATTGCTTGTGCCCCACCTACATGCAAAATGGATTTTTCTCCTTCCGGCTCTTCTTCTACTGTACCCTCTTTTTTCATAAAATACAAATGAGCCATCAGCAGGTTAACGCCCTTCTCATCACAATACTTATCTGCTAATGCAGTCCAACGTTGCTGTAATAAATTCCGAAGATTTTCCTCACTGTCTTCGCCTCCCAAATAAGTTTTTAATCGGAGCTCGTTTGCATAAGGAGTAAATAGTAGTCGGAGCGACGCTTCACTATTTAGGGGTTGTATTTCTACAAAGCCGGGTTCGGATTGCAATATTTTTACTCCGGCCTCGGTAGTAAAAGGTTGAATCAATGTGTCAGGTAAACCGCAGAGCATGATTGCATTGGCTTCTGCTAAAGGATGGGGCGCTTCTATTCGCTCGGGCATATCGTGATTGCCCGCAATGGCAATCACCGCCCTTGCTCCATTGTTGGATAAACGATGTACGGTTTTGAAAAATAAGTCTTGCGCTTCGGCAGGTGGATTGAAAGTGTCGAATAGATCGCCTGCAATGATCACTATATCCACTTTTTGCAAATCCGCGATTTCACATATCTCCTCCATCACTTCTCTTTGTTCCTCAAGTCGAGAAAACTGATCGAGTTTTTTTCCTAAATGCCAATCGGCGGTATGCAATATTTTCATTGTGTATGGATCATTCTTTTTGAAGTCAAAAATGCAGCTTCTCTGGAACAGAATAAAATTAATAACAATTCTTGGTTATTCTATCATCTTTCAAAATCTGATGAAAATCATTTTTGATACCTATAACTTGTCGAATATTTTCACGGCAGTAGGATGGATATCAGTAGTCGCCCAGTTTGCAACGCTGCCATTTGCCAGTAATTTAAATTTAATAAGTTATTGAAATAGCATTTTTTGTGCTGCCGTAGCTACCTGTCCCATTGAATTTGTGACCGTAATTTGATAAAAATAGATACCTCTGTTGAATACACCTCCATTTAAAAATGGCATCTCCCAACTTATCTCATTGATTTTCCTTTCTGCATTGGGTATGTTTTTTTGAATTTTTTGCACTAGCATTCCTGTTACGTTATAAATTAAAATCGATACTTGCAGTGACTCA
>JBIIVV010000358.1:0-2695 GCA_044339235.1 Ferruginibacter sp.
CAGGATTAATAGTACTGGCATCTGATACTAAAGGCCAGCGTGAGGTAGCTGAGTTATTTCCCAATGCATTATCTATTGTGGACATCAACAATCCTGAGACATTAGCTACAGATATTCTTCAGTTGAGCCAAAAAGAGGGTATAAATATCCGGCAGCAAAAGGAAAAATTCGAATCGATATTTTCGTGGGAAGCTCAGGAGATAAAACTAAATAATTTAATAGAACAGTATTTATGAGCACAAAAGAAATAGTAATAAAAGCAGTTGATTGCATTCCATTTTACTGGCGGACAAAAATAAAAAATATCCCTGGCCTAAAACAGATTCAATCTTTTCTGATGGTTCAATTGGTCAATGACCAAAGATTTGTAGCTACCATTTCTGCGGGGCCTGCAAAAGGGCTTGTATTTCCGGTACAGATGCCCCAGGATAAGTTAATGTGGATCGGAACCTGGGAAATTGACTTTGCAGAAGCTTTAAAAAATGCCATAATGCCAGGTTGGGTATGCTATGATATTGGAGCATACAAAGGTTATTATGCTGGTGTGATGGCATTAAAGGGTGCTTCTGAAGTATTTGTATTTGAGCCAATGCCTGTCAATGCAACTATAATTGAAAATTTGATTGAGTTAAATGCTTTCCTGCCCATTCGTTTAAAAAAAATGGCCGTTTCAGATACTTGTGGAAAATCTATTTTTAAATTAATGCCCGATGATACAATGGGTAAACTGGAGATAAGTACTTTTCAGCAAGAGGAGCAGGAGCTTAATCAATTAGCTGTGCAGTGTATTACCCTAGACGAAATGGTTAAGAACGGAATTCCTGAACCTGACTTTATAAAAATTGATGTAGAAGGTTCTGAAGAATTTGTTTTAAAAGGTGCTGTTGAATTGCTAAAAAGTAAACGGCCTTATTTAATGATAGAAATTCATTCGCCTGAAATAGGAAAGCGATGTATGGAAATATTGAAAAATTATTACTCTAAAATCATAGTGTTTGAAACGGGGTTAACTCCAGATAAAGGAACACCAGAAATTTGTCATTATATCGCTTCTGTTTAAGTGAAAAAAATCCTAATCTTATATCCTCATTTTCCACCCTCCAATCTAGCAGGAGTGCATCGCCCCAGGCTTTTCGCACAACACCTGCCATGCTTTGGTTGGGAGCCCATTATTCTAACGGTGGAGGAGCCATATTATGAAGAACCGCTAGATTTTAATTTGGTAAAATTATTGCCCCCGGGTTTACGGATTGAAAAAGTAAAAGCATTCCCGGTTACCCGGCCAAGGATGATTGGCGATATAGGGTTACGGGCTTTTTATCAACTGTACAAAAAAGCTAAGCAAATTATTCAATCAGAGAAGGTTGATTTTTTATATATCCCCATTCCTTCATTTTACTGTGCTTTGTTGGGTCGCTGGTTGCATCATTCAACCGGTATACAATACGGTATTGATTATATTGATCCATGGGTGCATCAATTTCCAGGTACTGACCGGTTATTTTCCCGCCATTGGTTTAGTACCAAGATCGCCCAATTGCTGGAGCCCATTGCAGTTAAAAAGGCTTCGCTGATTACGGGTGTTGCAGCTGGATATTATGAACCCGTGTTGGATCGTAATCCCCATTTAAAGTTACAGGCTCAATATGGTGCCATGCCTTATGGTGGGGAGCAGGAAGATCATGATCTGTTATTACAACTGAATATTCAACCATATCTATTTTGTAAGAATTCTAACAAAATACAATTGGTGTATGCTGGTGCAATGCTCCCTAAGGCATATGCTCCATTGGAAGTTATTTTTAATAGTATACAATTGAATCCCGAAATTTTCAACAAGGTTGAATTTCATTTCATTGGAACTGGAAAATCAACACAGGATCCCAATGGCTTCAATATAAAGCCTCTTGCTGAAAAATATGGACTTTGGCAATCGGTTGTTTTCGAGTATCCCCAAAGGATACCTTATCTAGATGTACTAATTCATTTACAGCAGGCAGATGGTGTTTTTATATTAGGTAGTACTGAGCCACATTATACGCCTTCTAAAATCTATCAGGCTGTACTATCTAAAAAACCATTATTGACTGTCTTACATTCACATTGTACTGCTGTAAATATTATTCGTAATTCAAATTCAGGTAGCGTGCTAGACTTTAAAGGAGAAGAAGGCGTTAGTGATATTTTTATTAATTTTTGCCCATTGTTTGATGAATTTATTTCCTATTCTTTAACCTATGTTCCTGCAAATGTGGATCAGAATTCATTCAGTCAATATTCGGCTAAAGAAGTAACCAGAAAATTAGCTAACCTGTTAAATAAAGTAGCCTGAAACGCCTCGCCATCATCACCACCCATCCCATTCAATACAATGCCCCTGTTTTTCAATATTTGAAACACAGGAATAAGATTTGTTCCAAAGTATTTTATACCTGGGGCGAAACTGTGTTGAAAGATAAATATGATCCGGGTTTCGGAAAAGTCATTGATTGGGATATCCCATTATTGGATGGATACGATTATACATTTGTTCAAAATGTTTCCAGCAGACCCGGCTCAAATCATTTTAATGGCATTGATAATCCCTCTTTAATAAAAGAGATTGAATGTTGGTCACCAGATGCCTTATTGGTTTTTGGTTGGAGTTTTAAAAGCCATTTAAAACTGATGCGGTACTTTAAGGGGAAAAAAGAAA
>JBIIVV010000359.1:0-2690 GCA_044339235.1 Ferruginibacter sp.
AACTCATATAAACGGTTAGTGTAATCTTGTAACGCAGGTAAGTTGGGTTAGATACGCCAGCTCCAAGGTACTCGTAAGTAAAAAACCCCCCTTTAATATGCGCTGAAAAAGCAGGTATGAGTAACAATGAAAAAATAAGGGATAGTAAAAACTTCTTCATAATCTGCTATATGAGCATATGCTAGTTATAAAATTAGCTAAAAACTAACTCTCTCAGCAACTGAAATATGTTAAAAATTAAAATAAGTCAAACTCTTTATGGTGATCTTTGCCTTATTGGGCTAATGTATGCTTGTAACAATAAATTACCCGAGTAGTTTTTATGCCCTAACTAAATTAGATTTCAATAGGTGGATGACCTAACGAATTGTCCTTACATTTTCATTTATAGATTGAGCCAGTAATTCATTTTAAAGACCAAGGCCCTATTTTTATTCTTCATAACAGGGTCTGTAAAATAATTGTCACTATATACTAGGAAGATGTCACTCATGGGTTTATAACGCCATTGAATCTTGCTATTGATATTAAAATTATTGCGCTGATTATTATATTGTAAAAAAGTGGACCAGGATAAGTTGTTGGAGAAATTAATTTCAATTCTTGGAGCAATTAGTAAAAGATTGCTGGAGCCGTATTTTTCCGGAAATGCTAATCTGGCTTGCTGAAAACTAAAGCCAAAATTACCCCAAGGCTGAATCCTGTATTTGGTTATTACATCGTATTGAAGGATAGTACCGTTGAAAAAATTTCCTCCATTTAATAATATAGAATAAGATATTTTCTTTTTGATATCAGAGCCATAGGTAATAGAAGCTGTGCCTGCCCTATATTTCCCTGGTGGAATTGGCAACTTATCTGTAAAGGAGGTATTAAAGAGAAGATTGTTTGCATCAAAGGAAGACCCTAGCATCAGACTTGAAGTGTTTTTGAACGAAAATTCAAGGGTTAAATCATGGATACTTTGATTAAAAGAATGGTTGGGATTTAAAAAAATAATATTGCCTAACCCAAGTTTGATCTGAGTAACCCTTCCTTTTTTTGGATAAAATGTATGCCTGATTTGATTGTAAACTTGCTTATATCCAATTCTATTTACCGTACCCAGTAGGGCATCATAATTGTCGATACGGCTGACGAAGCCCATGTCGGCATAATACTTATCGGTAATTTGTGTATAGTCAACAATAAAATTCCATTCTTTTGAAAAGTATCCACCACCCGTATTGGTATAATATCCAGGTGTCTTAATCCCGTCTTTAAAAGATAAATGATGTCCGGTCCAAGCATTCCATTTGCCGGAATTATCCAAGAAATTGTATTCGATTCCTGCGTTTCTGCCAAACCTATCTAAAGGGTCTGCAAATCGATGGTATTTATCTTCCAAACCCTGTCGGTTTAAAAAATATCCCTTTATGGAAGACCGAGCTTGCACCTGTTCATTAAAAGTAATGGCTGTGTAATTTTGTGCCGCCGCATCATTTTTGGCAAGCGTTTGCATATTCATTAAACCGACTCTAGTTTTTTTGCTAATATTTCCACTAATGCGAACTCCAGCTGCAATCGGTATTTTATTTCCGTTTTTGTCAAGCCCAATTGTTCTAGAGTAAAATGGCCGGATAGGCGGAATGCCAAAATTTGAAAACAAGTCATCATTTTCTAGAAAGAAAGTTCTTTTTTCTGGAAAAAAGATGTCGAATCTAGTTAGATTGGTAACCTGCTCATCAGCCTCCACCTGTGAAAAATCAGGATTAACAGTAAGGTCCAAGTTTAAAGAGGAGGTAAGGGCAATTTTTGAATCGAAGCCACCATTTAATTTTCCAGTCCATGGAGCATTGGCTTCTTTATCAGAAGATTGGAAACTAGATACATAGGGTATTGTAGATATGTTGGTACCAGGGGCCGGTGGTGGCGTATTCCAATTAAGTGAACCAGCATAGCCGAAATCATAAAACGGAAAATTGGTGGGCATCTTGGTCCAACTAGAGAATTCATTATTTTTAACATCGGTTCTTAAGAAATTGATTCCCCATTTTGTTTTTCCTTCTTTAAAACGAAGGGTCTTGAATGGAATGGCGATTTCTGCAATCCAATAGTTTGGATGCCTAGTAGTTGCTGAAATCCATTTATTATCCCAGCTAAAACTCAATTCTCCATTGCTTTGTCCACTTGCAACTAGGTCTTCAGATTGAACATTGTAAGGGGTGATGCTAAATAAAAATCCATTGGTCCGTTGATTTACCGGGTCAATGGCAATGGTTACTGCATCACTCATAAAAAACCCCTGATCTCTTTTCAATGATTGTACTACATAATAGTTGGTGTCAATGGCTTTTATTCCTATATATAGAAATTGGTCGTCATAGCTCATCTTCACGTAGGTCTGTCGCACGGGTCTTCCCTCATCATTTGGCCATTTTTTCCAAAAATCACTTGTCTGCCCAGCAGACTCCCATGTCGATTCATCCAATAGCCCATCTATTTTTATTTTGGAGCTTGCTTTGCTGATATTGAGCTTAAATTTTTCCTGAAAATCCAATACATTTTGTGAAGCGCCTTTTTGAAATGAAAGTAATAATAGGAGTAAAACAGTATTAATTTTTGTGATCATGAAATAATGCTTTTTGATCATTCAATGCGGAGCTGTTGTTGCGCAGTATCATGACTTTTACAAGTAGTAATTTATAATG
>JBIIVV010000122.1:0-9515 GCA_044339235.1 Ferruginibacter sp.
TGGCCATGGCAGGAGCAATGGCATTCGCTTTGTCTGCGATCAATCCCATAAAGGGAGTTAATACTGCACCACCAATAAGGCTCATTACCAAAAATGAAGCGCCTAGTTTTGCATTGGGGCCAAGGCCTTTGACAGCGGAGGCGAAAATAGTGGGATACATTACCGACATAAAGAAGCTAGTGCAAAAAATCGCCCAGATTCCAATCCATCCTGGAAAAAAGATGCCGATAGCGACAAGGCAAATATTAATGAATGCATAAATACCCATTAATTTTGCCGGCCGAATGTATTTCATAAATAGGGTGGAAGAGAAACGACCTAACATAAATGCCGCTAATTTTCCAACGAGAAAAGCGCCGGCAAATTTTGAAGATAAGCCTCCGTTTTCTTTTACATATTGTATGAAAAAACTCCAAGTTCCCAGTTGCGCTCCTAGATAAAAGAACTGAGCCATTATCCCTTTATACCAATGTGGGTATTTTCTTAATTCTTTGAAACTGCCTTTCTTTACTACGGTTTCCTTAATTTCTTGTTCAGGAAATTTTGCCCTTGAAATAAAAAATGCAAAGATCAACACCACTATACCCAGTATGATATAAGGTGGGCCAACCCGCATGGTCTCTTCGGTAAGGTAGGCCTTGAAAGTGCCTGCGGATTTCATTGACTCTATTTGAACTGGAGTTAAATCATTATCTCCAAAAATAAAAATCGTTCCTATGGCAACACCCGTCATTGCACCGATTGGATTGAAGGCTTGAGCAAGATTCAATCTGCGTTCTGATGTTGCAGGATCGCCCATGCTAACCACCAATGAGTTGGCCCCCAGTTCAAGAAATGCAAGCCCGCTTGCAATTACAAACAAGGCGCCTAAAAAGAAACTATATTTTCCGGCAATAGCAGCCGGCCAAAACAAAAAACAACCCATTGCAAATAAAATTAATCCAGTAACAAGTCCGTATTTATAACCAAAGCGCTGCATCATTAACCCGGCAGGCAGTGCAAAAACAAAATACCCTAGCTTAAAAGCGGATTGAATTAATCCTGCTTTAAAACGGGATAGTTCAAGGGATTTCATAAAATGCGGGATCAGGATATCGTTCATCGTATTGGGGAGGGCCCATAGAAAAAACAAAGAAGTTACCAACGAAAAAGTCAGTAAAAACCCGGGGGTAATCAGCTTTTTTTTATTATCCATTCTGTATATTTTAATAATTTATTGAAAGTGGCGAATTATTTGCAGCGTCTACACCAAATTAGCTACACTATTTTAAAAAAGATATTTGATATTATTTGGAATTAATTGATTCGGCAACCACACCTTTTCGTATAATAATATTCCCGCACCTCCCAGCTTCACTTGTCATGATGATACAGTATGCATTTTTCGCACGTTCAATGAATGCGGGTCTTTCCAAAATCAATTCATCTTTTTCACCTTCAGGATATTTTTTTATCAGGTCAGTGATTGTTTTCCAAATACTAGGGGCTTGTTTTTGTTTGATAGCAGGGTGCATCAGAATGCAAGAAAATTCCGCGGCATAGTCTAATGGAAATAAAGGCAAAATTGCATCCAGCAGAAAGGGTATGGAAGAACAGCCGTCATATCTGATCAAAAGTTTGGCGGTAGCGTTTCCAGGGAAATTTCTGTCACCAAAAACGATTTCATCACCGTGTCCCATTTCCATTAATACTTTCATTAGCTCGGGGGAAATAATCGGGTTGATACCTTTTAGCAAAATGTTTTTTTTATTGGTTGATTAGGAAGCAATACTATTTAAAAGCGTGAATAAATATAGCCTGTATATTTTAATTTCGGTGATGTTAATTTGGCAAAGTCTAATGGTATTATTTCCTGCCTTTTGGGATTGGGATCATCGAATTGATTTTTTAAATAGCTGATTAATTGAAACCAATCAAATTGGCTAGTTATTGCCGGGGTGTTTTAGCTGAAAGGTGTTGTTGGCAGAAAAGAAAGCAGACTATTGATAAGACGCTTTTTAGTTGGAGAATAGTATAAAGGCAATTCTTTGAGAATTGCCTTTATTTGAATTGTGCGGCAAAGGAGATTCGAACTCCCACGCCCTTTCGGGAGCTACCACCTCAAGGTAGTGCGTCTACCAATTTCGCCATCGCCGCAGTTGAATCAGCAAAAAGCGCCAAGGCCAATTGCTGATGAGGAATGCAAATGTAAAAACTTTAGGGTTATAAAAATCAATAAGGAGATTCTCTTATATAAGTTTTATCAAGTAAAAAAACTTCCGTTAATTGCAAAACAGGGGGCTACTTTTTTAAAACAATCTTAAAAGTAGTTCCCTTGCCCAGTTCAGAATTTTTTACAAACAATTGCCCTTGGTGATATTGCGCAATAATTCTTTTGGATAAACTTAGTCCCAGGCCCCATCCGCGTTTTTTGGTAGTAAAGCCCGGTTTGAAAATATGGCGTAAATTTTGTTTGCTGATTCCTTTTCCTGAATCGGCAACTTCTATAATTACAGCGGCGGGTTCCTCTTTAATTTTAATCTGAATGCTACCCTTTCCTTCCATGGAATCAAGCGCATTCTTTAATAAGTTTTCAATTACCCAGTCAAACAGCGGTCCATTGGCCATGACATCCATCTTTTTCAAGCCAAAGCTGTTAATGCTGAAACTAATCTGCTCAGGGGCCCTTCTTTTGATATAGGCTACCATGTTTTCTATTTGCTCAATGATGTTGATGCTTTCAAGTTGCGGTATGCTGCCAATTTTACCAAAGCGATCACTCACCAGTTTTAGCCGGTCAACATCTTTTACCATTTCTGCTGCAATCTTTTCGCTTCCGGGCATTTCTTTTAGCAATTCCACCCATCCTTGCAGAGAGGAAAGCGGTGTTCCCAATTGGTGAGCCGTTTCCTTTGCCATTCCGGCCCATACTTGGTTTTGGGTTGATTTATGGCGAGTAGTGATGGTAAAGAGCGTAATGAGAATAAAAAGTGCTACAATAAGGAGTTGGATTAAAGGGTAATATTTCACTTCCCGAAGGAGTTTAGAATCGCCAAAATAGTATTTGTTGATAATCAGCGGATCTTTGTTTACCTCAACAATGATTGCATCGTTTTGGCTTTTAAATTCCCGTACTTTTTTTCTAAGAAAATTGCTGTCTTTTTTTAGCGCTGCGGTATCAATGTTGAGCAGTTGGCCAGAAGGGTTATCCTGCTCATCGGTTTCTATAATGGGGATAGTGGTATTGTGTGAAGTGATGGCATTGGTAAGATCTAGCGCCGCTTGGTCGTTTACGGCTGCCCTTGTTTTGAGCGATTGAACCCATACCGCTACTTTCTCCCTTTCGTCGGCCGCAATTTTTTTTGATAGATAGTTGGAATAGAAAACAGTGCCTGTTACTATTGCAATGGCAATCATTGCCAGCGCCGTGCGCCAGTTAAATAATGGAGTCAACATTTTATCAAATGTAAAGTAAGAATTAAGAAATGAAAAAAAGAAATGGAGTATGTTTGTACAAAATACAATAATTCCTTCACGGGATTGTAAAAGAGGATGGATTTACAAGGCAATCATATCGAAAAAACAGACCGGACTATCACCTTAGCTGCGCCGTTGGTATCCATTGTAATACTAAACTGGAACGGCAAGGAGCATTTACGCAATTTCCTGCCTTCTGTATTGGCTTCTACCTATGCCAATAAGCGTATAGTCGTTGCCGATAATGGGTCAACAGACGATTCCATTGCTTTTTTGCAGCAACATTTTCCACAGGTAGAAATATTAATCAGCCCCGTTAATGAAGGTTTTGCAAAAGGATATAATACGGCTTTGGGTCAGGTAAAAAGTGATTACTATGTTTTACTGAATAATGATGTAGCCGTAACAGCGGGGTGGATAGAGCCGATAATCGAATTGATGGAAGCGGATAGCGCCATCGCTGTTTGTCAGCCAAAATTGCTTGATTTTAACAATAAGCAGCAATTTGAATATGCCGGTGCCTGTGGTGGTTGGTTGGACGCATTGGGTTATCCATTTGCAAGGGGCAGGGTATTTGAGCAATTGGAATTGGATCTTGGCCAATATGAAACTGCCCAGGCTTGTTTTTGGGCTAGTGGCGCTGCTATGTTTGTAAGGGCAGCTGCTTTTAAAGCGGTGGGTGGACTGGATGAATATTTTTTTGCCCACCAGGAGGAAATTGATTTTTGCTGGCGCATCCAGCTTGCCGGATACAAAGTGTATGTGGAGCCCGCTTCGGTGGTCTATCATTTGGGAGGTGGAACATTGTCCAAAGGCAACCGCCTGAAAAACTACCTGAATTTCCGCAATAACTTGGTCATGTTGGCTAAGAATCTACCCATTGTAAAGGCCATTTTTATCCTCCCTATTCGGTTCGGACTAGATGCAATAGCAGCCTGGAGGGCGATACTGGGAGGCGACCGACTGTTTTTTATTTCCATTGCACAGGCGCATCTTGGTTTTTTTAAATGGGTGATTGCTGACCGAAAAAAATCAGTTTTCCCAATTTCTAGAAAAGGAAAGCTGCAGGGCAAGTACGCCGGTTCGGTGGTTTGGCAACATTTTATAAAAAAGAAAAATAGCTTTTCGCAAATTGTTACAAACAAATAATTTTTTTTGAGCCACTTTACTTATTTTTGCACTCGCAAATAGCATATTATGGAATACGAAGTAATCGACAATAAACACAAGGATTTCGCTCATAACTGGGTGTCTTCATCCCGCTTTCTTTGGTTTTGCCAGATTTTTTTGGTGGTAGCATTTATTTTGGGAAGTTGTATGGGCATGTATAGTCATCGGTACAAGGGAAAACCGGATGTAAAAATCCCTGAAAACACGTTATACAATCCGCAGTACAAATAAAAGTTTTGTATTGTCGTTACAATCCCTATTTTTGCAATCCGCAATTAAAAAAGTTCTTATTATTCAAGCGAAAGTAGCTCATTTGGTAGAGCACGACCTTGCCAAGGTCGGGGTGGCCGGTTCGAGCCCGGTCTTTCGCTCCAAACTGATCCCGATTCGTCGGGATTTTTTTTCTACCGTCGGCAATGCCGATTTTGTTGCACTCGGGTGGTGGAACTGGTAGACACGCAGGACTTAAAATCCTGTTCGCTGTAAGGCGAGTGACGGTTCAATTCCGTTCCCGAGTACGTTTAAAAAAAGAATGCCTTGTAAACCAAAAGTTTATGAGGCATTTTTATTTTCGGGGTACACATGGGGGTACTAGATTTTCTAAAAAAAACTGAAAAATGGATAACTGAATAATTGATAACTGATAATGGATAACTGAAAGTGTGCTGGCTGAATTAGCATGACAGTTTAGAAACAGTAAGATGGCCGAACTTTCACCCTTGAAAATTGCCCATTGCCAATTCACCAAATAAGCCCTCTGGCGCAGGACTCCGTCCTGTGTCTGCCTTGTTACTGATACTTCTGACTCGTCCTGAAATAACTTTACACTTATTGTTATTAATCCTGTTATAAATATACACTTTATTGTTAATACTAAAATAGCTTTACATTTGATGAGAAGAATAAAACGGAAGTAGGCTCTGCTGAGGAGCAACCTACCAGGGATATATCTTCAGGCGATAAAGTAATTCGTTTAATTAAACTCCGATAATTCGGAGTTTTTTTTATTTACTTTCGAGCCTTTTATGCCTAAAATAAACCTGTTAGGGTGCTGCCATAACTACCTCTTTTTTGTTATAATAGTTTTTCCACTTTCTTTTTAATACTCCTTTTGTAACATGGGCTTCATTGGGTGTTTTCATATCACAACTACTGTGCGGTCTTAATGAATTATAAATTGTAACCGTACTAGCAATACTTTTTTGTGCATCCTCAAAGCAATCGTATTGTACCTGTAAGTATTCTTCTTTAAGTATTCCATTTACTCTTTCAGCAATAGCATTTTCTAAAGGGTCTCCATTTTCTGTCATGCTAATCTTTATATTATTTGCCTGCAATAGTGTTACATATCCATGACTGCAGTACTGAACACCCCTGTCTGAATGATGAATAAGCTCTTCAAATATTTTTGTTGTCTTCATTGCCATTTGCAAAGCATTTATACAGCCAATAGCTTCTAGAGTTTTGGATAAATAAAATCCTATTATTTTCCTGCTATACGCATCTGTTATTAAACTCAGGTAAGCATATTGATCAGCGACAACTATATATGTTATGTCACTTACCCACAGTAGGTTTGATGCCAGTGGAGTAAATTTTCTTATTAGGTTTGAATACTTTTTTAACCAATGTTTAGAGAACGTAGTCTGTACTTTTCTTTTGCGTTTCCTAATCAGCAGGTTGTGTTGTCTAAGTAACTCAAACAAGGCGTCTCTACCCAAATTTATCTTGTGCTGCTTTGTAAAGTATTGCAACAGCACAATTAACTTACGGGTGCCAATACGTGGATGTAAAGCCCGATGCTTTAAAACTTCCTGTACTACCAACTCAGCTTCAAACGCTTCTTTTAGCTGGTAGCGTTGGTATCCATAAAAAGCTTGTCGGGTATAACCAAGCAGTAAACACAATGATGACAAACATCCTTTCTTTTCATTATGTCTTACTTCTTCAACTGCTTGGTGCCATACTTTTTTCTGATGGGAATTTTTAATTCTTTTTCGGCAATATCGATCATTGCAATAAGCAATTTATTATGAAGCCGCTCCTGCTCCAATTGCTTTTGAAGTTCTAATACTTCTATAGGCAAAACCGCTCTGGGTTCTTTATTCATATCAAGCAAGCTAATACTTTCTTTGGGAGATTTTCGCATACAGATAAAACCCTGGTGTTCTAATACCCAACGATTGATAGTGGAGCGGCTAATACCATGCTTTTTTCCCAACACCCTAAAGCTTGTGCCGCCAATTAAATACTCATTGATAATTTGCTCTCTTTTGTCCATAATTTACATTTTTATGTGTAAACCTATTTTAGGACAAGACAGCATGCAAGCAATCACATCAGCTTTGATGCTGTCTGCATTTCAACAGCATGAAGCGTTGCTACAAATCCCAGAAGGGTTTGCAACTGCAAAAAATTACGAAAATTGGGGAAGTTAGTATAATCGTTTTTAGGCAATTCAGCCCAAAAAAAACAATGAATCTATCAGTTATTGGGGGCGCTACCTATTTTAGGTAGCGCTTTACTGGTTTAGGATTTTTGCTTTTTCATTTCTTTCAATGCCAAAAAAAATCCAACTCCGAATAATAAGGTAATTAGTCCTGCAAAAAAGGGTATTATCTCAGTCATTTTTCTTGTTGTTTATTAGGTTTAAATAAATTCCAAAAGCCAGTATGGATGGCACCCAGATACCAATGAATATGGCGGCATTTTCTTCTCCCTTAAAATACAAAATTTCTGAGAAAACAAGTGAAAGAAAGGATGCAAGAAATAGCAATTTATCCGTGATTGAAAACTTTTTAAGCATGTTGTAAGGTTTATTTGGAAGCAATATAGTCCTTAAATTCTCCAATACCTAAAATCGGCAAAGAATTATCGGAAAACCAAGGCTGTAAGGCTTCGGTTATTGGCGGGGAGCGAATTTGCCCAAATGACTTACTTTCGCATCATGTACTCATACATCTATTTCGCATTGGCGATGTTGGGGATATTTTCAATCTTTGAAAATATCAAGGGAAACCAGCAGCTCACTTTCTTTAAAATCAACATCCTATTACTTTTATTTTTCAACTTCCTTGGCGCTTTTTTGTTTTTCTTGGACGAAATTGGTATCAATTTAAGAGGGCTTATAAATATGAGTCGATTGTTGGGCAATGTAGCCTTGGTCAATGTATTTTACATTGTTGCCAATAACAAAATTTCTAAATCAGTACTGTTTATTGAATGCATTATTATTGGTATTTATTTCATCATGTTTTATTATGGCTTTAATTTCCTTTCCGTAAAGGGGGGGGTGTTAAATGCTACATTTGATCGCTTTCAACAATTTCATTTGTTGGTAAGCAACCCGTTGTTGTTCACTTTCATGATCTTCAATGTAGTCAAAATTTTTAAAAATACTGACCCGCAAAATATTTATCAGGTAAAAATCAGGAATTGGACTTTTTTTTTATTGGCATTAATTATTGTTATTGTAGTGGTTTCAGTTACCAATTTCGTATTGCATAAATACAAGGTGTTCAGCCTGCATGCGGATACTCGAATTCTATACATTTCCATCTATTTGATATTGCTTTTATTCGTATTGTTTAGGCCCAAGTTTATGGATGAGTCAGATTTTTCCTATTCGCTCAAGCGGTCGGCTCCCATTAAACTGGGGATTAGCTTATCCGATTTTGAATTCTTATTTTATTCAAACAATTATTTTTTGCAATCGAATGCCAGCCTGGATGATTTTGCACTTAAACTAAACCATCCCAAAATGGAGGTGCTTGCGTTTTTAAAAACCCAAAATATTGACAATTTTACAGAATTATTAAATAGAAACAGGATTAAATACTTCAAGGAATTGCTAAAATCCAACAAGCAGGAATCCTTTACCATCGAAGCATTGTCTGAAATGGCGGGTTTCAATAACCGCCAAAGCATGTACAATGCCTTCAAAAAACTGGAGGGCCGTTCGCCCAGCGGCTATATCAACAATCTATAACTAATTGATTTTCAATTGTAAAAATTATTTTTACAGTGTAAAACCCCCTTTTGACAGTCCCGATTTTGCCGCCGACACTTTAAATTACAAATTGCGCACATCATTAAAATCGATCCTAGTGCAATTTTATTTTAGTCCAATCAGTTTCCGCCATTTTTTATTGATCGCTTTATTGTCTCAGCTATCAATGGTAGCCAAGTTCAAATTTTAGATCAGGTTGAAAAAGAACTCGAAAAACTACCCTATGAGTAAATTTACTTTATCCAAAATCCTTCTCTCACCTACCATCGACCGATGTCAAACCTATCGGTTTTTTAAGTTCGAAGGTCATTTGACCATGTATAGGCCCAATAATTTCCTTAAAATTTCGTGGGTCTTTATTGCAATTCTTTTAAGAACAATCGCAAACGATTGCATGATCAATTATCAAACAGATTATTGAGATTAATTTTTTTACCCAATCAACCATGTGTATGAAAAACATTTACAAAATTCTAAGTGTGTGCCTAACGCTCTTGGTATTGTCTGTCTCGGCTGCCTACGCGCAGAAAACGGTGATAGGTAGAGTGCTAGACGAATATGGTAAGGGCCTTCCGGGTGTTTCGATCCTTGTTAAAGGAAAGGCCAACCGTACTGCCACAAACATTGACGGAAAATATTCCCTTAGTGTTTCCAATGACCAAGCAACTTTGGTTTTCTCTTCTATTGGCTATACAGCTGTTGAGCAGCTTGTAGGTTCCAGAAGTGTGGTGGATGTCTCCATGAAGCCAGATAAAAGAACCCTTACCGAGCTAGTAGTTACCGGTTACTCCATTGACTCTCGAAGAGAGACTACGGGTGCGATCGCTACGGTTAGCCCGAAAGACTTGTTGGTTATCCCTACAGGTAACGTCGAGCAGAC
>JBIIVV010000123.1:0-9506 GCA_044339235.1 Ferruginibacter sp.
TGGGATACAACCGCGCAGGAAGGTTAATGGACCAACTGGAAGCGGCAGGTGTAGTAGGGCCAAACCAAGGTAGTAAAGTGAGGGAAGTATTGATTAAAACAGAAGCCGAATTACAGCAATATTTGGATAATAGTCTTTAATAGGGAGTCCTCTTATTTAGATTTCTGCCAACCAGCGTAGAAATAGAGTAAAAGGGGACTGCTGAATTTATTCTAGTACTTTTTCCATTTGAATGCTTCTAGATCCTTTTATCAATAATTGAACTCCTAGGTAAGCTTGTTGTTGGAGCCATTCTTTTGCCTCTTGTACTTTTTGGAAATAAAGATATCGGTGGGGTATGTTTTTAAAATCTCCTCCTACCAATACTACTGCTTTCCAGCGATATTGGTCTATTAGATTAACAATTGAAATATGTTCTGCAATACTTTCATGTCCAAGTTCCATCATGGCACCTAGCAGCAATACTTTGTTATCTCCCCCCATGGATGCGAAATTTTCTATAGCGGCTTTCATACTAGAAGGGTTGGCATTATAGGCATCCAAAATTATTTGGTTGCCCTCTTTTTCTATTAATTGGGATCGGCTGTTGGAAGGAAAATAATGCTCTAGTGCATTTTGAATTGCTTCGTCGGACACTCCAAAATATTTACCCACGGCTACGGCAACCAGAACATTTGGAAGATTGTATTCGCCTACTAGGTTTGTTTTTACTTTTTTTATGCTTGTCCCGTTCGTCATAATGACTTGCAAAAAATGACCTGAATTATCCGCCACGCCTGTAATTTCAGCAGTTTCAGTACCATAAGTTTTTATTGTTGAGATGCCTTCACTCATTTTTTTCAGATAGTCATAGTCGTTCATTATAAAAGCTGTTCCACCACTTAATTTCAAGTAGTCAAACAACTCGCCCTTTCCTTTTCTGACCCCAGCTTCACCACCAAATCCCTCCAAATGAGCCTTTCCGCAATTGGTAATGATACCATGGGTAGGCAGGGTATATTGGCAATAGCCGGCAATTTCTTGTTGGTGATTGGCACCCATTTCAATGATGGCTATTGCAGCATCTTTTTTTACGGCCAGAATGGTTAGCGGAATTCCAATATGGTTATTCAAATTCCCTTTGGTGCTATAGGTGGTGTAGGTGCTAGCCAATACTTCATGTAGCAGTTCTTTAGTGGTTGTTTTGCCATTGCTTCCAGTGATGGCAATGAATGGGATATCGAATTGTTGGCGGTGGTATTTTGCCAGGTCTTGTAATAGTTGAAGGGCGTCCGTTGTTTCAATAATCCGGGTGTCAGTAAAACTAACTGGCTCGTCAATAATCACATAGGCAGCACCAGCGTCTAATGCTTGTTGGGCAAATTGGTTCCCATTAAATTGAGGTCCCTTTAAGGCAAAAAATAAATCTCCCGGCTGTAATTTTCGGGTATCCGTTTGGATAGAGGGGTATTGAAGAAAAATTGCATACAAGTCAGGTAGAAGCATGGCTCAAAAATAAGGCAGATCAAATTATTTTCAATAATAAAAGCGGGCAAGTAGATGCTGGCAACCATAAAAAAACCCTTCAGTCAAAAGCCGAAGGGTTTTTTATATGGTATGAATTTGTTTAACTTTTCTTCTTGCTATTTTGTTTTCGCTTTCCAAAGATATTCCCTTCTTTAAATCCTGGTCCTTCTGGAGAGCCTAAATAAGTTTGTGCGCATCTAAAACCAATGCTACTAGAGGATTGTTCTTCTTCCAAAAATCTTCGGGCGCCTGGAGATAGCCAAAAGGCCCTGTCATTCCAACTTCCCCCTTTGAATACTCTTGAATGGTCACTAATTAGGGTACTGGCTCCGGTTAAGTACTGAGAAGTACTTAAAGCATCACCATCCATATAACCAAGGGCATTGTTATGCTGATAATTTCTTCGGTCTTTAACATCTGCATCACTAATATCCGTTTTTTTCAATCTTCCCAGGGTATCTCTTTCAAGTTCGCCACCAGCACCTTTAAAAAACTTCTGAAATTTATTACCGCGGAAGTAGTTAAAATCTTCTCCATCTGAGGGGGTTAGTGGTCTGTATACATCCATTACCCACTCCGATACGTTACCACTCATATTATAGATACCAAAGGCATTTGGGTAAAATGCTTTGATATTACCTGGTATAGCGGATCGGTCATTGAGACCACCTGCAATACCCATATTATCCCCACCTCCACGTTTGAAGTTCGCTAAGAATTTACCCTGCCAGCTTCCTCTTCTATTATCTCTTAGTCCATTTGGATTATTACTCCAAGAATAAATTTGTTGATTTGAAATCAATTCCTCACCTGTTTTTCCTTCTTTCTTGCGAGGATTAGGGTTTTGATCCAATAAGCCATAGGCTGCATATTCCCATTCAGCTTCTGTAGGCAATCGATAGCCAATATTCAGGATTCCATCTTCTATTTTGACAGTAGCTCTAGGTTTGCCATTGATATCATTAAATTCTGATCTTTTTGGTTTGCCCCTTCCCTGAATTAATTCGGGGTTCATGATATAGGTATCTGTATTGAAGGTGGCATCTCCACCACCACCTTTCATTTCTTTTTTGGCAAAATCTTTTTTAAGGTAACCTTTGGAAATCAAGGTTAGCTCATTTACCCTGTCGGTTCTCCAGATACAAAAATCATGGGCCTGCAACCAGGAAACGCCTACTACAGGGTAATAGTTGTATGCAGGATAGCGGAAATAGTATTCAACAAAAGGCTCATTGTAAGCAAGCTCTTCACGCCATACTAGTGTGTCTGGCAGCGATTGTGCAAGAATAGCTGAATCTGCGCTGAATGTATTTTCCAGCCAGTAAATATATTCACGGTAGTGAACGTTGGCTACTTCAGTTTCATCAATAAAAAAGGACGGAACGGTAATCCTTTTTGGTGTATTGTTCCAGTCAAACATGACATCATCTTCTTTGGCACCCATTACAAAGGTACCACCTTGTACAAAGATTAGTCCAGGCCCAGCTTTAGGGGCTTTCATTTTAGCTACATGGAAATTACCCTGATTTTTGTCATCATAATTCCAGCCGGTAACCGAAGATTTACTCTTTTTCTTACCAAAAATACCTCCGTTTTTACAAGCCCCCAATGTGGAGACGAGTATAAGAAGAAGGATTAAATTTTTTATAGAAATCATTTTATGCATGTGCGTTCAATTTGCAGCTTGATTAACGAATGATTGCCTTAGTTATTGTGCTACCTAAGAAAACTTGTTTGCGAATATAAATACTTTACACGATATGAACGTATAATAAGGGATGATTTTGTTGATTTTTACTTATTTCTGCCATTTCAGGCATGAATTATTAAACTGGTGGCTTGCTATTCGATTGTAATAGGTTACTTCCAAGTCTTTTTGGTGCTTCAATTTGGGTAGTTGGGAAAAAAGAAGCACTGGGGGATGGGGTTTTTCATTTACATTGGATAGGAGCAAGTGTTGCAATGTAAATTCCTATTGAAAAGCAATTTAAAAAAATAGTTTATTTTTCTTTCTTTTTTTAACAAGATGTTATACATTTGTATCTAATTCAGGTATTTCCCTGTAATCTTAATCACCTCTAAATTATAACCTTATCGATTCTACGTCTACCTAACCAAGACAAAATACAGAATGAAAAAGGCTATAATTAAACTAACTGGGTTAGTTATCTTACTGGTAAGTGCCACCAGTTTAGTTCAGGCGCAAGGAAATACCATCAATGTAGTTACCTCTGCAGTTCCTTTCTTAAGAATTTCACCAGATGCTCGAAGCGGCGGTATGGGAGATGTAGGTATTGCCACTACTCCGGATGCAAATGCAGCATTTTGGAACTTAGCAAAAACACCATTTAATACCAATAAGGGCGGCATTTCAGTCACCTATACCCCCTGGTTAAAGGATCTAGGGTTAAATGATGTTTATCTAGCGTCATTATCAGGATATTATAAATTGGATGAGCAACAAGCGATATCTAGTTCTTTGCGATATTTTAGTTTGGGCAGTATTCAATTTACTGACAATCTAGGAAATGATTTGAGTTCCTATCGTCCACGCGAATTTGCATTTGATGCTGGTTATTCAAGAAAATTGTCCAATAATTTATCCTTGGGCATTGCACTTCGATATATCAATTCGAATCTGGCAAGTGGAACGATCAATGGAGTAGCCTATAAAGCAGGATCTTCAGTTGCAGCAGATTTGAGTATGTTTCATACGGGTGTTAGTGCTGGCGGATCAGGATTTAACTATGGTGTAACCTTAAGTAATTTGGGTTCCAAAATTTCTTATACGAGTGATGCAAATCAAAAGGATTTTATTCCGGCCAGTCTGGGTCTGGGGGTTGCCTACATTAAGGAGATTGATCCTACCAATAAAATAACTTTCGGTTTGGATATTCATAAATTATTAGTGCCTACTCCTCCTTTAGTGGGAGATAGTGCTGGTCTGGCTAGTTATCGTAGCAAAGGTGTGTTGGGTAGCTGGTTTAGTTCATTTGGGGATGCCCCTGGCGGATTTTCTGAAGAATTGAAAGAGTTTCAGACTTCTTTAGGAGTTGAATACTGGTATAATAACCAGTTTGCTTTGCGCACAGGTTATTTTTATGAAAGTCCTACTAAAGGGAACAGGCAATATTTCACATTAGGGGCTGGTTTAAAATATAGCACTTATGGCTTAAATTTCTCCTACCTTTTACCTTCGGGTTCCGGGGTTAGCCGTAATCCATTGTCAAATACCTTGCGATTTAGCTTGGTTTTTGATTTTGCTGAAGGGAAAAAGTAATTTTAAAATATTTAACTTTAAAAAGCGTTCTGATTTAAGTCGGAGCGCTTTTTTATTTTTAAACTAACGTACCTTCGGCATTAATCAATAATATAACAACATGAGTTTGAGAATTGGGTTTGGCATTGATTTTCATCAACTGGTAACCGACAGGGAATTTTGGCTGGGAGGGGTTAAAATTGATCATCCCAAAGGAGCCCTTGGCCATAGTGATGCAGATGTATTGTTGCATGCCATATGTGATGCAATGTTGGGTGCAGCCTGTTTGGGGGATATCGGGGTTCATTTTCCTGATACCGATGCTTCGCTGAAAAACATTGACAGTAAAATATTGCTAGAAAAAAGTTTTGAACTCATACAAAATGCCGGCTACAATATTGTGAACATTGACAGCACTTTATGTTTGCAAGCGCCAAAAATAAAGGATTATGTCCCTCAAATGCAAGCGGTAATAGCTAGCATACTATCATTGCAAATCACGGATGTATCCATTAAGGCCACTACTACGGAAAAATTGGGCTTTGTTGGAAGGGAGGAAGGGTTGGTGGCTTATGCATCTATTTTGTTAATAAAGCGGTAGTTTGGGGGCTAAATAACAAAAAGGAAAAACTGTAAACTTATTACCTTTGCGGCCATTGAGGTTGATAAAAATATTAAATCACCGATCCGAAAGCTATCGGATAACATGTGACCAACAAAATATAAAATGAAACACCACATGAATACAATATCTATAAACATCATTAACAAATCTTCTAACGAATTACCAGCCTATGCAACAGAAGGTTCTGCTGGGATGGATTTAAGGGCTAATTTGGACCAAGCGATCACTTTGCAATCATTGGAAAGGATGTTAATCCCAACCGGATTATTTATTGAACTGCCGGATGGTTATGAAGCACAGATTAGACCAAGAAGCGGCCTAGCTATTAAACAGGGGATTACTTGCCTAAATTCACCAGGTACCATTGATAGCGATTACAGGGGTGAGCTAAAGGTGATATTAATTAATCTTAGCAATGAACCCCAACTTTTATCTCATGGCGATCGGATTGCTCAAATGATTATTAGTTCCGTAGATAAAGCCAATCTTATTTTGGTGCAGGAAATCAATAGTACCCATCGCGGAGAAGGAGGGTTTGGTCATACAGGAAAAAAATAAATAGCGAATTAAAATAAATGAAATACCTAACTAATAATAGCAATCCCTTTGTCTTCATTTTTTTTGTATTGCTTGTTACATTGAATACTGTAGGATGCAAGTCTGCAAAAAAAATACAGGCAGCGGTTGATAAAAAAGATAGCACATCTATTAATATTACTCAACCTGTCAATTACGATTCAATCTTGGTTATAAAGAATGCCCTTAAGACGGTACATGACAAACAAATTGATTTCAAAACATTTTCTGCAAAAGTCAAGGTCGAATATGAAGATGCAAATGGGAAGCAGCCCAATATAACTGCCTATGTGAGAATTTTGAAAGATAGCATAATCTGGATATCGGGTTATGCAACCGTTTTTAATGTAGAGGCATTTAGGATTTTGATAAACAGGGACAGCGTTTTCGTTTTGGATAAAATTAATAAAGAGGTAAAGTCGAGGTCAATGGATTATTTACAAGAATTGACAGCAATACCATTTGATTTAAATGCACTTCAAAATTTGCTAGTTGGTAATCCGATTTTTTTAAACGACAGTGTACTGTCGTATAAAGAAACTGAATCAAAAATATTGCTGGCAACACTCGGTCAATATTTCAAACACTTGCTAACACTGAGCAAGGTGGATCATTTATTAACACATAGTAAATTGGACGATATAAATATTGTAAGAAACAGAACTGCCGATATTACCTATGGAAATTATGAAACCTTGAACGGTGTCAATTTTTCTACCTATCGGCAAATAACAGTTTCTGAAAAAAACAAACTGGATATCAATCTTAATTATAAGCAGTATGAATTTAATAAAGAGCTACTGATTATTTTTAATATACCTTCCAGTTATATCCGCAAATAATAATTGAACGTAAGATATAGTGGATGGTTGTATGTTTTCCGTTGCTCGGCTTTTTCATGAACCATGCGGCAGTAAAAAGCAAACTATTGTATATTTATTATTCTTGTAAAATCAGCACATGATTAAATTTTTCTTCTCCTTACTGATCGTTTCTATAGCCGGATTTCCTTTAATAGCTCAGACTACTGCACAACAGGAGTTAGAAAAGCAAAGGCTTGAATTAAAAAGAGAAATCGAGCAAACACAGGAGTTGTTAGATAAAAATAAAAAAAACACCAAAGAAAGTATTGGGCAACTTGC
Source organism: Ferruginibacter sp. (assembly GCA_044339235.1). Taxonomy (GTDB): domain Bacteria; phylum Bacteroidota; class Bacteroidia; order Chitinophagales; family Chitinophagaceae; genus Ferruginibacter. The sequence goes on from JBIIVV010000123.1 coordinate 7,109, forward strand.
ACTCATTAATCGCAAGCTGAATTTGCAGGAAAACATTATTGACAATATTAGCAAGGATATTAATTTACTGGACAATACGATTTATAAATCTCAGCGGGACGTAAATAAGCTCCAGGTATTATTGGATACGCTCAAACATGAGTATGCCAAAAGCATGTTGTATGCGTATAAAAATCGAAGCAATTCCGATTTCTTAAATTTTATTTTTTCCGCTGCTAATTTTAATGATGCGATAAAAAGGGTTACCTATTTAAAAAGTTACCGCAATTATCGAGAAATGCAAGGGGATAACATTTTGCGTACAAAACTGCTCTTGAATCAGCGGATAGCTGAACTAACTGGAAATAAGGTAAAGAAGGGGGAGGTATTGCAAACCCAGAGCAAGGAATTGTCTGTGTTAGAATCACAACAGCAGGAGAAAAATCAAATTGTAAGCAAGCTCAAGGAACAGGGAAAGGAATTGAATAACCAGATTGCGGCTAAGAAAAAGCAAATGCAAAAAGTTAGCAATGCTATTGCGGCAGCTATTAAAAGGGCACAAGAAATGGCAAGAAAGGAGGCATTGGCTAAAGCGATGGAAGAGAAGTCGAGGCGCGATGCGGCTGAAAGGGCTGCAGAAAAAAGCAAGGCAGTAGCTGAAAAAGGAAATGCTTCTGCAGTTAACAAAACAGTTGCATTGAAACCTGAGAAAGCTTTACCCATTAGTGTTAGGCAGGAAAGCATTTTGTTAGGAAGTGATGCGGAAGTCAAATTGAATGCCCATTTTATAAGTAACAAGGGTGCTTTGCCCTGGCCGGTAGATAAAGGGTATATGATCATGCGATTTGGTCCTCAAAAACTCGATATTGGAGTTACAGTAGATAACCCGGGAATAACGATCGGGAGTGAAATTGGCACACCAGTAAAAGCTTTATTTGATGGAGAGGTTTCTTCTGTTACGAATATAGAAAATATGCAAGTAGTGATTCTTAAGCACGGAGCCTATTTCACCACGTATAGTAATTTATCAGGTGTTCATCTAGCACGTGGGCAAAGTATTCAAACCGGGCAAGTGGTAGGGAAAGTGGCATCCAATGATGAAGGAATTGGGTCAATTGACCTGATTATAAGCAATGAAAAAAGCAATCTGAATCCAGAAGGATGGCTGCGACGTAGATAATTATCCAATCAATCGTTCGTAAAGTTTTTCATATTGAGGAACTATATTATCAATATCAAATCGTTTAGCCTGCAAAAGGGCATTTGCTTTAAATCGATCATGGGTTTCTTTATCCCTTAATATAAACAATGCATTTTTACTCATATCTTCTACATCGCCTACATCACTCATAAATCCACAGTTACCCTGGATTATTATTTCAGGCAAACCACCGGCATTGGTAGAGATTACCGGCACTTCTGCAGCCAATGCTTCCAGTGCTGCCAATCCAAAACTTTCATATTCACTGGTCAGTAAAAAAAGATCCGCGATGGGTAAAATATCCTCCATTTGTTCTTGTTTGCCCAAAAACTTAATGGAGTCAAAAGCACTGCTTTTTCTTGCTTCTGCCTCTATAAAGGATCGTTCGGGCCCATCACCCAATAACAACAATCTGGCAGGTGTTTTTTCATTGATTAGTAAAAAAGTCTTTACCACATCTTCCACCCGCTTTACTTTTCGGAAATTACTGGCATGAACAATAATTTTTTCACCTTGGGGGGCAATTAATTTTTTAAAGGCATCAATGGGTTTTTTATTAAAGCGTGTTACATCAACGAAGTTGTGTATCACCTCAATGTCTTTTTCTATGTCAAAGTTTTTATAGGTTTCACTTTTTAGGTTATCGGAAACAGCTGTTAGAATATCGCTTTCATTCATTGAAAAAGTAACTACCGGCCGGTAGGTTTTATCCCTACCCACGAGGGTTATATCTGTGCCATGCAAAGTGGTTATTACCGGAATGAATATGCCCTGTTTGGCCAAAATTTGTTTGGCAATGTAAGCCGCAGAAGCATGTGGTATAGCATAGTGTACATGTAGTAATTGAATGTTATTGTTGGTAATTACATCTACCATCATACTCGATAAGGCAGTTTCATAAGGGGGATAGTCGAATAGTGGGTAGGTGGGAACCCTTACCTCATGATAAAAAATATTTGCATGAAAATGACTTAGCCTTACAGGTTGTTGGTAAGTAATAAAGTGTATCTGGTGTCCTTTATCAGCTAGCGCTTTGCCTAACTCAGTTGCCAGTACTCCACTTCCTCCAAATGTCGGATAACAAACTATTGCGATATTCATACTATAAATTTAATAATGAAGAAGATTGGAAAGCAGCCTGAATGGTATGTTCAGACCCTTTTTTAAGAAAAATTCCTTCAGGGTCTATTCATTCGCATCAATTCATTCAACCATTCC
>JBIIVV010000124.1:0-9505 GCA_044339235.1 Ferruginibacter sp.
TGATTTTAAAAAGCAGCTATTCTTATTAAAGAAAGAGCATCCCAAAGCGGCACACCACTGTTTTGCCTACCGTATTGGTACAGACGGAAATAGCTTTCGGGTAAGTGATGATGGAGAGCCTGCTGGTTCTGCAGGCAAACCGATGCTTGGTCAAATAGACAGCAAGGAAGTAACCAATATTGCAGTAATTGTAGTTCGTTATTTCGGAGGCAGTTTGTTAGGTGTGCCGGGGCTAATCAATGCTTATAAAACAGTAACTAGCCTGGTTTTACAAGTAACGCCCATCGTTCAAAAGCAAATTGAAGAAACTTATAGCATTCATTTCGACTATACTCAAATGAATGACGTAATGATGGTATTGAAGCAGTGCAACTGTACCGTCATTACCCAGGAAATGCAGTTGTTCTGTAACATTACCACTGGAATCCCTAAAAGCCGACTGACAGAAGTGTTGTATCGGCTTAAAGAGTTACAAAATGTAGATACAAAAAAAGTTGTCTGATTGCTTGTTTTCTTGTAATTTTCTATAAATTAAAAGAGATGTCAACAGAAAAAAAATACACCAGTTTTTGGAGTTTTTATCCCTACTATTTGACTGAGCATAGTGATGCAAACAATCGGTTGCTGCATTTTATAGGAACCGGATTGATACTAGTGTTATTCATTGCAGGAATTATTTTTCAAAATTGGAATTTGATTGCTGCCATTCCTTTTTGTGGTTATGGCTTTGCTTGGGTAGGTCATTTTTTTATTGAAAAGAATCGCCCTGCCACTTTTACTTATCCACTCTATAGTCTGGGGAGCGACTTTGTTATGTTTTGGCATATATTAACCAGGCAGCTAACAAAGAAAATGGCGGAGGCAAAAGCCCAAATTCATAGCCAATCATAAATGAATATAGAGCAATTAAGAGATTATTGTATTCAAAAACCATTCGTTACCGAAGGTTTTCCTTTTGGAGAAACGGTGATTGTTTTTAAAAATCAAGGGAAAGTTTTTTTATTAATTCCCTTGGATTCATTTCCGCTTCAATTTAACGTAAAGTGTGATCCTGAAAAGGCACTTGAATTAAGGGAAGCATATCCCCATTCGGTGTTGCCTGGTTATCATATGAATAAAAAGTATTGGAATACGATTATAGTAGATGGAGTTTTATCCAATAAGCAATTGTTTGAAATGGTGGATGCATCTTACCGGCTGGTAACAAAGGGGAAATCATTGAAATAATTCATTTGCTATCAGGAAATAAAATAGATCATAAAAAACTTTTTGCAACCTGTAATTCTTTGCTTCCTTCTTGGTAGCTATAAAATCCTTCTCCACTTTTAATACCCAGTTTACCCGCCAATACCATATCGGTCAATAATGGGCAAGGGGCATATTTAGTATTTTTAAATCCTTGTTGCATTACCTGCAGTATGCTGAGGCAAACATCCAATCCGATAAAGTCGGCTAATTGGAGCGGACCCATTGGATGCCCCATTCCCACCTTCATAATAGTATCGATGGCTGCTACACCTGCCACGCCTTCGTGAAGGCTATAGATAGCTTCGTTAATAAGGGGCATTAAAATTCGGTTGGCAATAAACCCAGGCGCATCATTTACTGTGCAAGGAATCTTTCCTAATTTTTTGCTCAGCTCAACAATGATATGGGTAATTTCTTTTGCGGTGCTAGCGCTATTAATTACTTCCACCAATTTCATTACGGGTACAGGGTTCATAAAATGCATGCCGATAATATTTTCGGGCCGATTGGTTACAGCAGCAATTTTTGTAATAGAAATGGAGGAGGTGTTGGTCGCTAAAATGCAGTCTAATGGTGCAGTCTGGTCAATTTGCTTAAACAGTTCCAATTTCAATATTTCATTTTCAGTAGCCGCTTCAATGATCAGTTGTGCATGCTCTACACCTTGCTCAATTGTGGTAAAGGTAGCAATACGATCAAGTGTTATTTTTTTTTGCGCTGCTGAAATAATTGATTTGGCTATTTGTCGGTCTAAATTTTTTTCAATGGTGTTGAGTGCTTTTTTCAATTGGGTTTCACTGATGTCGACTAAGTGTACCGTATAACCAGCCTGGGCAAAAAGGTGTGCTATGCCGTTCCCCATGGTGCCTGCGCCAATCACTGCAATTATGCCATTGCCATCTAAAAGTTGGGAGCTAGGTATAAGTGAATGGAGGGGAGGGGGGGTATTTATCATTTTAAATAATTATTGATCGGACAGCTATTCTATTTCGGATAACCGGCATTGCTAGTTGATTACATTCAACAGCAATTTGCAGTAAGGTGAATATCAATTACCCATTAGATATTGACTCATCTCTTGTTGATATTGTAAGGCCACCAATCTTGCTTGGGCAGCAAAATCTTCATTGCCGCTAGCATAGATAATTGCACGACTAGCATTGACTAGTAAGCCGCAATCTTTGTTCATGCCATATTTTGAAACATCCTGCAAACTGCCTCCTTGGGCACCCACTCCTGGAACTAATAAAAAATTATCAGGTATAATTTTTCTAATGTCTTCAAAATCGATTGCTTTGGTGGCGCCTGTTACAAACATTAAATTTCCAGGATTTCCCCATCCGGCAATTTTTTCTATTACCCGTTGGTATAAATGAATGGGTTTATCTTGTTTGCTATCAGGGGCACTTAGAAGTAGTTGTTGAAAATCATCGGAACCCTTGTTGCTGGTGAGTCCTAGCACAATAGTCCATTTATTTTCATATTCTAAAAAAGGCCTTATACTATCTTCGCCCATGTAGGGAGCAACTGTGATCGCATCAAAATTAAGTGCTTCAAAAAAGGCCCTTGCATATTGGGTAGAAGTATTGCCAATGTCTCCGCGCTTTGCATCAGCAATGGTGAATTGTTCTGAAGGAATATAATCAACTGTTTGTTGCATAGCTTCCCAGCCTTTCAAACCCATGGCCTCATAAAAAGCGGTATTGATTTTGTAGCTCACACAAAGATCCTGGGTGGCATCTATGATTTGTTTATTGAACTCAAAGATGGCATCTGGGTGCGATTGTAAATGTTTCGGAATTTTAGAAAGGTCGGTATCCAATCCTACACAGAGATAAGATTTTTTTTGTTGAATTTGTTGGATGAGTTGTTGCCTAGTCATGAAGCAAAGTTAATTGGTAAAAAGGGTATATTTTTCAAGGGAAATGCTTGAATTATAAACATACGCGCTTTAGGTGTGTAAAACACTATGGCCCAAAGCTAAATAATAGCATTTAGAATAGGCGTGTTTTGTTCAGTGGTATCCAAGGGGCATGACTTCAATTTTGCAGTTTTTTAAATTTAGGCAACAATAGATGAACTATATCGGCAGGTTAGTTATTCTATTTATTTTATTTCCTGAATTTCTGTAGGGGCCATATTTGCATTTCTCATGGCGATTCCTCTGGCAGCATTTCCTGCAAAGTCAAGGAATGCTTTTTTAGTAAGCTCATCCTCACTTGCCATAATCGGCACACCGCTATCACCACCTTCTCGAATGGATTGTACAATGGGAATTTGTCCTAGGAAAGGAATGTCAAATTCTTCTGCTAAATTTTTGCCCCCATTTTTTCCAAAAATAAAATATTGGTTGTTGGGTAATTCTGCTGGAGTAAAATAACTCATGTTTTCCACTAGGCCAATAACAGGCACTTTTAGCTGTGCTTGGCCAAACATGGCAATTCCTTTTTTAGCATCTGCCAGTGCAACTAGTTGAGGAGTGGTCACTACAATGACACCGGTAACTGGAACAGATTGTACAATGGTTAAGTGAATATCTCCTGTGCCAGGCGGCATGTCAATTACTAGATAATCTAATTCGCCCCAGTTTACATCGCTCACAAATTGCTTAATGGCACTACTTACCATTGGTCCACGCCAGACTACCGCCTGTTTTTCGTCAATCAGTAATCCAATACTCATCATTTTGATGCCAAATTTTTCAATTGGCTCAATCATTCCCTTGCCATCTATTTCGGTCATCATGGGGCGGTCGCCACGAACTCCGAACATAATATGTTGGCTGGGCCCATAAATATCAGCATCCATCAATCCTACTTTGGCACCTTCTTTTGCTAGCGCGAGGGCAAGATTGCTGGAAATAGTGCTTTTTCCTACTCCTCCCTTGCCACTTACAACGGCTATAATGTTTTTTACCCCTCCCAAAACTGTTTTGCCATCCTTTCGATTACTGCTGGTATTGCTGGTAAAGTTGACCGTTACCAGCGCTTCCTTGTCCACTAATATTTTCACTGCATTGATACAGGCATTCATAATCATATCCTTCAGCGGACAGGCGGGTGTAGTAAGTATCACTGTAAAGGATACTTTTTTTCCGTCAATGGCGATATCTTTCACCATATTGAGGGTAACCAGGTCTTTTCCTAAATCAGGTTCCTGTACATTGCTAAGCGCCTTGAGTATATCTTCGTTTGTCATCGTTCAATTATTTGTTAAAATGCTGGTTAGCCTGCAAAATTAATCAATGAAGACTTTACTTTGTTTATTAATTGAGGAATGTTGTTATTTTGGATACTCAGCATTATATTATTACTTTAGCATCGTCGAAAATCGGTTTTTCGAGCTGCTATTTTAAATACCGTTGATACCAGCTGATCTGTTGCCATTGTCCAAAGCGGTTCAGTAAGGTTTTTTTGACGGTTAATTTCAACAATTTGGAATGAGTAAATGGCTTAGAAGTAGTTTCTGAAAGGGTTGTCCACTATTGAAATAATAATCGGAATTGGGTTTAGCAACCTGCAAGTAAACAAACACATGACTAAAATTATATCTTTTTTTTTGATTGCAACCTGTCTTCTGCCAATTGCATCCAAAGCGCAGTTTGAGAATTTTAAAGACTCGGTAGTGCAGCTTTATGGAGTGGTGATGACGGCAGATAGTCTGCAGGGCTTGCCAGCTGTGAGTGTGGTAGTAAAGGGGCAAAATCGGGGTACCATCACCAATAATCAGGGTGTTTTCAGTATAGTGGTTTTAAAGGGCGATCAGATTGAGTTTTCAAGTGTAGGCTTCAAACCGAAATTAATTATTGTTCCTAAAGATATTGAGGGCAACCAATATAGTGTGTTGCAATTGATGGTCAATGACACCATTTATCTGGCAGCTACCATCATTAAATCAAGGCCCTCGAGGGAGCAGTTTGAAAGGGATTTTTTAAAAACAGTGGTGCCGGATGACAGGTTGGAAATAGCACGTAAAAATAATGACGATAGTCGAAGACGACTTTTAATGGCAACATTACCTATCGATGGAAGGGAAGCAGCCGGTAGGTACCTCACCCAGCAGGCAGTGAAATCTTATTATACTGGCCAGGTTCCTCCTATGAACATCTTTAACCCATTTGCATGGAATGAGTTTATCCAGTCTTGGAAAAGAGGGGATTACAAGAAGAAATAATAGCCACCAACTCCAACATGAAAAATTAAATCAGGGATTGCAAATTCGAAGCAACATTTAATTTTTTTCATTACAATAAAAAATGCTTTTAGCTATGAGCGACTCAAATATTCCTTCGCTTCCATTATTGTCGGGTACCAATTATTTCCTTATTGGATTTATGGGTAGTGGCAAAACCCATTGGGGAAGGTTGTGGGCCGCAGCCAATAAGCTTTCATTCGTTGACCTAGATGAGATGATTGAAAGAAAGGAGAACAAAACAATTGCAGCAATTTTTGACAGCAATGGGGAAGCTTATTTCAGAAATCTGGAAGCAGATGCCCTTAGAAAATGTGGAAATTTGAAAAACACCTTGATAGCTTGCGGTGGAGGAACCCCTTGCTTTTTTGAAAATATGCAATGGATGAATGAAAACGGAATTACAATTTACATCCATTCCAAGCCTATAGAAATATTGGATAGGGTGTTGGAGGAAAAAGAAAAACGTCCGTTATTAAAAAAAATGAACCAGGCCGAACTACTTTTTTATATAGAACAAAAGATTAAGGAGCGAGCGCCATTTTATTCGCAGGCCAAAATAACGGTTCAGTCGGGGGGCTTACATGAAAACTCATTCCCTGGTATTGTTTCATCTATCAATTCATAAATTTTTTCTATGCAAACCATTTACCTTAAAATTGCGGCATTGTTGGGAGCCCTTGCTGTTGCGTTGGGAGCCTTTGGAGCCCATGCCTTAAAAAAAATACTCGATGAAAAGAGCCTCGTTGTTTTTGAAACGGCGGTTCGGTATCAATTTTATCATGTTTTTGCGTTGGTGGCGGTGGGTATTTTGCTAAAAGAATTTCCTAACAATCAATTAATTTGGTCTGGCCGTTTCTTTTGCTATGGCATATTGATATTTTGTGGTTCCCTTTATTTGATGACTTTGCTAGCGGCAATCGGCCTGCAAGGGTTTAAATGGTTAGGGGCAATTACTCCTATTGGAGGACTTTGTCTGATTGTAGGCTGGATTTTGATGGCAATCGGTGTGGCGAAAGGTTAACTGTCTAATTTATCCCTAAGAATAGCAATTGTGCCATGGTTGTTTTCAATGCTGAAATCAAGTTGCATATCTGCCATTCTTTTTTTAATATTCTTTATTCCGTTTCCAAGTTTTCTAATATTTTCAGTATTAATTCCAATTCCATTGTCGTGGATAGTAAGTACCAAATAACCGCTTTCTATTTTTAAATTTATTTTCACCTCCGTTGCCTGAGCGTGTTTAACAATATTATTGAGCAGTTCCTTAATCACTAAAAAAATATTTCTTCTTCTTTCACCAATTACAATGCTATCTGGTATGTTTTCTTCCACGTTGATTTGGCAGTTGATACCAGTATCTTCGAAATATTCAAGTGCATAATTTCGTAAATAGGCAATCATATTATGTAATGAATCATTGCTGGTACTCATCGTCCAGATGATTGAATTCATGTTGTTAATTAACTCGTTGGCTGAACCAGATATTTTTTCAATCTCTGGTATCACGTTCTTCCCCATTCTTTTTTTTGCCAATTCGCTGTACAATCGAATGGTGGTAATGCCTGCACCTAAGTCATCATGCATTTCTGCGCTGATTCTGTTTCGCTCATTTTGTTGTGAATGTAAGAGTGCTAAACGTACTTCATAATTCTGGTTTTCCAATTCGTTTTTTTGATCTTCCTGCTTTTTTATATTAAAAATCAAGGATTGCTTTTTTTTATAAACAACCCCTGCCACAAAAACAATTAGCTCACCAGTAATGCCTAGCTCATAATATACCATCGAGTTTACAAAAATTCCTCCGTTGGTTATAAAATCGATATGTACTAAATAGGAAATGGCAGAGAAAAAAATCAATATAAAATTACCAACCGCAATATAATTCATCAATATATTTTTTTTAATAAACGCAAAGGCTATATACGAAGCACCCAGCAGTAGCAAGAAAATTTTTGTATTATTTTCAATAGCATCTTGCAACTTGAAATTATTGGTAAAATAAACGATGAATGTAAAGCAAATCAATAGGGCAATCAATGCATATTTTCCAAATTGAAGAATTGTATTGATGAGGGGGAGGGCGACTTTGGTTTCAAGGAATTCTCTGGTGAAATCGATATAAAAAATGATAGCGGCTAGTTGTAAAGCAAATGCTAAATACTCATTGTAAAAGCTGCTTAGTTCACCACTTTGGCTTTTGAGTAAAGCATCTAAAAAAAGCATGAAAAACATAGCGCCTGAATACAAAAAAACGTATAAAAAAGTGTTGTTTTTTTTGCTCACCAAATGATTACTTCCGGTATAAAACATCATCATTAATAAGACACCACAAATAATATATGCGAAAACAGCACTATCACCCTTGTAATGCCTAAATATTTTGAATTTCTCAAGATAGTCTTCGGAAATGAATGTGGGAGTTAGGATATTATTAGCCCTTTTACTAAAATTGATTTTTGCAATGAATAACGCTTTTTCTCCTCCACTTAGTTGAATGGGTTGATATCCATCGCTATGACTTTCGTTTCTTAGTTGGGATAATGTATTGTTGTCAAGTAGTTTAAAAATGAGTACACGCTTGATATAGGTCCCCGATAAGAAATAAATCCTTTTTGCGGAATCTAGAGTGTTTTCGAGGGTGAATTTTAAATAAATGGTGCTAGTGGTCCAAGTGTTGGGAATATATACAATCGGGTTGAAATTGTTTTGCAAAAACAATTTATTCTCCAAAATTTTTTCTGGCGTTGCGTTCCCTATGCTGTCGACGTATAGTTCATATTTCCCAATCAACTGGAACTGATCAATAGTAGCTATGTTGATGGTATTCGTGTCATTATAGGACTGCGCTGACAAGGCTGCGGCAAGTAGGGATAGCAAGCAGGATAGAAATAGTTTATTCAAAGCAGTACCTTTTTTCAAACATACACCATTTCCTTCAAAAAATCCCCTACAAAACCTTAGCAGGAGAAGGATTTTTCAGTAATGGTTTTTAATTATCTTTGTCAAAATGGCCAATAAAATAAAATCCGCTAAGTCAATAGCCTCTGGCGAGGAAACATTACAATCTGATATCGAAGAAAAGGTAGCTGTAAAACAATTGCTACAGGATGAGCGTACCCACAAAATTGCAGGTGCTATTTTTTTATTATTTGCATTTCTGTTGTTTATAGCATTCTCTTCTTATCTATTTACATGGGATGAAGATCAGGATAAATTTAGCTACCGCATGTTGCTAGCGAATGACATAAAAGTTCAAAACTTGCTGGGTACATTAGGGGCTTTTTTAGCTGAAATCTTTATTCGTCATGGCTTTGGAATTGCATCCTATCTTTTTTGCACTACTTTTTTTGTACTGGGGGTCAATTTATTTTTTGAAAAAAAAGTATTCTCTTTTCGTCGTAATCTTAAATATTTGATAGTGGGATTACCGGTACTGAGTGTGGCCGCCTCAGTGATTATGAATGGTAATAAATTTCCATTTGGTGGTTCTGCTGGAGATGCTAGTAGGGAATGGTTGTTCTTGAGAATTGGTGAAATCGGAACCATTGCATTGCTGTCAGTTAGTCTGTTGGCCTATATTATCTGGCGTTTTAATCCTGTATTCAGTTTGCCTTCCAAAGGGATGTTTGCCAAGGGGCTGCAGGATGAAGCGGTAGTGCCGGAACCTGCTATTGCTGGTTTAGAAGAAGATGAATTAGTAGATACGGAAGTAAAAGGAAACTACTTGAAGGCAGATGGGGCGATGCTTTTAATAGATGATCAATACAATAACTTCCCTCAACATGATATTCAAATTGTTGAAAAGGAAACGCCATCAGTACCCATTATGGAAGCCGAGCCGCTTTTTGTTGCCCCTCCTGTTGTTGAGGTAAAGCAGTCTAAAAATAAAGAAGCACTGCTTCCTTTAGAGCTTGAAATTAAAACGGTACCCGAAACGGGGGATATCGCTGAACAGTCGTTTTCAGATGGCAAACATTCATCCCTTGGCACACCGTATGACCCCATATTAGATTTGAGAGATTACAAATATCCAACACTCGATTTACTGGAAGCGCATGGAAGT
>JBIIVV010000360.1:0-2656 GCA_044339235.1 Ferruginibacter sp.
GAGGAAAGGTATTTGACAACGCAAGTATAGCTGAATAATTAGCCTTTAAATGGCGGCTGGTAGGATTTTCGTATGTCATTTTTTTGGTCGGCTATAAAATGACTACCCCATTTGCTTGTATATATTAAAAAATTATATTATACTTAATGTATAATTGATTTTTTATGCACCACGAAACAAGACTTACCCAAAGCGATCTCACCCATCGTCCTTTATTTTTACCCCTATTATGCCTGTTAACCTTCTTTGGAAGTATTACTGGAATTGTATTTAATACTGTAGGGTATTTTAATGCGGAAACGGTAGTAGATCGGATTACTTCAGAAAGTTCAAATAGTCAGCTTAAAGTATTGGACTATTCCAAAGGTGATTTGACTAAACCTAGTATTCGGATTGGAAATATAACCGTAGCGAACTATAAAAAATTTTCTGTCGGCGGTGCCGTTGCTTACTTACTTTGTCTAGTAGGGGCGGTATTGATTTTTCAAGGAAAAAGAACTGGATTTTATTCCCTGGTATTGGGCGTTTTTTTTAACCTGATTACTCATTTTCTTCTCTTTTGGGACAATTTTGCTGTTATGGGCCTCTCCATGTTATCAGCTTTTGTTGGACTTTTATTCATTGTTTTATTCGCCCTACACTTAAAATACCTACAAGAGGACTAATCCATCTTTAGTGTAATTTCAACAATCCATCCTTAGTTTTAGTGATGGAGTCAAGCTGTTTTACTAGGTGGTACTGAGAACCTTGGTAGCCCAGACTTCTTGCTTTGGAATGGTATGGTTCATCCTAATTGCAGGGTTTCTAAGGTATTGCGTAGTTCCCTTTTTATATGAAAATATGCCTCCTAAGGTCATTTAATATGAATATTTGTCAATTCCTACCTGCATTTCGAAATTTTTTCCTACTTTTGCCAGCTAGAAAAAAGATAAATTAACAAAGACGTTATTAAAAACAAAGAAATGCCTTATTTAACAATCGAAAAAAAAGCGAAAATTTTTGCAGACTTTGGTGGTAAAGCCTCCAATACAGGATCAATCGAAGGTCAAGTTGCCCTTTTGACTGAGCGTATCAACCATATATCTAACCATCTTAAGCTGAATAAGCATGATTTTTCTTCTCAAAGAGGATTGATGATGATGGTTGGTCAAAGAAAACGCCTGCTTACCTATCTAAGCAAACATAACTTGACAGGCTATAGAGCATTAATTGAAAAATTAGGCCTCCGTAAATAAGCTTATCTCCATGTTTAAATAATTCAATTCCCAACTTTTTTTTCAACAGTTGGGAATTATTTTTTATTTAAATCGGTTCGATTGAGCGCATCTATTCAAAATATACAATCTATACAATTATGAGTTTTAATATTCAATCAGAAACATTTGATATAGGTGGTGGCCGGATGGTGACCATCGAAACAGGTAAAATGGCTCGCCAGGCGGACGGAGCTGTAACTGTACAACAGGGGAACTGTATTTTACTAGCCACTGTTGTTGCCAATAAAGAGCCTAAAGATGGTCAAAGTTTTTTCCCATTATCGGTAGATTACCAAGAGAAGTTTTCTTCTGCAGGTCGTGTACCAGGTTCGTTTTTTAAGAGAGAAGCAAGGTTGAATGATTACGAAATTTTAACCAGTCGTTTAATTGATCGTGCATTGCGTCCTTTGTTTCCAGAAGATTATTTGTGTGATGTACAGGTATTAATCAGCTTGGTATCAAGTGATGCAGAGGTGATACCTGATGCACTTGCTTGCTTGGCAGCATCTGCAGCATTAGCCGTTTCTAATATTCCTATTCAAGAAATCATTTCTGAAGTTCGTATTGGAAGAAAAAATGGCCAGTTCATTGTAAACCCATCTAGGGTAGAATTGGCTGAATGTGATCTTGAATTTATCATTGCGGCTACCGAAAATAATATTATGATGGTAGAAGGTGAGGCAAAAGAATGTCAAGAGGAAGATTTGGTAAAGGCAATTGAAATAGGACATGAAGCTATCAAAATCCAAATTAAGGCACAGCAGCGTTTGAGAGATAAGGTGGGAAGTGCTACCAAAAGGGCTTATACTAAACCTTACCGTAATGAGGAGTTGAATGAAAAGATCATTGCATTCGGTAAAGATAAAACCTATGCAATTGCTTCCGCTGCTTCTGCAAAGCATGACAGAAGTGACGCCTTTGACGCATTAAAAAAAGAGGTAAAAGAATTCTTGGGTGATGAATTACCTGCAGAAGATAAGGCTTTGATCGGTCATTATTTTGGAGAATTACAGTACAATGTGGTAAGGGATATGATCCTTACTGATAGAAAGCGTTTGGATGGAAGAGGTACTGAAGATATTCGTGCCTTATCTATGGAAACCAATATTTTACCAACTCCACATGGTTCATCTTTGTTCACTAGAGGGGAAACTCAATCGCTTACTACCGTTACTTTCGGTACACCGTTAGATGAATTGTTGGTTGAAAGTGCTTACAAATCTGATTACACTAAATTTATTTTACATTATAATTTCCCGCCTTTTTCTACCGGTGAAGTAAAAATGATGCGTGGTGTTGGCCGTAGAGAAGTAGGTCATGGCAACTTGGCCATGCGTTCACTGAAAAAAATGATGCCTGGGTCTGAATATCCTTATACAGTTAGAGTAGTAAGTGATATT
>JBIIVV010000125.1:0-9429 GCA_044339235.1 Ferruginibacter sp.
AAAAAGACAACCCATCATATGAAAGATACCAGCGGCAGATTCTTTTAAAAGGATTTGGCGTATCGGGGCAGCAAAAATTACTAGCAGCAAAAGTATTGGTAGTGGGTGCGGGCGGACTCGGCTGTCCAGCACTTCAATACCTTGCAGCAGCTGGCATTGGCACCATCGGCATTGTAGATGAAGATATTGTTTCCATCACCAATCTCCACCGACAGATATTGTATACAGTGGACGACATCGGTTTTTCAAAATCAATAAAAGCAAAAGAACGATTAGCCAAATTGAATCCTGAAATTAATATTGTTGCTTATAATGAAAGACTGACAACCGATAATGCCCTAGCGATCATTAATGACTATGATTTAGTGATTGATGCAACCGATAATTTTTCTAGCCGATATCTTATTAATGATGCATCTGTATTATTAAATAAACCAATCGTGTATGGTGCAGTGTCACAATTTGAAGGGCAGGTGGCTATTTTAAATTATAATTCCAATACTGATATTATTGCGGCCAATTACCGTGATCTGTTTCCTACCCCACCCGTTGAGGGTGAAGTGCTCAATTGTGCAGAGGCAGGCGTACTGGGTGTTTTGCCTGGTATCATTGGCAGTATGCAAGCAAGCGAAACCATCAAACTCATTGCCGGTATCGGAAAACCACTCATCAATTCCTTATTGACTTACCATTCCCTTACCAACCAGTTTTATGAAATTGAAATAGTGGTAAGAGCAGCAACCCGCTCATTACTACCTGCTAATGAGGCGGATTTCAGAAAAATGGATTATGAATGGTTTTGTGCTGCCCCTGCTAGCAAGTTTGAAATCAATTGGGACAATTTTAATCAAATTTCCAACTCAGCGGATATTGAAATCATCGATGTAAGGGAGTTGGGTGAAACCCCCTTGCCAACAGCCTTTCATTATTCGCAAATTCCCTTATCGCAATTCAAGGAAAATATAGCTACTTTAAAAAAAGACACCCTCATCGTATTCTGCCAATCAGGAAAAAGAAGTTTGCAGGCTGCTCAATGGTTATTTGATACATTTGGTGAAACAAAAACAATTTACAGTCTGCAGGGTGGCATTACTGACTGGATAAAAAACAATTCAACGCAACCGTGATGACAGAAAAAAAAGCAAAAAATATATTTATAACCGGACCTATTGCTGCTGATTTTATTGGAAAAAGTATCCAAAACCACAGCACTAAAAAAGGAATTGGCGGACATAGTATTTTTTTAGGACAGGTAAGGGCCGACAACATCGACGGTCGCCAGGTAGCTGCGATTGAATACACTTGCTATGAAGCAATGGCAACCGAAAAAATGCATGAGATTAGGGAAGCTATTTTTGCTAAATATGAACTTTCCTGCCTACATGTATATCACAGTTTGGGCAGAGTGGCTGCTGGCGAAATATCTTTGTTCGTATTTACCTCTTCGGTACATCGAAAAGCAGCTATACATGCCTGTGAGGAGTTGGTAGAAAAAATAAAAGCGACATTGCCCATCTGGGGGAAAGAATTATTTGACAACGAAACCCATCAATGGAAGGAGAATAAATAATCATGGTAAACATAACACATAAAAACAGTAGCCTTCGCAAGGCAGTTGCCACCGCGATACTAACGGTATCCAAGCAGTCAACCATCGATGCCATTCAAGATCGGAAAGTGCCAAAAGGAGATGTATTTGAATTTTCAAGGGCGGCTGGATTGCTCGGCATAAAAAAAACCAGTGATGTAATTCCGGATTGCCATCCTTTACCTGTGGAATATGCTTCTATACAACACCAGATTGATGGATTAACTATTTTAATTACGGTGGAAGTACATACCATTTATAAAACCGGTGTTGAGGTGGAGGCCATGCATGGCGCTGCAGTAACTGCGCTTACTATGTACGATATGTTAAAGCCGTTAGACAAAGGGGTAGAAATTTCAACCATTCGTTTACAAAGTAAATCGGGCGGAAAGACTGACTTGAAAATTGATTCAATACAAAATCTTCGCTGTGCAGTTATTGTATGTTCGGATACGGTGGCTGCAGGAACAAAAGAAGACAGTTCCGGTAAAAAAATAATCGACAAATTAAAGCAGTTTAATTTATCTACTGAAATATATAAAATCATTCCGGATGAAATTGCAGCCATACAGGAAATAGCAAAACAGTTGAGCGAAGCAGGTTTTCAGCTGGTGCTATTTACAGGTGGAACTGGCCTTTCTCCCAAGGACCTTACTCCAGATGCGATAATTCCTTTACTTGATCGTGAGATTCCGGGAATGATGGAAGCGGCTCGCAACTATGGACAGCAAAGAACTTCTTTTGCGATGCTGTCCAGAGGTGTTGCAGGATTCATTAAAAATACTTTGGTGATTACTTTACCTGGATCTCCTCGCGGGGTAGAGGAAACTATGGATGCATTGTTTCCTTCCGTGCTTCATGTATTTAAAGTAGCAGAAGGGATGCGGCATGAGGGTTAATTGTTAAAGTAGTTAGGCAGATGCTTGACTTAATATAACGCATCCACTTATTAAAATACGTGGAAGATGACTTATCTTCAATGCCGCTTGTTAATTTTAATTCAAAAAATAAAATTATTATATGAAAAAGACAATTTTTATTGTAGCCACTGTATTATTTTCCTGCTTATTTTATTCTTTCAATCAACTGAAAGTTGACAACGAAATCTATGACCCAACGGGTATTGTAGCCCCGAATGCGAAATTAGAAAAACTTGGCGAAGGGTATAGTTTTACAGAAGGGCCCGCTGTGGATAAGCAAGGCAATGTTTTTTTCACTGACCAACCGAATGACAAAATCATTCAATGGACTGCTAAAACTGGAGCGTTAACAACCTTTTCAGCCAATTCGGGTGGTCGCGCCAATGGAATGTATTTTGATGCCGCAGGTAATCTTATTACATGTGCTGATATGGAAGGAGAAATATGGCGTTTTGATAAAAAGGGCAATCATACTGTAATCGCAAAAAATTATGATGGCAAAATATTAAATGGCCCAAATGATTTATGGATCAACCCAAAAAATGGTGGCATGTATATCACCGATCCGCGCTATGCAAGAGATTATTGGGCAGCCGCTGATCCTCGAAAACTTGCAACGCAACAAGGTGGGAATTTTTTATATTATCTCAGCCCCAACAGCAACAGTTTACAAAGAGTGGATGAAAATCTAATAGTACCCAACGGCATTGTTGGATCGCCCGATGGCAAAAAACTCTATGTGGGCAATATGCAGCCTGCAGTTACTTATGTTTATGATATTAACAAGGATGGTTCGGTTTCCAACAGGCAAATTTTTTGTTCAATGCAAACCGACGGCATGACGATAGATGATCAGGGCAATGTTTATTTAACCAATCAACTAGGTGTAACAGGTTTTAATAAAAATGGTGAAAGAATATTCAATGTGCCAACCGGAGAAAATTGGACAGCCAATGTGGTATTTGGTGGAGAAAATAGAGATATGCTTTTTATTACCGCTATGGGAAGGGTTTACGGATTAAAAATGAAAGTAAAAGGGGTGGTAAAATAAAATTTGTTTGCTTTTTAAATAGGTATGAAATGACGAAATAAACAATGTAAAATTTGTAAATTCTATTTTGATTTTACAAATTTTACAGCATCTATAAAATTAGGATTCTCTATTTTTAAGATATAGGAGCCAGCTATTAAATTCCCTAAATCAATATTAACTCCCTGAAAAATACTAAGGCCTGTTTCTTTTCTTGCCAATACTTCAAATCCATCGGCCGACCAGATGCTTAATTTAAACAATTCTGATTTTGGAGGGGTTTTAATAAATTGAACCTTTGTATTATTGACCACCGGATTTGGATACAATTTCACTCCTAAGCTACCCGGCTTAAGGATCACTTCGCAGTTCATTGCAAATTCTCCTTTTGCTCTTTCTCCATAAAGTACAGCAATGCCATTTTGGACGGTTAAGCAAGTGGCTGAACTTTTGAATTGAATCGCCAAGCCGTTGTTTTGCAAGCCTGGAATAGCTCCCATCGAACTCATGATAAAGCCACTGGTTGTTTGGGCATATCCATCAACGGTAAAGAAAAATACAACTAATAGGGGGATGATTTTTTTCACAAAAAGGAATTGAATTATTTTTTAAGACTATAATACATTTTGGTTGTCTGTCCATTCTCTACAAAGGATAGAATTAAATTATTAGCACCGATCGATTCAATCTGATAAGTATAGATTAATGGATTTCCGTTAATCGATGTTGCATTAACTGAAATTTGCAATTGACCATTGCTAGCCACAATGGAGCACGAGCCTTTTGTACCATCAGAATCTTTGGTAGTTCGATCGTTTAAGAAATTGATAAAATAAGTGGACTGGCCAACATAGTTTTTGCTTTCAGAGCCTGTTTGTTTATAATCTAGAAACCATGTTTTATCACTTAACATGGAATAGGCAATCTCAGCATTGATTGTATTTTCATCTTTCTTGCATGAAAATAATAGACATGCTAGCAACAGGATGGATAGTTCGCGTAAGTTTTTCATATATATTAAAATAAGTCTTTTGTGGTAACAGCTATTCCCAATTCAAATGAATTTAATTGAACAGGAGCAGGAGAGTGAAATAGGTTAAAACCATGTTTATAATGAAGGAATACTAAATAATAGCCATTGTCATTAAACTCAATACCCATGTGACCATTCACGAATAACCTGCTCCCCGTTTTTTTTACGCGCTGGTCATTACTAAAGCTAGAAATGCGAAGATCCATACCAGGCCCTGCTACTGCGTAAAATTTATATTTATTGGTACTAAAAAATAATGGTTTTTTATACAGTGCCGACAGGTTGAGGGTAGCAAATTGGTTGTCAATTTTATATTGTGTAAAATCACCCAGAAATGGTTCTAGCCTAGTCTTATTGATATAATAATTTCCGGCATTTACCATGCTCAGACTCATTTGAAAGGCGTAATCGTATTTTTCTTTATACTTTCCATCTATCCTGGCTCCAGCTACAAATCCAGGCTTAAATACCCTAGCATTGATTGCATCATAATTATAGTTAAAAGGAGTACTGATGGGTTGATTATTAATTCTTTGTTTTGAAAAATTAATAGCTCCATACAATGAAATCTCGTTTTTAGAAAAACCGGTAAAGGTCTTGTTCCAGCTTTTATTAAACGATTGTTGAAATGCTTGCATTTTATCTCTAGTGACTTGAATAAAATGGGCGCTTTTTTCCGTTTTTTTACTGTCCGTTTTTGTCTGCGAAAATGACATTTCTGCAAACAGTACGAAACTTAGTAGCGATAATAATTTGATTGTTTTCATTTTGCAATTTTGTGTTTTCTGGCCAACTTATATAAATCTATATTGTTGTCAACCCCGGTTTTATAAAATATTAATTTCTTATAGGTAGAAATGGTGTTTGATTTTAAGGAAAGTGATGCGCTAATTCCTTTTACTGATTCCCCCTGCAGCATTAATTCCAAGATCTCTCGTTCTCTATCGGAAAGAGAGCTAAATGGATTTTTATCGATAGTTTTTACCATAATCAATTTTTGTTATTTTATTTCTATTTTTATTAGTTGTCGATTGTTTGATTTCTTAATTATAAAATCCTTTCGATGGTGATGAAATTATTGAGAAAACTCGCACCGAAAATAACCGAAATTCGCCAAGCAATTTCTGCAGTTGTATCCATAATTTGCCAGGTGTCTGTAAAGCCTCCAACTGTAAAATGTAACCCTGTATTAAAATAGGCTGGGGTTGTAGTAATAGTTAATTTTGACACATCAGAAATAGTTACACTCCCAGTTCCACCTGCAACATACACATCACTACCATACACAGTATAGGTTCCCGAAACAGTGGCGACTTGTAAACTTCTATTTCCAGATGGGGCAACTCTTACTTTTAGATTACCTAAAGTTACATAGACCCCTTCATTGACAAATGCAGCTACCTTTACCACAACATTACCAGTTGGGTCAGCCAAGGTGATTTTTCCAGGAATATCAATATTGCCTGGACTTGAAAGAGACATCGCTTTTGTGGACCCACTCGTAATGGTATTATTTGCTGTTCCGTCGGATAAATAAAAATCAATCGCATTACCACCTGGACCTGCGTTATGTCTGGTATGTAAAAATTGTGCATACTGGCTGGTACCTGCAGCACTTCCTGCCCAACCCATTTTAATTTGCGCGTTGTTATTAAATGTTGCAGCTGCATCTCCATTCTTAACATTGATGGATGGTGTTGTAGTCGTATTGACTAAATTTAAATTGTTTGCATTTACAGCTCCATTCACATCTAATAAGGCAGCTGGGGTAGCAGTACCAATACCTACATTCCCGCTATTGTCAATTTTGATACCTTCATTTCCTCCGTCATTAGACAAATAATTTCCATTTAAAATAATATTTACACTCGCGGTATGATTCCCAAAATTATCGGCATCAAATTTAACCCATTGCAAACTTGTACTATTCCAATAATAATAGCCTGGAAATACTTGATTGGGACTTGTTCCTGCACTAGCCGTATTAAAGACCATTAAACCATTGGCCGGATTTGTAATGGGACTCGCCGAATTGGTTGCTGTTAATGCAACTCGCGGGGGGAGGAAGCCTTTATTAGAAGATGCTACTTCCAACTTTGCAGATGCATCGGGCGTAGTGGTGCCAATGCCGGTTTGAGCTGTTGCAAAAACTGCAATAAATAAAGAAAATACGATTGAATAAAATTGCTTCATTTTATATGAGTACTAATAAAAATCTAATTTATCCGGTCTATTTAAAGTTGATTTCAGTTTTTTAAATTATAAGAGCCTTTCGATAGAGATGAAATTGTTATTATGACCGAACCCTATCATCATTATTACTCTATACATTCTGCTATTTGTTTTATCTAAAATATTGTATTGTGCACCATCGCCTTCTGTTCCAAAACCCCAAGTATATTGTGCAGAGGTATTTGTTGTAGTTACTGATACATTATTCGAAGAACCACCACTACCACCACCAGTATATCCATACCATCCAGACACGTTAGCTGTAAACGGGTTATTAACTGCAGCTATAACCAATGATCGTGTAGTGGTAGAAATAGTAACTTTTAAGTTTTCCATTTGAATAAATGTTCCCGCATTTACAAATCCAGAAACTTTTGTTGCAACGCTTCCAGTAGGATCAGTTAAATTTATTTTTCCGGTTACATTTACATTGCCATTAACATCTAGTTTAGCAGCTGGAGATGAAGTTCCAATTCCAACATTACCGGTTGTATTATACGTATTGTTACCAGATAGTACCCAAGGATTCACAATGGCTGAAGAGCCTACTTGTGAAATAGTGGCCCAAGTACTTGAATAATTATTTCCAACAGGTGGCGCATAAGCTACTACACCTCCGCTTATAGTTAATACCCTTAAATAAACAGTGGTGTTAACTGTAGGAGTATAAAATACTACTGCTTTATCCTGAGGTGCATCTGTATAGGCAGATCCCGCCTTCATAATCACACCAATGCTGCCGCCAGAAAGTAAAGTGTTTGCATTGTCAACCCATCCATAATAAGCATAGCCTCCAGATGTTCCTCCCAATGCCGCTTCTAATTTATAAGTTTTATTAGCAACTAAATTAAAACCACCACTCGTTAATGTAATGCCCGCACCTGAAGAAACATTAAAATTTAAATTACTTGCTGACGACAAACTTTGATTCGCTGATAAAGTAGCTTGAACATAATCTACACTCTGACCATTCACTGCCGTACTTCCAGAAATCACTTGAACATCAAACCATGGATAAGAACCTTTAACATCAAAATCACTATTGGCACCTAGTTGAGTAGCAGTAGAAATTTTAAGAATTCTAAATGATACAATCGTTGAACTTGTAGTTGTAATAATAACTTCGGACAATCCTCCAGTGGCACCATAACCAGCAGCACTAGCAGGGCTATAGGAAGAAGATGAACTGCCAATATAGGCTGAAGCTGTTTCATTGTACCAAGCAAATTGAGGTCTTGAATCCGAACCCGAAGTTTGATAGTTTGGCACCTGTGCAATTAATCTATAAGTTCTACCAGCAGCCAAAGTAATTTGTCCAGTACTTGTATTTAAAGAAATTTCCTGTCCAGAATTATTATCCGTTTGCGTAAATATTATTGCACCATCATTAGCGAGACCAGTTGTTTGAGCTGCAGATCTTGACCCTCTCATAAAAGAAGCACTCACTCCAGAACCTTGTGCCGTTGCAATGGTAGCCCAACTAGTTCCATTCCAATAATAATACCCAGCAACGAGTCCGGCATTATTACCAGTATTGTAAACTAATAACCCAGTTGCAGGACTAGGGATTGTAGAATTATCGGTGCCATTTGTTAAAGTTACACGTGGTGGTAAAAACCCTTTATCAGTTGAGTATACATCTAGCTTAGCTGATGCATCAGGCATGGAAGTTCCAATCCCTGTTTGAGCAGCAAGCAAATTTACTGTGAAAATAAAAAACAATAATATAGTTAGTTGCTTCATTTAAGTTGATATAAATATAAATTTTATAGTATCTATTTAATTAAAAAATATTTGTCTTTGTTACAAGAGTCTTTCTATACAAATGAAGTTTTTAAGGAAACTAGCTTGTATAATTAATGTTATACGATAGACTCTCCCATTTACAGCATCTGTTAAATGATAAACTATAGTATCTCCTTCTAAAAAACCCCATCCAAAAAGAGATCCACTATAGGTAGTTGTAAATGGACCAGTAGTATTAGTTCGATTTCCATTAAGTCCTCCATTTTCATAAATACCTTGATAATACAAATTCAATGTTCCGGAAACAGTAGCAATTTCCAATCCTCTATGACTTCCAGAGGTAGTAACTCTTGCCTTTATGTTATCAAGCGTAATGGGAATTCCTGCATCAACCCACCCAGCAATTTTTACCGGCACATTCCCGGATGGATCCGTTAAATTAATTTTACCCGTTACATTTACATTGCCTGTAACATCCAAAGTAGTTGCAGGTGCATTCGTACCAATGCCAACATTACCAGTTGTATTAAAAGTATTGGTACCTGACAAGGTCCAAGGATTTATGATTGCAGAGGATCCTATTTGTTGAATGGTTGCAGAAGTATAGCCTGGTCTAGTAATTGCAGTTCCACTTGCATATCCAACATACAACGAAACAGTAGTATTAGTGGTAGGAGTATATATAACATCCACCACTCCCTGTCCACCTGTAGTGGACGCAAAATTTGCATTAAGTAATTCTGCAGTAGGCCCTAAATTGGTACCAGCAGCATTTCTCCATGTTAAAGCCAATTCATTACTGCCACCAGAACTTGCATCTAGTGTAACATATCCACTAAGCCTATATGTTTTATTGGCAGATAAAGTGAAATTTCCAGTG
>JBIIVV010000126.1:0-9411 GCA_044339235.1 Ferruginibacter sp.
AGCGATATATTTAGCCACTGATTCTCCTATAGCATTAGCGGTGGTCATAAATTTCTGTGGGTTCCAGTCCGTAGCGTATTTATGATGTGAGGCTAGGTGATCTTGTATAGTTATTGAATGAGTTAAAGCTTCAAATCCTTTTCTCAATTCTGCTATTTTGTTTATGTTAGTTGATTTGGAATATATTGAACCGTAATCCAATTTATAGTCAGCCACCATAGGGGGTATCTTTTCATGGAAGTTAATAGTAATATTTTTAGGATAGTATTCATCTCCAAATTTTATTTTTGCTATTTTAACTACTTCAATTATTTCATTTTCCAATAACTTAATATATCCATCTAATCTTTCTGTAAAGTCAGGGTTTGATTCAATATATTTCTTATGTTTATCGATGAAGTAATAGGGGATTTCTTCTTCCATTAACATCATTGCATTCGCAATAATTAATTCAAATTCGGGTCTTGATAAATATTCCATAAGTAAGGATTAAAATTTAAAGATAATTAAACAACTTTTAAGTTACTTCTGTTCTCCCAATGAAGTTTCATTAGTTTGGCGTGGTCGGTTGGGGTTAATTTTATATACCTTAAAAATGCTTTCTCTGTCCGGTGTCCGGTTATTGCCATAATGGTAATAGTTGGTGTCCCATTCAAATATTCATTGGTTGCGAAGGATCTTCGGGCGGTGTGAGTAGTTAATAACTCATATTTATTCCATATTTTAGTTACCTTAATTCCTCCTTTTGTTATAGTAGTTTCAAATTTATTGAGTAGTGAGGGTATTTGTATACCTATTTCTTTCAAATATTCATTGGTTTTTTGATTTGTAATCGACCTGGGGAGTTCTCCATTATATTTTTCAATAATTTTTTTTACTACGGGATGTACGGGTATTACAATTGGATTTCCTGTTTTTAGTATTGATCTAATCTCAATAAATCCATCTTTTATTTTCTCGATTGTCAGAATGGAGAAATCTGAGAAACGAAGACCAGTATAGCAACCGATTAAAAATAAATCTCGGACATTGATTAATCGGGGAATGTTTGATAAATCCAAATTTTCAATCGCCTTCAAGTCAGTTTCTTCCAAATAAATGTTGTCGGTTTGCTCACTCGTTGTACTGAATTTTTTGCTTTTGTATTGTAAATTGGTATTTATACCCCTTTCGGCAGCTTCATTTAATATTGTTTTAAGTACCCTTATATCCTTTCCAATGGTGTTTGTAGCTAAATCCAGGTCTTTTGAGAGGTATTTGGTAAATTCGTTATAAAAGTCAAGATCAATGTTGCTGAAGTCTACAATGCGCTTCCTGGTTACTTGAAACTCTTTTAGTCTTCGAAGGGTGTTTTTATAAATTTGTAATGTTGATTTACAATAGGGTTTTCCTGAAGCTGGCTGCACCCGACCGCCACTTTCACTTAGTTGAATCAAACTTTCAAAAAATGGGAAGAAGGTTTTTACTTTATCGGTTTTAGGTTCTATCTTCTTTAATTCCTTATCCAAAATTAATTTGAATTCTTTTGAATCGGGAATTTTGTTGTTATGGTCGTTTAAATAGTTTCTATATGTGGTTTGAATATCTGAAGAAATCCTGTTCAATCTTTCATTGAACTCTGGGTATTCCCTAAATTTTGCAATTTGCTTTACTCGTTTAGTTTTATTATCCCAATATTTTGGATTAATCTTCTCCGCTATATAAAATTTAAAATCAAACCCTTCATAAAATACCCTTGCATATATCGAAGAAAAGTTTTGAGCGTGAGGATTTTTTAATGTAAATACAATTGTCATATTGCCTTAACTTTTTTAGCAATACAAAGATAAATAAAACTATTACCGGGGACGTTGCAGGGGACGTTTAAATTTAATTTAATTTAATCTAACTTTCTCTCAATTTCCTTTGTACCCCAATTGTAGTATGGCTTTCATAGAAAAATACAGTAAAGTTTAATTTGAACATAGTTAAGTAGGTTGCAGTCCCGTCCAGCCCGCATAGCCTCACAGAAATGTGAGGCTTTTTTGTACATTGTACTAAAATGAGCCTTTTTATAGGATATTGTATAGGTATCAAAATGGTAATAATGCCCTGAAAGTGAAAGACAATATAGTAGTTGCTTGATTAGTCACCTACAGCCAGTATAAGCCTTTAATTTTTAATCAGTTAGGGACTTTTGTTTCAGTATTGAAAAATAAAAATAGTCCTTTAGAATTAATCGCCTCTTTCTTACTAATTCAGACCTACAATTCCATTCCATTTTTTATTAAAAACAGGTCCTAATTACTGGTGGGGGAAATGAAAAAATTGACAAATAATTAAAAGGCCTTTATGGCACGAACATATGCTGCGTCCTGCTTATAGCTGGGGTACTGACCGCCATAGCCGAAACTCTGGAACCAAGCGAAGCCAGGGCCGTATTCGGAAGAACTCCAATAGATGTCAAACTTAAAAATCCCAATCCTGACTTTGTTTTGATATAAAAAAGTCAGTTCTTCTTTATCAGGTAATCTCCAGCCATTTCCTAAACTATCGCATGCAGCTTTTGCATCATTCCAATCCATCATTTTTGGAAAATCATGCTGTGCAATAAAAATATTATCAAGGATGATAGGGGTGCCAATTATTTTAGATGAATTTTGAGTTTGGGCCATTCCAAAATAACAAGCAAATAATATCGGAATGAATAGTAATTTTTTCATAAAAAATTATGGTTGGTACCTTTCAATTCTATTGAATAATATAAATTATTTTCCCCGATTTTTTATTGACTCTGATCCAGTCTATTTTGCAGGCTCGTTTTTAAGCCATTCACTGTATGATTATAATTTGGAAGGGTTCATCTTTCTAATTACTTCTGAACAATCTGTAATTATGCCATTGGGATAATTCTTATCTGGCCAAACTTCAAGTGATTTTCGCTCCAAAAGATTTGCAAAGCGCTCATTGATTAGTCCATGACTATCGGTTACCGCTTTGAGATTGAGGTCCAAATGTTTTGATAAAAATTTGTACATCGCTGTTCTTTTATTATATCCATAGTCATGCACTTCATTGGGCAGATGGGTATTTTCTACCTTGTCTGCTGCGCCAAATAATTGATAGATATTGCGGATATAAGGATACTCCACTTCTGGCGTGTTGCTTGTCCAGTCGTCTCCATCTGAAATCACCAGCATGGGTTTGGGAGCAAATGAAGCTGCAATCTCTGCATTATTGGTTTCAAAGCTTCCATATGTATGAATGGGCATGCCACTTTCGCAAGCACATCCTCCAAAAAAATTGGCAGCAACCATCACTACGGGTACTGACACATCTATTCTGTCATCTAAGGCAGCCAGTAAGAATGCCTGGGTTCCACCTCCCGATTCACCGGTAACGCCTAGTCGCTGCTCATCTACAAAGCCCAACGAAAGCAAGAAATCTACCACACGCATGCTGTTCCAGGTTTGAAGCCTTACCGCTTCTGCACTTTCATGCAAGCAAGGAGTTGATTCGCCATATCCAAGCATGTCATACGTAAAAACAGCAGCACCCATTTTGGCTAGGGTAGCACATCGGTATTGAACGTCTGGACGAAATCTTCCGTAATCTGCTAAATTAGGCCAATGTCCATGAGGACTAACAACTCCTGCGATCTTACCATTAAAATTTTTAGGTAAGTAAAGATTACCAGTAACATAAAAGCCTGGAAGGCTCTCAAAAGCTACATTTTCTACGGTGTAATCAGCATAAATATGTTTGTTGTTGCGTATTGGTTTGAGCGCACAGCGTTCAGGTAACAATTCCAGTTTTGCACCATGACGGATGGTGGCTTTAATCTGCTCTACCCTTTTAGCCCAGCTTTTTGAATCATGGTAGGTGCTGGCATATTCAGCTAGTTTAACCTTGCCCTGGGCCACAGTATAGTAATTTCCCTGTCGTAGCTCGGAGGATTGAGATTGACTGGTAAACCAACTGCAAATAGCGCAAAAAAGGAGGAGGGTTTTATTTTTCATATTTTTAAGAAATGGGGTATGTTCGAAAAATAATCTCAGCGTAAACAATTATTTAATTTCCAATATAGTCAGCTTATAAAATAGTTAGACTGTTTTTAGTGCTGAAAACTATTCCAAATGCAACTTTTATTTTAATGCCTGTTCTAATTGTCCTTTTTCATTTGCTTCGGCAAGTTTTTTTATTTGTTTGGACATTTTAAGATTGTTGTCTTTGTTTTCACAATACTTTATTAGCATGGTCATCGCATTCAATTTAATCACAGCGGCATCTTTGGCAGCAGTCTTGTTTTCCAATGTAAATTTTGTCATTGCTGAAATGTAGACTCCTAAAAGGTCAATATTGTCCTTACCAATTTTGTCTATTACATCAAAGATTACCAGGGAATAATCGGGGGTACCATTCATCCATTGGCTGATAAAGCGCAATGAGTTGCTTCGATCTTTGTTTTCACTTTTAAATGGAGTGGATAATAGGAAGGTGGCCGTTTGTAAAACAAAGGGTTCTGCTTTTTTGTAGTCCGAAATTTTTTCGAGTTTGATCAACTCAAAGTTAGGCAGCGTTTGCGCATGAACGTGATAGCTGCAAAAAAGCAAGCAACCAATAATTGTATTTTTCATAATCAGAATGATTTATTAGTCAATTGGCCATTTGTATTTCTCCGGCTATTTTTTTTCTGCCGGCCCAACCAAAACAGGTGGAGAAGAAGTAAAGGATGGTCAATATTTTTCCAAGGTAAGCACTAAAAACTACATGCGGATCGATTCTAAGCTGTTAAAATTATTTCCGACCAAACTATTTGTTTTATATATATTTACTTTTTGCTGAAATCAATTGTAGCAGGGATCAAATCCGAATAATTTTATAAAAACAAACGTATGGGAAAAATGTATACCAGGTTGAAATTTTGTTCTTTGATTTTCATTTTATTATCTGCGATGGCTGCTTTTTCTCAGCGAAATGCAGCTAAGGAGGATTGGAAAACCCTTTTTAATGGTAAAGACATTAAGGATTGGGTGCCCAAGATCAATCACCACGAAGTGGGCGATAATTATGGTAATACTTTCAGGGTGGAAGACGGTATAGTAAAAGTGCGGTACGACCAATACGATGTTTTTAATGAGCAGTTTGGGCATCTGTATTATAAACAACCTTATTCTTATTATCACTTGGTTTTTGAGTATCGTATTGTGGGCCAGTGGCGCAAGGATGCTCCGGAATATACCCTCAAAAATAGTGGGGTGATGTTTCACTCCCAAGATCCCCATACCATGCCGCGTGAGCAGAATTGGCCCATTTCAGTTGAGTTTCAGCTCTTGGCTGGACTAGGAGATGGTGTTTCAAGGCCTACCGGCAATATGTGTTCGCCTGGTACAGATGTGGTGTTTCAGGGACATATCGATCCGCGTCATTGCATCTCTTCTAGTTCTAAAACTTATGAAGGGGAGCAATGGGTAAAAGGAGAAATTATTGTGTTGGGCGATTCGCTGATTACCCATATTATCAACGGTGATACGGTGTTGCAGTATTCAAAGCCACAGATAGGTGGAGGGGTAGTAGACAATTACGACCCAAAAATAAAGCAAGATGGTAAATTACTGAAGGAAGGTTTTATTGCATTGCAAAGTGAAGGTCAGCCGGTTGATTTTCGCAATATAAAAATTCTCAACCTGCAGGGTTGTATGGATCCCAAATCCAACAAGTACAAATCCTATTTTGTGAAGGGGGATGGTGCCGACTGTAAATAATATGCAGGCAATGCAGATGAGCGCTACAGTTCTATCATCGCCTTTATCACACCGGTGGAAGGCTTGAGCCAGCTTTCAAAGTTTTCTTTTACTGCCTCAAATTTCACCCGATGGGTGATATAGGTTGCTGGATTGACCCAGCCTTTTTTCATCGATACAATTACCCATTCAAAGTCGACTCTGGTGGCATTGCGGCTACTCATTAGCGTTGCTTCCCTTTTGTGAAATTCGGGATGGCTAAAACTGATTGCTTCTTTTTGAAGTCCAATCAGCACATACCTTCCGCCATGGCTCATGAACCGAAACGCCTCATTGATGGCGCCCAGACTGCCTGTCGCATCCATTACCACAGTAGGCATATCGCCCTGGGTGATGATTTTTAATTTTTCCAGCGCATCTTCTTTGGCTGGGTTGATAGCAAATTCAACGGCTAGTTTTTCTCGACAAAATTGAAGTCGGTCTTCATTGATGTCCATTGCAATTACTTTGGCGCCGGCAATCCTAGCAAATTCCATTGTGCCTAGTCCAATCGGTCCTGCACCAATCACCAACACGTATTCGCCGGCTGCAATGGCTGCTCTCCTTACGCCATGGGCTCCAATGGCCAGCGGCTCTACCAATGCCAGCTCGTCGAAGCTGAGTCCTTCGCCATGAACTAGTGAATAGGAGGGAACGGTTAGGTATTCGCGCATTCCTCCATCGCTATGTACCCCACAAACATTAATTGTTGCGCAGCAATTGGTTTTTCCCGTTCTGCAGGCAATGCATTTTCCACAGTAAAAATAGGGGATAAAGGTTACCGCTTCACCCACTGAAAAACCAGCTGCATCGGTGGTTACTATTTCAGCAGCTAGCTCGTGACCCAATATTCGGGGGTAGCTAAAATAAGGCTGGGTACCTTCAAAGGCATGAAGGTCGGTGCCACAGATACCAATGCGTTTTATCTTTAGTAAGGTTTCTCCAATACCCGCTTTTGGTAAGGGGGTGTTGGTATAGTCAAGCAGATGAGGGGTTGTACAAATAAGCGTTTGCATCAATGTCTATTTTCGGTTCTTCGAAAGTTATTTAAGCTAAGGTGAAAATTAGCAGGTCTTAATAATTAAGCGAGTTGGAAAATCTTGTCCATGAAAACCCATTTTTGGCCTTCCTTGGCCCAGGGCAGGGGGGATTGAAATTTCCACATCAGTTCTTCCCATTGCTGCACATTGGGATCGGCCTGGTCCATAGCTGATTTCCTTTCAAAGCTAAAGGTTTCATCTGTGTCCATGGTCATGACAAGTCGATTACCGGTTCGGTAAATTTCCATTTGGATGATACCAGCCCCCAAAATACTTTCTTTGATTCCTGGCCAAAGGTTGCCGGCTTGGTGCCAACGCTCATATTCGGCAATTATTTCGGGGTCATCTACCAGATCGAGGGCAAGGAAATATCTTTTCATGGTGGTGTTTTAGCTGGTCAATCGTTTTTTACGGTTGTATGAACGAAGTTGCAAGAAATGTAATGGTTATCCAAATTTTTTTGGACTCTGAGGACATTAAAAAGATGTCATTTCAAAAGGCGACTGATAGCCAACTTTTTTTCTATTAAATTGTATTAATTTTGTAATCGAATTTTTTTAATTTTTCAGGAACTTGATTCTGAGCTGTTTTTTATGGCTAACATATTATTTAGTATTTAATATTTACATGCAATTAACTGATTTTATATCCCTTTTTAATGTGGTATTGGTGGTGTTGTTCTCGGTGCATTTGCTGTTCTCTTCTAAGGGTAATAAGTTATTAAACCAGCTATTGGCGCTGTTTTTTATCGGCAAAGCATCCAATTATATATTATTTCAACATTATATAATGGAAAAATGGATGGCACCACAATTGCTGTTTTCCCCCCTAATAGTGCTGTTTTTTTTGTCGCCAGCCATTTTTTATTTATACATACGGTCCTTTGTTGGAGACGAAAAAAAACTCAGGCAATCAGATTGGTGGCATCTGTTGCCGGTGGCATTGATTGTTATTTTCCAGTTGCTTTTTAGGGAGGATATTGCCGGAAAAAACAGCTGGAATTATCATTCCTATTCTATCGAAAATGTCCAGCTGATGAGGCTATTGGAGCAAATAGTCCCACGCTTGGGATTTATATTGTTTTATTTATTCCTTTCTTTCAAAGTTGTATGGAGGGAAAACAATAGGGGCTTCCCATTATTGCCAAAAAGTAGCAGAAATTGGATTTTGTTCCTGATCATTTTGTCCTTCTTTCAGCTAGTGTTGAGTATTCCAAACCTCTACATTTTGCTGACTTCCAACGCCGAAACCTATAATGTACAGATCAAGAAAATAGTGTTCAGCGGCAATATCATTTTTTTTATATCTATTATTTACATCATATTTAATCCCGTGGTATTGTATGGTTACCTACTAATTAATCCAATTGAAAAAAAGGCAATCCCTTCGCCCGACACCTCCGGTGCACAGGATATTGCACAGGAGGCACAAGACGACAACCCAATAGATTTGTTGATTCCATTGCCGCAGATCGATGTGTTGATTGAAGTGGTTCAGCAGTACATGACCCAGCAAAAACCTTGGCTTCAGCCCGACTTTAACATCACTCAGATGTCCTATGACCTAGGTAAGCCGGTTCACCATTGCTCCTATATTCTTAATGAAGGACTTGGAATTTCCTTTAGAGATTGCATCAACCAGTACCGGGTGCAGTATTTTATTGAACAGTATCCTCAAAGAAGATATTTTTTGACACTTGAGGCCATCTCTAAAGAGTCGGGATTTAAGAATGAGTCTACTTTTTACAAAGTATTCAAAAAGGAAAAAGGGGTTACCCCCGGCAGGTATTTTAATTAGCCCGCTTCTTCAAGTTGTTTTATTGGGTGCTGAGTCGCCATTATTTCTTCCTATTGCTTCAAAACTTTCCGAATAATATTTTTTTAATATAAATCTCCTATGATTACCCTAAAATCATAGGAAGTGTAGCTCTTGATTGGTGTTTTTTAGCATAAGTTAACCTTTTTTTGCAAATGCAAATCCAAGAAAAATCCGCATTCATTCAATCATTTCCTTTCCTTTATTTCAACTCTTCCAATTTTTACCGTCATTTTAGAGCCTGCATATTACTGCCGTTTCTACTGAGCGGTCTTTTTGCTTCCGCACAAAATGCTTATACCAGCACGGTCAATATTGCCGGTTTATCCGCTACGGTTGGTGATTACCACCTCGACTGGAGCGTAGGCGAGTCGTCGGCCATAACGAGCATGTTTAACGGCGATCTGCTCCTCACCAACGGTTTGTTGCAGTACAGCGTGGAAAACCAGCCGGAAGCCAACCTCGTTCCCAACTTTTTGCCCGGTGAAATCATTATTTACCCCAATCCGGTCAAAAATTTACTCAACATCAATATTCTTCATGCCAACAAAGGCAAACACCAGCTGGAACTGCTGGACGTATTGGGCGCCAAAATCAAAGAGGTGCAATTGGTCTACAACGGATTGGGCGCACTTCAAAAATGGAACATGAGTGGGTTGCCCGCTGGTCAGTACATATTGAATATCCGCCAAACCAATCCGGTGACCGGAAGGCTGATGAAGAAAAAAGCATTTAAAATACTTAAAATCAATTGATAACGGAATAATTTTTTAACTGATAACTGAAAACTGATA
>JBIIVV010000007.1:0-30551 GCA_044339235.1 Ferruginibacter sp.
ACAGCATGGGAAAATGCAGCCAATTGGAGTTGTAATTCAGTGCCAGATGAAAATACCGACGTTATTATTCAATCAGGTACAGTGGTGGTTAATTCTAGTGCAGTTTGCAGAAGTATCAATGCGAGCATAGGTACAGTGGTAACTGTAAATTCAGGGTTTGCAATTACTGTTGCACATTAAATGTTTTTTGCATCAGTAAGAAGATCTGCCTAAAAATGCCATCTTACAAAAGCCTCCATTGCAGCAAATTTGGTTAATCCCAATTTTGCATACAAGTCTGCGGTATTGCTATTTCTTTCTTCCGCTCTTTGCCAAAACTCCCTGCTGTCATCCCCTTGGAATGGCACCATGTCTTTTTGAGACTGATGAATAAAGATTCCATTTCTTTTTTTTATTACCTGATCTGGGCTCATAGGAATCGCCATTTCTATTTCAGAAATATCCCATTCCTGCCAGGCGCCCTTGTAAAGCCAAATCCAACAATCCTTCACCCACTCGTCACCTGCTGCTTTGATTCTTTTAAAAGATTCAAAAATAATGTCAAGGCAAACTTTGTGTGTGCCATGTGGATCAGCAAGATCACCTGCGCAAAATACCTGGTGAGGTTTTAGTTCCCTAAGTAAGGCCATGGTTATTTGTACATCTTGCTCGCCCATCGGCTTTTTTTGAATGGTTCCAGTTTCATAAAAGGGAAGATTTTGAAAATGGATTTGTTTAGCTTTTAAACCTACATATCGGCAGGTTGCCTTAGCTTCGCATCTTCTTATTAGGCCCTTGATTTGCCTGATCTGGTCAGTATCCACCTGATTTGGTTTTTTATCCTCTAGAAAGCTGCTAGCCTTTTCTAATATAGCGGATGAAATCCGGTTGTCGATACCACTCAATTCTTCAAAACCAACTGCGAAATCAAGAAATCGAGTTACAAATTCATCTGTTACAGCAATGTTTCCGCTAGTTTGGTAGGCGATATGCACCTCGTGACCCTGGTCATGTAAACGCATAAAGGTCCCCCCCATACTGATAATATCGTCATCAGGGTGTGGGGAGAAGATCACTACTCTTTTTGGCTGAATTTCACATCTTTCAGGATGACCGGGAATAATTGCATTTGGTTTACCTCCCGGCCAGCCGGTAATACTATCTCTCAACATATAGTGAACCTGTAAATTAATTTCATAAGAATCCCCTTTTTCGGCAAGTAAGTCACCTAGTGAGTAATCGTTGTAATCCCTATTGGTAAGCATCAATATTGGCTTTCCTGTTTTTAGCGCCATATTGATAACAGCTTTTCGAATTATTATAGGAGACCATTCAATTTCACCGGTAAGCCACGGTGATTTGTTTCTGGTTAATTCGGTAGCAGCCTGTTCATCAATTACAAAAATGCAATCAGGGTGAGTTTGCAGTAGGCTGGCAGGTACTTGTTCAGTTACATCCCCTTCAACTGATTTTGCAACAATACTTGATTTCATTCCCCATGCAAGCAAAATGATTTTTTTAGCATGCATAATGGTGCTTATTCCAGCAGTAATAGCCAATCTAGGCACTCGGCTAATATTTTGAAAATCTTTTACGTTGGCAATCCGAGTTGAATTTTCTAGATTTACCAGCCTTGTTTTTGAATAAATACTTGAGCCAGGTTCGTTAAAACCAATATGTCCATTATTGCCAATTCCTAATATTTGAAGGTCGATTCCACCCACCGATTCAATTGTTTTTTCCAATTCCTCGCAATGTTTTTTAATATCCTCTTTTTTCCATTTCCCATCGGGTATATGTATATTTTCAGGTTTAATATCAATGTGTTTGAAAAGGTATTGATGCATAAAACTCCAGTAGCTTTGAACAGCTTCTCGCTCTAATGGGTAGTATTCATCTAAGTTAAAACTGATTACATTTTGAAAACTCAGTCCTTCCTCTTTATGCATGCGAACCAACTCTCTGTATAAACTAATAGGGGTAGATCCGGTGGCTAATCCTAGTACACAATTTTGTCCCATCGATTGCTTTTGCTGAATGAGCTTCGCAATTTCACCCGCAGCGAATATGGAACCTTTTTGAGGTGTAGCGAATATATGTACCGGTATTTTTTCAAATGACTCAACCATTGTTACAATATTTAAGAATTTAGTTTATCTAGAATTTGAATGCGAATTTAAGGCGAATTTAATAAATGTTGCCAATTAGCAAAATGATTTGATTGCAGCTCCATTGACCGGATTTGCTTCAACTGAATCCTATAATGGCTTTCATAAGCCATTATAGGATATATTTCAGTATACCCATGTTAAACATTTTAAAACATTTACCATATAAATCCTTGCCAAACCTATAATTATGGTAATTTCGGCTTTGTAAAATTTAATTTATGAGTATAGGTTGGATAGTTTTTATTATAGCAACAATTGGTTGGCATATCGGAATGTATGGAATGTTTCAAAAAGCAGGGATAGCTGGATGGAAGGCACTGATCCCATTTTATAATACTTGGTGTATTGTTGAAAAAATTAAATTGAATAAATGGTGGTTCTTTTTTCAATTGGTGCCTATAGCTGGCCAGTTTGTTACCATTTGGATTACTATTAAATGGGTGGAGCATTTTGGTCGTTTTGATTTTTTGCATCACGCCATGACCGTTTTCTTTCCTTTTATCTATTTCCCCCTTCTTGGGTTTTCTAAAAATGAAAAATTCGCTGGGGAGTTGGTAGTTAATAATTATAAAAAATCTGCTTCTAGGGAATGGATCGATGCTGCTGC
Source organism: Ferruginibacter sp. (assembly GCA_044339235.1). Lineage (GTDB taxonomy): Bacteria > Bacteroidota > Bacteroidia > Chitinophagales > Chitinophagaceae > Ferruginibacter. Next base: position 2,758 of record JBIIVV010000007.1, read on the forward strand.
ATTTGCTATTGTTGCTGCCACACTCATTCGCACTTTTGTGTTTGAAGCATATACAATTCCAACTCCATCCATGGAAAAGACATTATTGGTGAACGATTTTCTATTTGTCAGTAAGTCGGCTTATGGTCCTAGAATTCCTAATACGCCCATCGCAATGCCATTTGTTCATCATACGATGCCTTGGGTAAATGCTAAATCCTATTCTGAGTGGATCAAAATACCTTATACAAGATGGTTTTCTAAGGATGTAACTAGAAATGATGCAGTGGTATTCAATTTTCCTGCCAATGATACTTTAATCAACGATGAAGAAAATTTCGGATCAAAAATCACCTATTATCAAGCCGTTCGAGAGATGGGCAGAGAAAGGGTTTGGCAAAACTATGGCGATCTTATCATTGCTCGTCCAGTTGATAAGCGTGAAAATTTCATAAAGCGTTGCGTGGCCATTGCAGGTGATACACTTGAAATTAAAAATGCTGTTTTGTACCTCAATGGTGCAGCGCAGCCTTTTCCTACAGAATCAGAGCTGTATTATACTGTTCAATCAAGCAGTCCTTTGGATGAAGAGGAGCTTCATTCTTTTGGTATTCACACCGACCCTGATCTGCATGAATTCATGGCCTTTAATAATGGTATGTACATTATTAATATGACCCAGGAAGAGAAGAAAAAGGTTGCAGCATTAAAAAATGTAATTAAAGTAGACATTCAGATTAACCCAGTTAGTAACGATCTATATCCTTATTATGATACAACTTCTCATTGGAGCGTGGATAATTTCGGACCGTTGTGGGTGCCCAAAAAAGGAGTTGCTATCGCCCTTACTCCGGATAACTATATTCGGTATGAACGTTGTATAAGAGCCTATGAAGGAAATATTCTAGAAAATAAAAATGGTAAAATATACCTTAACGGAATAGAGGCTACCAGTTACACCTTTAAGTTCAATTATTACTGGCTAATGGGAGATAATCGCCACAATTCATTGGATAGTCGCTATTGGGGATTTGTACCCGAAGATCATCTGGTAGGGAAGGCTTCATTAATTTGGTTTAGTTGGGAAAAGGGTCCTCGCTGGAAAAGGTTGTTTAATGTAATAAGATAATTTCAAGCAGTTTTGCGGGAGTCCATTTTTGTTGTCTCCTGAGATGTTTTTATCCTCCTAGTTCAAATGCTAGGGGGATTTTTTTATAGACGATTTTATTTTTTTAAAATAAAATATATTCATCCAGTCTGATTAGATCGGCTACTTTTTACTGTAACCATCTTTGCTAAATTCAATAAGAGTTTGCACTCCATTTGTATATTTTCCTTCATGCTCCAAAAGCCATTTCTTTCTCCATAGATCGCCGTTATACCCTTTCAAATCGCCATTACTCCCGATTACTCGATGGCAGGGGACTACTATGCAGATTGAATTATCTCCATTTGCCGTACCTACCGCTCTGATGGCTTTACTGTTTCCAATTCTTTTAGACAGCATTAGATAGCTAATTGTTTTACCAAAAGGGATATTGTTTAGCTCGGACCATATTTGTTGTTGAAATGCTGTTCCCGTTTGCTGTAGGGGCAATTCAAAAATGGTTCGTTCACCGCTAAAATATTCAGTTAGTTGTTGTTGGCAGATTATTGTAAGAGGGTACTTAGTTTGTGTTTTAGTTATATTTTCAGTAATAGGAATTATTTTCTTATTGGTGTTGGTAAAAAGGATTGAACAAACCGATTGCTCGGTAACTTTTATTTCGAGTACACCTAAAGGACTATTGAAAAATGACTGTTCTATGGGCATTAAAAATATATTGAAAAATCTGGATGAATGTTTGTTCGATTGACTAAAATACAATTTCTTTGAACAAGAAATACCATAAATATGTTTGCAACTAAAGCTGAAGGTAAATTTATAGAAAAGGCAATGAGTGCTATTGCAGATCCTTGTAGGTTATCTATTCTGCAGGAATTATTTAGAAAGGGTGAAATATGTTGTGGAGATGTACAAACGCTTACAGGACTTTCACAACCTACCTGTTCCCATCATATCCGATTGCTATCCGACAGCCAACTAATTCAATGTCGAAAAAATGGACGCAATCTTTATTTTACCCTGAATAAAAATAATTTCAAAAAAATAAGTTTTTTTTTAGACAAGTTCCACCAGCAGTAATATAAAATAGAAGTAGTTAGACTGCTGCAGACTACACGTTTTTTCAAGTTCCCAAAAAGTTAAATAGAGGAAGTTTCAGTTACTGCATCGATGTTAATGCTGCCATAGATGTGGGGGAAAAGTTCATTTACAGAAGGAGCCATTTCATATTTCAACACCGAAGTTAATTTCGTTTCATCAATGTGTAACAATAGTAAATCGTTTTGGTTTTGATAAAACCTTTCCAACACAGCTTTTACCTGATGACTATCGCTGGCATGTATAAAGCCTTCAGATGCCAGGGAGTCAGCCTCATGAAAACCCTTTATTAACGATGCTTTCCAATGGGGGAGGGTGGTTACATGATAGATCATTCGTCTAGTAATTTTACAAGGCTTAACAATTCCTCTTTTTTATATAGGGTTGATTCGTTGTTGAAACATTTACTTAATTCTTCTAGTAAAAACCGAATAATCTTTTTATTACTTAGTGGTCTGAAAAACGGCGAGGAGGGGGAAATGGAAATACGGTTGAAATATTTTTCAATATCCTGGTGTGAATGGATATTGCCATTTAAAGGGTCAATGAAAAAAAATATTTTTTCAGCAGGGTGACTCACCGGTTGAATGAATTCGTGTTGGGGATCAAAATAACCAAGTATAAATTGTTTGGGGATATTGGTTGCATTAACAGAAATATCGAGTAATTGGCAGAGAATTAAATATACTATCCCGTTGCTTATTGCATTTCCCCGATGGTTCTCTAGCGTTTTATTAATTAAAAAATCATCCGGTTGGCTATAGGATACTTCTATTCCTTTTTGTTGGTAATAGTTATACAGAATACTAGTGATAACATTTACTTGTTCTAATGGAGTGAGGTAATTATTTAATTCAAGCCAGATATTTCGACGAATTTTTTCTATTTTTTTTAAAATTGGCGTATCCTGCATTTCAGGATATTGATAGCGGGCCACCAATAAAGCACCCCGCAATAATTCACAGTCGCTATTTTTCCAAGCGATAAAATCATTGGTAAGATCGCTAAAATGCAATTTGTGAATAATTTGCTCAATCCTTTCTTGTGTATCTTCTTGTAAGGTGTTTTCCCATAAATTTTCCAGGTTGGGTATGATTTGCTTTCCGAAAGAAATGATCTTATCGCTCACGCTGTTGTACACTCCTTCATCGGGATCGTCCATTAGGTGAAAAAGTGCAATTATTTCTTTGTTCTCAATCAAATTCCTTTATTTGATCATGAAATTCGGAAAATCTAATAACATAAAGAAGTTAAAACTTTCCACAGGACTGTATAAATTGTATTCTCCGCTTTCTAAATGGGGGGATAAAAACTTCCAAATTAATTGTATTGCTATACCATAAAGGCTATTACTTGACAATAAAAAAGCGTTGAAATATCAACGCTTTTTTAAATCAGTGCAAAAGGTTATCCTTTTTTTGTGGCCGTTTTTTTCTTTACCGCTGCCTTTTTCTTAACAGCCCCTTTTTTGTCAAATGCTTTTGGTTCTTGCAGCAGGATCATTTTTTTTACTTCATCCAGTTCAATGGTTGCCAGCTGATCGGCAGTATATTTCCCGTTGGCGCCGGAGGTCAACTTTAGCATTTTTTTTCCAAAACGGATGAATGGTCCCCAACGGCCGTTTTCGATAGCAATCTTTTCTTCCGGCCATTGTTGGATAAATCGGTTGGCTTCCTTTTCCATCTTTTTTTCTATCAGTTCATTGCAGTCTTGCTGGGTAAGGATATCAAAATTATAGGCCCTAGGAATATTGATAAAAAGGTCGTTCCATTTAATGAATGGTCCAAATCGGCCCTTTCCCTTGGTGATGGGTTTTTCGTTAAAAAACCCTATTGGAGCATCTTCTACTTGTTTTGCATGAATAATTTCAACAGCTCTTAGGAGGTCAACCGAAGCAAGGTCTTCCCCTTTTGGAATTGAAATAAACTGTTCCCCCCATTTTACATAGGGGCCAAAGCGGCCAATATTTACACTTACTTCTAAGTTATCATGTTCACCTAGCATAAGAGGAAGCTTAAACAATTCCAATGCCTCCTCCATTGTGATGGTTTCAATACTTTGATTTGCCTTTAACTTAGCAAACCTTGGTTTTTCTTCATCATTTTGAGCGCCTATTTGAACCATTGGGCCATAGCGTCCCATTCTTGCCATTATTGGTTTTCCTGTTTCATCTACTCCTAAAATACGCTCTCCAACCGCTCTTTCAGCTGTTTCTAGGGTATGAGTAACCCCGGTATGAAAGGGGTTGTAAAAGTCTTCCACCATCTTGCTCCATTGCATTTTTCCCTCCGCTATCTCATCAAATTCTTTCTCAATGTTTGCAGTAAAAGAATAATCCATCACTTTGGTAAAATGCTGGTTTAAAAAATCGGTAACCACCAATCCAAGATCGGTAGGGAACAATTTTGATTTTTCGGCTCCTGTATTTTCTTGCTCAATTATTTTTTCGATGGCATCATTTTTCAGTCTCAGTATTCTGAAATTCCTTTTCACTCCGTCTTTATCTTTTTTCTCTACATAGGTTCTTTTTATAATGGTAGAAATAGTGGGAGCATAGGTACTCGGTCTGCCGATACCCAACTCTTCCATTTTTTTTACCAAAGAAGCTTCTGTATACCTTGCAGAATGTTTGGTAAATCGTTCGGTGGCGGTCATTTGATTAAATAAAAGAACCTGTCCGGGCGTTAAATTGGGCAATCTACTTTCTCCCTCTTTTTCGTTTTCTTCTTCCTCCTCGTCACTGCTTTCTAAATACACTTTTAGGAAGCCATCGAACTTCATTACTTCACCCGTTGCCGTTAGTTCCTGTTGATTGGTACTGATATTGATTTTGGCGATTGTTTTTTCTAGTTCAGCATCGCTCATTTGCGAAGCAATGGTCCGCTTCCAAATGAGTTCATATAATCGATTCAGATCAGGATCATTGACCGTATGGTTTTCCATATAGGTAGGCCTGATGGCTTCATGCGCTTCCTGCGCACTTTCATTTTTGTTTTTGTATTTGCGTATTTGCAAGTATTTGTCACCGTAGCTACTTTTAATTTCAGCAACAATGGCATCCATGGCTGTTTCACCCAGGCTTACACTATCGGTTCGCATATAGGTGATCTTTCCACTTTCATATAATTTTTGAGCTAGCAGCATGGTTTTAGTAACGCCGTAGCCTAATTTCCTGCTGGCTTCCTGTTGCAGGGTAGAAGTGGTAAAAGGCGCTGCGGGAGTTCTTTTTCCTGGTTTTACCTGTATGTCTTTTACGGTATACGATGCTCCAATACAGCTTACCAGAAATTTTTCTGCATCCTCACTTACATCATACTTTGCTCCATCCGCTTTGAAATTTACTGACCGGTTGCTATTATCCGTTGCGGATAGGGCCGCTTCAATTTTATAGCTACTAGTAGCAGCAAAATGATTGATTTCTCTTTCTTTTTCTGCTATTAATTTTACGGCAACACTTTGAACACGACCGGCACTCAATCCACCACTCATGCCTATTTTCCTCCAAAGTACGGGGCTTAATTCAAATCCAACCAGCCTATCTACAACTCGCCTGGCTTGCTGCGCATTTACCAGGTCCATATTAATGATTCGTGGATTTTTAACGGCTTTTTCTATGGCAGGTTTGGTGATTTCATGAAAAACAATTCTTTTAGTAGTTGCTGGATCTAATCCCAGCACTTCCGCCAAATGCCAGGAAATGCTTTCACCTTCGCGGTCCTCATCCGATGCAAGCCATACTTCATCACTTTTTTTGGCAATACTTTTCAACTCTTTTACCACCCGTTCTTTATCTGCCGGTACGATGTATTTGGGTTTAAAGTGATTGTTGATGTCGATGCCCATGTCATTTTTCTCCAGGTCACGAATATGTCCAAAACAACTTTTCACCTCGAAGTCTTTTCCTAAAATACCTTCGATGGTTTTAGCTTTCGCAGGGGACTCAACAATTAATAAATTCTTCGCCATAATCAACAGTCAATTTTATGCTTTTCCCTCAAAGGGGGTATTTACAGATTAAATTAGTATTCAAATTTTCAGCAGCCGGGGATTGCAAAAATATACATTTCTACACCATATATTATAAAATATCTATAAATGTTGTTGGACGCAATTTGAATTGCAATATTACTTTAAAATTGAAAATTTAAAATAATTCTTCTCAAAGAGGCTATTTAGGGGGTGTTTTACAAAAAATCGACAATCTCTTTTTTAACAGTAATATCTCTGTAAATTTTTTTATGCCCAAGGCCTTTAGTGATAATGAAACGAATGTTGGGAAAATGCTCCTTTTTCACTTGCAAAGCGTCTGCCAATGGTGTTATATCATCCTCTTCATCATGGATCCATAGTACGGATGCCGAAATTTGTTGCATCGCTCTTTTTATGGAGAACCATTCGGTTGTATGGCCACTTCTTTCAAAAATGATATTATCAAATTCTTTTCTTACTGCAGTGTTTTGTATGTTTAGCATGGTAAATGCAGCATCAACTGCAGTAGCGGTTTCAGTAGCTGGGGCTATTAATACAATATGGGTATCCAGGTTGTGCATTGTTTTTTCAATAGCTAGGCTTAGGGCTATTCCGGCAAAAGAGTGGGCAAGGTAGCCTTTTATAGGCCCATATAGCTGAACTACCTTTTCTATCATTTCACTGTATTGGACGGCATTTATTGTAACTCCTTCACTACTGCCATGGGCAGGGGCATCAAAGGCAATCACTTGGTATCCTTTCTCCATTAGGGGAGCGATATAGGCATGGAATTTATAAGCCGAAGAACTAAATCCATGTAAAATTAAAATTGTATGAGGCTGGCCAAAGTTCCATCGAAAGCCGTTTACTTTTAATCCATTCAATTCAAATTGAAGTGCTTCTGCCTGCCCAAAAATAGCAGGTGTCTTTGATTCTGATTGCATAAATGGGGTACAAAACAATTCAAATGCTTTTTCTGCAGCCATTCGTTTTGAAATAATCGTAAACAACCTAAATTTTAAACGGATGTATCCAATTGCTAATTTTTGCTTTAATTTCATTGAAACAAAGATACACAATGAGAGTAGTAATTGTTGGAGCAGGAAATGTAGCCACTGTTTTTGGAAGGTTAATGGTAGCTTCCGGCCATGTAATAATACAAGTAGTTAGCAGAACGATTGCTAGCGCACAATCGTTGGCAATAGAATTGGGATGCTCCTTTTCCGATAATCTGAGTGCATTGGATCAAACTGCCGATATATATATATTAGCAATAACCGATCAAGCTTTACAGCAAATCCAGGGTTCCATTTTTTTAGGGGATAAATTGATTGTTCATACAGCAGGTTCAGTTTCCAAGCAGGTGCTAAGTACTATTTCCACTCAGTTTGGAGTGATCTATCCGTTGCAGAGTTTAAGAAAAGAGCAAATAGGAGGGCAGCCTAAGATTCCTTTATTGATTGACGCAAATAACCCATCCGTTCTTTCAGTAATTGAAAAATTCGCATTCTCTTTGTCATCAATTGTATCTAAGGTTGAGGATGAGCAGCGTTTTTACTTGCATCTAGCTGCGGTAATTGTCAATAATTTCACGAATCATTTGTATAGTCTTACTGCTGAGTATTGTAAAAATGAGGGCGTCGATTTCAAAATGCTACAGCCGATAATTGAAGAAACTGCTTTGCGACTGAAAACGCGTCTTCCGAGCGATGTTCAGACCGGACCTGCCATCAGAGAAGACCGGTCCACTTTGGAAAGGCATCTGCTGGCGCTGTCAAATCACCCTGAGCTAAAAATAATGTATCAAACTTTTACTGAAAGTTTATTAAAAATCAGGAATAGGTAAAACCACCACTTCAACTTGATAATAAATGGTCTTTTAAACTAAGTTTTCCTGAAATGGTAATTCTGAAGTAGGTTTGCATCCCGAACTTTACAAAATATGTATACCATCACTTATCAATTTGAACAAAAGGGTTGCTCACCTATTACCATTGAAAATATTGAAGAAGGGCAATCTTTATTAGAAGTAGCGCTTAAGCATGATATTGAACTGCATCATAACTGTGGTGGTGTTTGCGCTTGCAGCACTTGCCATTTGTATGTGGAGCAAGGGGATCTGTTGTTGGAAGCGTTGTCCGATAAAGAAGAAGATTTTATCGATAGAGCGGTTAATCCACGCATTAATTCCAGATTAGGTTGTCAATGCATCTTGAAGGAAGGTAAAGGTGTTATTGTTGTAACATTACCCGATCAAACCCAATTTTTGGGAGAGTAGCAAGGCAAACTAACCCTTTTCGTATTTAACAATAGGTAATTTTATACCTGAAAGTCAGCAAGACTTGTATGAATTGGATAATTATCAAATCACCATATTTACAAATTTCCTTTTATGACCTTCGAACCACCTATTCACTGGAATGATTATGAAGATATCGCCATGAAACTTTACGAACGTTTTGGCGATGATTTTAGTGAGAGCAAAATATACCGCATCCGCTTTACCGATTTACATAAGTGGGTATTGGAAATCCCTAAATTTTCGGGAACTCCGGAGCAAAGTACTGAGGGACATCTTGAAATGATTCAAAGTAGCTGGGTATATGAATGGAGAGATAATCAAAAATAAGTGGGTTCAAATTTTAGTTTATAATATTTTTATTGGCTTTTATTGCCGAATTATTAATTAAATCAAACTAATGAGTGTGCTGGAGCTTTTTAAAAGGATAAAAACGTTTGTTTTTGATATGGATGGGGTATTGGCCACAGACAGTATGGTTATTTTACCGGGTGGAGATATGGCACGTAATATGAATAGCAAAGATGGATATGCGCTTCAGCTTGCAATCAAAAAAGGGTATCGAATAGTGGTTTTATCTAGTGGCCAGTCTGAGCCGGTTCGTCAAAGATTGGAAAGGCTTGGTATTGCGGATGTGTTTTTAGGGATTTATAATAAAAAAGATAAGTTGCTTGAATATGTGAAGGATAATAAATTATCGCTGGAGGAAACCTTGTTTATGGGAGATGACATTCCCGATTATTTGGTGATGAATTTAGTTGGATTACCCTGTTGCCCTGCTGATGCAGTTCCGGAGATAAAAGACATCTCTAAATACATTTCCCCCATTAATGGAGGACGGGGTTGTGGAAGAGATGTAATTGAAAAAGTGCTAAAGTTGAATGGGCACTGGGACTTAGATGCTACTGTAGCTATCCGATAAGCCCTTTGGAGTCTGGTATGGTAATCCATTCTTCATTTACCATTGATTCCGATTTATCCATTACAAAGCTTACTTTAGCAAATGAAATGGTTGCAAGAACCTAACAAAATGCACAAAAAATAGGGATAATACACCTTCAAGCCAAATCTGAATAGGAAAAATAAACATCTTCTCAATGAAATTATTGTTGGCTTTTTTTCGATTGATACGTTGGCCTAATCTTTTTTTTATTGCCCTTACCCAATTGCTTTTTTATTATTGTATTATTATCCCTTCTTTGCCTGAAAATTATTTTTCACAACAACATGCATTAACCCCCTCGCTTTTTTATTTATTAATGGCTGCATCTTTGTTGATAGCGGCGGCAGGTTATATTATCAATGATTATTTCGATATCAATATTGATCAGGTAAACAAACCGGCTAAGATGGTGGTACAAAAAATCATCAGCCGCCACTGGGCTATTTTTTTTCATTTGGTTATTACGTTGGCCGGCTTGGCTATTAGCGGATATGTTGGAATCAAAACCAGTCCGGTAATATTTGTGGCGAATATCGTTTGCTCGTTTCTGTTATGGGCATATTCTACCCGTTTCAAAAAGAAATTATTATCCGGTAATATTATTATTGCAGGATTAACAGCTTGGACGGTTTTAGTTTTATATTTTGCTACCAACTCAATGCTGTTTTTTACTCCCGTAATCTCTTCTGGTTTTGTATCTGGCATGTCAAGAATATATAAATTTGCCGCTTTGTATGCAGGTTTTGCATTTATTATCTCATTGATTCGCGAAGTTGTAAAAGACATGGAAGATATGTCGGGTGATGCAAGGTACCAATGTCAAACAATGCCCATTGTATGGGGAATTCCGGCCACCAAAGTATTTGTAGGTGTTTGGCTGGCTGTGTTGATTGGTGCTTTGGGAATTCTTCAGTTGTATGTATTGCAAATTGGCTGGTGGGTGAGTGCACTGTATACTTTATTATTGGTAATTGCTCCACTTGTCTGGATTCTGAAAAGATTTTATCAGGCGCAAACCACTGCTGAGTATCACGCTATCAGCAATTTAATCAAACTGGTCATGTTTGCAGGTATATGCTCAATTGTATTAATCCGGTAATTCAATCAATTGCAGCAATCTATTTTACCGAACTGAATAATTTTCAATAAATTCAATGGAAAATCATCCAATCAATAGCGCTATGTTTTCATCTGGTGGTATCATTTTAGCATCGCAGTCGCCTAGGCGCAAACAGCTGTTGGAATGGGCCGAAGTACCTTTTACGGTAGTGGTTCAACCTACGGATGAATCCTACCCCGTTGGATTGACTTTTGAAGATATCGCCATTCATATTGCCCGTAATAAGGCATTAGCTGTGCAAAGCGACCATCAATTTACAATCCCTATTTTGGCTGCTGACACCATTGTAGTATTGGGAGATAAGGTAATCGGTAAACCCATTGACCGAGCTGATGCCATTGCTATTTTGACTACTCTTTCTGGTAAAATCCACCGGGTTATTACCGGTGTGATAATATTATATAATGAAAGGGAGGTGGCATTTGCAGACAGCACAGAAGTAGCTTTCCACAACTTAACAGAGGAGCAAATCATTTTTTATGTAGATAAATACCAGCCCTATGATAAGGCGGGTGCCTATGCCATTCAGGAATGGATTGGTGTAGTGGGTATTAAATCAGTTTCAGGTGATTTTTACAATGTAATGGGGCTTCCCGTAAGTAGAGTGGTGCAGGAATTATTGAAATTGTAATCCTATTTATTAGTAGCTATCTCGCTATTTGTTTGATTATCAACCTTCACAAAAAAAATAAAGAATATTCGTCTCCCGAATATAATATTATAAATAAGTATAATATTATTAAATGATTTTGTAAATTAGTGATTCACTGAATCAGACATTCACCCATTTAACATTCATCGTTTTTGCAAAAACAAATAACCTTCATGACCGAAAGGCTCTTGCAATACATCTGGCAGCTTCAATATTTTAACCAAAATGAGTTGATAACAGGTGATGGGGAAAGCTTATCCATTATTCATCCTGGAATTATTAATACCAATCAGGGACCTGATTTTCTAAACGCCAAAATAAAAGTAAACAATACCATCTGGGCGGGCAGTATAGAGTTGCATGTTTTATCTTCTGATTGGAATAGTCATCAACATAGCTTTGATAAAAATTATGCCAATATTATTTTGCATGTTGTTTGGCAAAATGACATCAATCTTCAAGTATCCTTCCCTGTGCTTGAATTACAAAGTCTGGTTTCTAAAATATTACTTCAGCAATTTGATGAATTAATGAATTCGAAATCCTTTATTGCCTGTGAAGCAATGATTTCAAATGTTACGCCCATCATCTGGGTTGCCTGGAAAGAGCGGTTGTTGGTAGAAAGAATGCAAAGAAAAGCGGCGGTTATTCTGGAATACCTCAATTGTAATAATAACCATTGGGAAGAAACTTTTTGGTGGCTGATAGCTCGAAATTTTGGCAATACCGTTAATGCGGATTCATTTGAAAAATTAGCTCGTTCTCTACCGATTGGTATTTTAGCGAAACATAAAAACCAAATTCACCAAACAGAGGCGCTTTTATTTGGCCAGGCAGGCTTGCTAGAGGATGATTTTCATGAAGAATATCCTAAACTTTTACAAAAAGAGTATCGGTTTTTTAAGAAAAAATACCAATTGTATTCTAGGCCGTCGCCACTTTATTTTTTAAGAATGCGCCCTTCCAATTTCCCAAGCCTTCGGCTGGCACAATTGTCTATGTTGATTCACAGTAGCGTGCATTTATTTTCAATTGTAAAAGAAACGATTGTATTAGAAGATGTAAAAAAACTATTGGCAGTTACCGCCAACGACTATTGGCATTATCATTATATTTTTGATGAGGTTTCTATTTATCGCGAAAAAAATATTGGCAAACAGATGATACATTCTGTATTGATCAATACCATTGTCCCAATTTTGTTTGCTTATGGCCATCATCATGGGGAAACTAAGTATAAGGATCGGGCGATGCTTTGGCTGGAACAAATTAAAGAAGAAAATAACAGTATCACAAAGGGTTTTACAACATTAGGTATTGAAAATAACAACGCTTTTGATTCTCAGGCACTCATTCAATTAAAAAATGATTACTGTAATCAAAAGCGTTGTTTGGAATGTGCCGTGGGAAATAAGTTACTTAGGACCCATGCTTTATCCACCTCTTGAATTTATTAAATGTATTCAATATTTAGAACTAGGTCTGGGTGAAGGCTTTTCACTACTGGGCAGTTATCGCCTGTTCGTTGTAAAATGATTTTATCTTTTTCCGCTAAGGCCAAGGAGGTAGGAAAGGAAACTTTAACATCAATTTTAGAAATTCTGCGAGGATCACTCTGCATGGTTTTAGTGACTTCAATTGATAAACCCTTTAATTCAATATTCATATCATTTGCCTTGATTGCCATGGTAGTAGCCATACAAGTAGCTAGGGCAGTACATACCAGGTCGGTAGGTGAAAATCGTTCTCCTTTTCCACGGTTATCTGAAGGGGCGTCTGTTTCTACTATTGATCCGCTTTGTAAATGTTGGGCAATGCATCTTAAATCGCCTTCATACTGAATGGTTGCTGTCATTGTGTTATTTTTGCATAAATTTACTGAAGTAAAAATTTATTATGCGTAAATTATTTTTTATTTTTCTGACTATTGTAGCCACTTTGCCTTCCTTTGCCCAAAAGTCAAAAAAGGATAAGTTGATGGAGCGAAAGCAGCGCATCAATGCAATCGTAAAACAAGAAGAGGAAGGTGTGATTACCTATCATAAACAATCGGCATTTGGGTTTAAGCTTACTTCAGATGGTTATGGGGGTTTTTACGAGGTAGGCAGATCTAAATCGGTTAAAAAAGCTTTGTTATTTCAATTTGAACTGACGGAGAGAAAACATCCCAAAGAGGAAAAGCAAAACAATATTAGTATTCCGTCCTCTCCATTTGTATATGGGAAAATTAATTATTGTTACCCTTTAAAATTAGGTGTGCAGCAGCAATTTTTATTGGGTAACAAGACTAACCGAAATGGAATTAGTGTTACCGCCAATGTTGGAGGTGGAATGGCGCTTGCTCTTCTAAGGCCATATAACCTTGAAGTCAATGATCTCGATAAAGGCATTCGAAAGTACATAAGGTATGCAACCTCCGACAGTACCTTGTATTCAAGTTCAGGCCAATCTACTCATGTTGCAGATAGTATATTGTTTACCAATAGTAGCCTACTTAGCTTTTTACAAGTATCTGGCGCAGGTTTTACAAAAGGCTGGAATCAAATTACGGTCACTCCCGGCTTTTATACCAAGGCATCATTGCGATTTGATTATGGTAAATACAATGAACAGCTCAGTGCATTGGAAGTAGGGGTGATGGCAGAGTTGTATTCTAAGGCAATTCCTCAATTGGTGTATTCAAAACCAAGGCAGCTTTTTATCAGTGCCTATGTATCCATTTTGTTTGGTAAAAGGAAATAGCAGGTAATATAATCTTGATGGATCACTGTCAGGATAGAAAGCATTTTACAAACTTGGTTACATTTCAATTCTTACCATTAATTTTGTGGCTTAGTTTAATAAGCTGTAGTTTTTAGCAAAATATAATTTCATTTAATGATAGAGTTACCGGTTATTGATGGTGTAGTAGAGCAAAAAGTCAAAAAGCCTAATTGGCTAAGGGTAAAATTGCCTATTGGTGAATCGTATAAGCAAGTGCGAAATTTGGTGGACACCCATCAACTTCATACTATTTGCGAAAGTGGTAATTGTCCTAATATGGGCGAATGTTGGGGTGAGGGAACTGCTACTTTTATGATTCTGGGCAATATTTGTACTCGAAGTTGTGGTTTTTGTGCAGTGGCAACCGGAAGGCCTGAGCCAGTAGATTGGGATGAGCCACAGCGGGTGGCCGAAGCCATTCATTTAATGAAGGTGAAACATGCGGTAGTAACATCGGTAGATAGGGATGAAATAGTGGATGGGGGAAGTATTATTTGGTATAATACCATCAAGGCCATTAAATCTTTAAATCCTACCACTACGTTGGAAACCTTAATACCCGACTTTAAGGCTGAAAAAGAAAATATTCAACGAATTATTGAAGCTGGTCCAGAAGTGGTTTCACATAATATTGAAACAGTTGAGCGGTTAACCAAACAGGTTCGTATACAGGCTAAATACTGGAGAAGCATGGAAACCCTTCGCATCTTGAAAGAGGGTGGAATGCGTACTAAAAGTGGAATAATGCTGGGTTTGGGTGAAACAAAGGAGGAGGTGATTCAAACGATGCAAGATCTTCATGATAGTCGGGTGGATGTGATTACCATTGGTCAGTACCTGCAACCTAGTAAAAAGCATTTGCAAGTTCAGCGTTTTGTTCATCCTGATGAGTTTAAGGAATTAAGGGATATTGGTTACAATATGGGTTTTGATTATGTGGAAAGTGGTCCCTTGGTGCGTTCCTCTTATCACAGTGAAAAGCATGTGATAGCAGGATGGGGTAGGAAAAAATGGGAGGAGGAAAAAACTGTTTGAGTCGGTGAGTCACCCATCTAAACAAGTGATAAGGCAAACAGCTTTTGACTGGTTGCCTTAGTAATATCCCAGAATAAAAAAGGGGCAAAACTGGTTAGCCCGCCTCAGGTCATTCATTTATAGATTCCACACCAATGCACTGGCACCTAATATTGCAGCATCGGCTTCTTTCAATTCGCTAAAAAGCAATTTTACTTTATTTTGGTAAATAGGAAGCAAGTTCGCTTCCATGTGTTTTCTTGTTGGATTAAGCAACAAGTTGCCCGCTTTGGTAAGGCCTCCAAATAATATAATCGCTTCTGGAGATGAAAACATTACAAAATTGGCAAGTGATTCCCCCAGAATTTGGCCGGTAAATTCAAAAATCCTATTGGCAATATTATCGCCCTGCATTGCACAGTCAAACACCGTCTCACTAGTGAGTTCATTGATTCTGTAATTGCGCAGCAAACTTTCAGTTTCAGGTTGTGCTGTAAGCATTTCAATGGCGGTTTCCCGAACACCGGTAGCAGAAGCATAGGATTCAAGGCTTCCTCTCATACCGGTTGATTTATGTATTCTTCCACCTGGGCGAATGATGGTGTGCCCTAGTTCACCTGCAAATCCGTCATGCCCCAATAAAATCTTGCCATCTATTACAATGCCACTACCTACACCCGTTCCCAGGGTAATGGTAATGAAGTGCTTGATATTTTTGGTACAACCGTACATCATTTCACCCACTGCAGCCGCATTGGCATCATTGGTAAGCCGGGAGATAAGGTTGAATTTCTTTTCTATCAAATCTGCAATCGGTATAATGCCTTTCCATTTTAAATTCGGTGCATATTCAATGGTGCCGGTGTAAAAATTTCCGTTGGGAGCACCCATGCCAATTCCAACAAAATTATCTATCCCGCCAACTTTATCAATCATGGGCATTAGCTTGGCATACATATCATCGATAAAATCTTCTACCACTGCGTGTTCATTGCTAGGTACCCGATCCTGTTCCAGTATCTTGCCGTTTCTGTCCACAATTCCAAACTTTGCTGTGGTTCCACCAATGTCAATTCCTACTGCGTATTTTTTAAGCATTTTTCAAAAAAATTATAAAATAATAAATTTATTAATGTCCAGCCTTGGCACTGTTGTTACTCAATTCATCCAAATCTATTCCCTGGCTCTTTAGGTCTCTTTTAGCCTTGATGGCATAAAAGGCCATGTAAGCAAAACAAATAATACCCACTACATAAGAAAGGCTAATGCCCAACAAATTATCTGCTGATAAATAACCTTGTAGTACACTGATAAAACCACCTCCACAAATCATAAAAACTAAAAAATTAGATCCCTCACTAGTATGTTTGCCAAGCCCTGAAATGGAGAGGGTGAAAATACAAGGCCAAAGGGTTGAACAAAATAGCCCTACACTGCAAAAAGCATAAATACTTATTTGGTAGTTGGGAGAGAAAATGCCAACTAGCAAAGCTAGTATCCCTAATAAACTAAACAATAAAAGCTGACGGGAAGGGTCACCCTTACTGAAATAATTAGCTACAATTAACACTACAATTATTACACTGTAAATATAAAATGGAGACAGGTCATGTTTTGCAATGGCATTCATCAATAAGAAAACTCCAAATGCAAGATAGGGCATTAGGAATTGGATGATTTTTTTTACACTTCCTGATAAACCAAATGCATCTACAGAAGAAGTCCATCTGCCGATCATAAGGCTGGCCCAAAATAAAGAGATGTACGGAGCAGAGCCACTGGTAGGAATTCCCAATTTTTGTTTCATAAATTCCGGCAAATTGGCTGCTGTACTAACTTCTACTCCTACGTATACAAATATGGCAATCAAGCCAAATAGTAATTGTGGGTATTTAAATGGCGACCCTCTATCAATAAAAGAGGCTGTTTCAGCAGAAGCCTTTTCAATGTTATTGACCAATTGATTGGGTACAGCGGAAAAGTAAAAGATGATAGCTACTACTAAAAAAGCAGCACCCAAAATAAGGTAGGGCATTTTAACTGACTCAAGCGAACTAGCAAGTACGGTAGAGATAGAACCAAAAATAGCGAGGTTAACAATGAGTGGTCCAATGGTAGTTCCGAAATTATTTATTCCTCCTGCCATACTCAATCGCTGTGAGCCAGTACTTGCACTACCCATATTAATTGCCAATGGATTGGCAGCGGTTTGCTGCAGCGAAAATCCAAGGCCAATGGTAAATAATCCGGAAATAAATAATGGGAAGGAGGATAGGTTTGCTGCGGGAATAAATAGTAAAGTACCCAGTGCTGAGATAATCAATCCAAAACTGATTCCATTTTTATATCCGATTTTAGTAAGCAAATCTTGTTTAATCATTTTGCTTATTAAAAAATAAATGATTGAACCTACTGAATAGGCGACATAAAAGGCAAAGGATACCATTTGGGCCTGTACTTGCGAAAGATGTAGTTTTTCTTTAAAAACTGGTATCAAGATATCATTACTGGCAGCTACAAATCCCCAGAAAAAAAAGACCGTAATAAGGGTTCCGAATTGGGACCATTTAGTTGTTTCCTGGGTGTTTGTGGTTGGGGTCATGGCAGTATCGTTGATATAAGTTGCCCAATTTAGAATATTTTTGGCACTAGGAAAAATTTTCATATGATAATTTGTTTCTAACAAAATCCTGCTTAATTTGAAGTCAATTAATTATTTATATATTCAATGGAAATATTACATGTAAGTGCTGAGTGTTATCCAGTTGCTAAAGTAGGGGGCTTAGGGGATGTTGTGGGAGCTCTTCCCAAATACCAAACCCAGCTGGGACATACCGCCAAGGTGGTGTTACCTATGTATCGAACTAAGTTTTTATACGACCATGAATTTGACACCGTTCACCAAGGTTCTTTCACCATGGGAGAACATTGGTTTAATTATGCCATCATTAAAGAAAGGCAAAATGTACTTGGCTTTGATTTGTATTTAGTTGATATCAACGGTTTGTTGGATAGGCAATCTGTTTATGGCTATGGGGATGATTCGGAGCGGTTTACTGCTTTTCAAATTGCTGTAGTAGATTGGATAGCTCAATGGCGGCATCAACCCGATATTGTTCATGTGCATGACCACCATACGGGGCTAATTCCTTTTATGATGCAGCATTGCTCCGCTTACAAACATTTAGCCCAGGTGGCTACCGTACTCACCATTCATAATGCCCAGTACCAAGGATGGATGAGTTGGGACAAGTCAAGGTACCTTCCCGATTGGGATAATCTTGAGTGGGGTAAACTTGACTGGGAAAACAATATTAATCCATTGGCTTCAGCGGTTAAATGTGCTCGTCAGGTAACTACAGTAAGCCAAAGCTACCTGGAGGAGATGCGCCAAAATGCCAATGGCCTGGAAAAACTGTTTGATTACGAGCAGGGTAAATGTATTGGCATCCTGAATGGAATTGATACAGCGGTGTGGGATCCTTGTATTGATTCGTATATCAATCCTACTTTTAATTCAAAAAATGCCGCATTAGGAAAACTTGCCAATAAAAAACAATTGTGTGACCAATTTAATCTGGATTTAGACAAGCCCTTGTTTATATTTATTGGCCGATTGGTTTATGAAAAAGCGGCTGACTTACTTCCCCAAGTAATTTATGATTCCATCTTTCATATGGAAGGGAAAGTGAATTTCCTAGTTCTAGGTAGTGGTGAGCATTCAGTGGAGGCAGAGCTTGAAAATATGAAAAGCCAGTTGGTTGGTTTTTATAATTCTACAATCGGTTACAATGAAAAATTAAGCCACCAAATGTATGCAGGTGCGGATTTTTTAATAATGCCTAGCAGGGTAGAGCCTTGCGGACTGAATCAACTCTATGCAATGCGTTATGGAACCATTCCAATTGTAAGAAATACCGGCGGACTGAGGGATACAGTGAAAGATTTTGGCGAACCAAAAGGCTATGGAATTTGTTTTAATGACGCAACTGTTTGGGATATCACCTATTCTATTCACAGGGCTTTAGAAATTTATCATCAGCCAAAGTTGTTAAAAAAATTAGTTACGAAAATTATGAAATTGGATTTTAGCTGGCAAACCAGTGCGGTAAAGTATATTGAATTATATGAAAGTATTCGTAAATTTTAAAATGATATCAACAACTTTACATATATTACATAAACAATAAATTAAACTATAAATTAATTTCTAAAGAATGGAAACTGCATCAGTAATTGCAATTGTATTAGGTGGTGGAGCTGGCTCGAGATTGTATCCTTTAACTGCTTCAAGGAGTAAGCCTGCAGTACCTATTGCAGGAAAATATAGGTTGGTGGATATTCCAATATCCAATTGTATTAATTCCAGTCTTAATAGGATTTTAGTGCTTACCCAATTCAACTCCGCTTCCTTAAACAAGCATATTAAAAATACGTACCAATTTAGTCTTTTTAGTAAGGGTTTTGTAGATATACTGGCAGCTGAGCAAACGCCAGATAATCCAAAATGGTTTCAGGGAACAGCAGATGCAGTGCGTCAATCATTAAGGCATATTGTTAATTACGATTTCGAATATGTGCTCATATTAAGTGGTGATCAGTTGTATCAAATGGATTTTGCAGAGATGATTGATAACCATATTGCCAAAGGGGCAGATATCTCCATAGCAACTATCCCGGTAGGCGAAAGGGACGCTCCAGAATTTGGTATTTTAAAGTCTAATGAAGATCGTGTCATTACTTCTTTTATTGAAAAGCCAGCCAAAAATATTTTACCTGAGTGGATTAGTGATACAGGCGATGAGATGAAGACACAGGGAAGAAATTATCTTGCTTCCATGGGAATTTACGTTTTTAGCAGAAAACTACTGTTCGATTTGCTGGAAGTTGAAAAGAGAGATGCTACCGATTTTGGTAAAGAAATAATACCTGGATCCATCGAAAAATACAAGGTAGTAAGTTTTCAATATGATGGATACTGGACCGATATTGGAAATATCCATTCTTTCTTTGAAGCCAATCTTTCCCTTACATTGGATTTGCCCCCATTTAATTTATTTGATAACCAAAAAATTGTATATAGTCATGCAAGGATGCTTCCGCCTGCCAAAATTAGCGGAACAACTTTGGAAAAAACCATTATTGCAGAGGGGTCCATTATCAACGCAAGTAGAATTGAAAATAGTGTAATTGGTATCCGAAGCAGGATAGGACATGGTTCTACCATTGTTAGTTGTTATATTATGGGAAACGATTTTTATGAAACTTTGGGGGAAATAGAAAGCAATGGAGGCAAAAATATCCCTAAAATAGGCATTGGTGATAGATGTTATATTAAAAATGCCATTGTTGATAAAAACTGCCGAATTGGAAATGATGTTAGAATTAACGGAGGAAGTCATCTGAAAGATATCGATCATTCGCTGTATGCCGTAAAAGGTGGTATTGTGGTGATAAAAAAAGGAGCGGTATTAACGGATGGTTTTGTAATTTAGTAATTATAAAAAAAACATCCTTTAAAACGGATGTTTTTTTATGAGTATTTTAAGTTGTGTAATTTTTACATAATATATTTATTTTAAATCGTTTGCTATGCCTACCCTGATTACTGTAAAAAAGCCTTTATTGAGTCTTCGTCAGATCATCAATATGAGTGTAGGATTTTTAGGTATTCAGTTTGGTTTTGGTTTGCAGAATGCCAATGTTAGTCGAATATTCCAGTCCCTAGGAGCAAATATTGACGATATCCCGATTTTATGGATAGCGGCTCCCCTGACCGGTCTGATTATTCAGCCGGTAATAGGTCATATGAGTGATAAAACTTGGTCGCTCCGATGGGGTAGAAGGCGGCCTTACTTTTTGATTGGAGCTCTGCTCGCCTCGCTCGCATTGATCTTTTTTCCAAACGTGTGGGCTTTGTGGATGGCAGCTATTATGTTGTGGCTACTGGATGCTTCAATCAATATTTCTATGGAACCCTTTAGGGCCTTCGTTGGGGATATGCTACCTGATGAGCAACGTACTACTGGATTTGCTATGCAAAGTTTTTTTATCGGTATTGGTGCAGTGGTCTCTTCTATTCTGCCTTTCCTTTTAACGCAGATGGGGGTTGCGAATGAAGCCCCAGCGGGTGTTATACCTGATTCAGTAAAGTTCTCATTTTACATAGGAGGATTCGTTTTCTTTTTATCAGTGGCGTATACAGTTTTTACTACAAAAGAATATTCTCCCGAAGAGTTAAAGAGTTTTGACTCTTTAGAGCAACAGCAAATTGATCATACCATCATTACTACGCCTGTAATTTCTTTTTATTACAAAGGATTGGTATGGTTAGTAGTTGGATCAGTATTGACTTTTCTACTTTCCCTTTACAATTCTTTGCATTCTTCAATGCCGCTTGAAAAGGAGTTGTACGTATTAACCATCGGCATTATCAGCTTCGGGTTGGTTCAACTGCTGGCAGGTTTATTTTGGTCGTTTAATAAGAAAAATGGATTGGTCGAAGTAGTCAATGATTTGTATGGGATGCCCGATACGATGAAGCAATTGGCAGTGGTTCAATTTTTCACCTGGTTCGCTTTATTTGCTATGTGGATCTATGCTACGCCTGGATTGGCTCAAAATTTGGCCCATACTACAGATGCTTCCTCCAAAGCATACAATGATGTCGGTAATTGGGTAGGTGTTCTTTTCGGTTTTTATAGTGGGTTCTCTGCACTTTTTGCTTTTCTGTTGCCGGTACTTGCTAAAAAAACATCTAGGCCTACTGCCCATTTGATTTGTTTGCTTGCAGGAGGCATTGGATTGATTTCATTTTTTTTAATTAAGGATAAATATTTATTGATACTGCCAATGGCTGGCATTGGTCTTGCTTGGTCAAGTATTTTATCGATGCCATATTCTATTTTAACGGCCGCCTTGCCGGCTAATAAAATGGGTGTTTACATGGGCATATTTAATTTTTTTATTGTAATACCACAAATATTGGCCGCTACCTTACTGGGCTTTTTTACTAAGCATTTCTTTGGTGGAAATGCCATTTATACTTTGGTGTTGGGGGGGATACTAATGATTGTGGCCGCATTTTTGACCCTTAGAATAAAAGTGAAATAATGAATTAAGTCAATCTAAAAATAAAATTTTTCAAATGAAAAAAAGTTTACTTATCCCCGTTTTTTTATTTTGCACCCTCTTGTCATTTGCACAACAGCAGCAATATAAATGTTATCCTACCCATTGGTGGACCGGCATGAAGTGGAACAAAGTACAAGTGATGATCCATGGAAAGGGTATTGGAAATGCTGCAAATATCAGCATTGATTATCCCGGTGTTCGTGTAGCAAAAGTTAATAAGGTTGAAAATGCCAATTATGTTTTTCTCGACTTGTTAATTGATCCAACAGCCAAAATAGGGGTTGTTAAAATTAATGTCAATACTAATGGTCATCCTTTCTCAATCGACTTTGCAATCAAACAACGTAGAGCAGGAAGGAGTAAGGATTTTGCCCAGGGGGTAAATTCAAAGGATTTTATGTATTTGATTATGCCCGACAGATTTAGCAATGGAGATATTTCCAACGATCGTGTTGCAGGGATGAGGGACCAATCGCTTAACCGAGATACCGTTTTCAATCGCCATGGGGGCGACTTACAGGGAGTTGTCAGTCATCTAGACTACCTGAAAGATTTAGGCGTTACTGCCTTATGGCTCAATCCAGTGGTTGAAAATGATATGCCGGATCGTACTGAACATGGGTATGCTTTTACGGATCATTATACCATTGACCCTAGGCTAGGTGGAGATAAGGCTTACCATCAATTAATTGATGCTTGTCATGCTAAGGGAATGAAGATTGTTCAGGATGCGGTTTACAACCATGTAGGGCTGTATCATATTACCGTGCAAGATCCGCCAATGAAAGATTGGCTGCACCAGTGGCCTAGTTATACCAATACCAATTTTAAAGATCAGGTTTTGTTTGACCCCTATGCGTCACCGTCAGATAGAAAAATAATGGTAGATGGTTGGTTTACCCCCATGATGCCTGATTTGAATCAATACAATCCCTTTGTTGCCAATTTTTTAATTCAGCATGCATTATGGACCGTCGAAGAATTTGGTATTGACGGTTGGCGAATTGATACCTATGCTTATAATGATCTTCCATTTATGAACCGCTGTAACAAGGCCTTGATGGATGAATATCCGATGCTTACCATGTTTGGAGAAACATGGGTACATGGTGTACCCAATCAAAGTTATTTTGTACAAAATAAGTATCAAATACCTTTCAAAAGTAACTTGCAGGCACCTACCGATTTTCAGACTTTATGGGCAATACAGGATGCTATGACTAAAGATTTTGGCTGGACAGATGGAGTGAATAATTTATATACTACCCTGGCGCAGGATTATGTGTACCAAGATCCAATGCGAAATGTGATCTTTTTGGATAACCATGATATGGCAAGGTTTTACTCAGTGGTGGGAGAAAATATGGATAAATATTTATCCTCTTTAAGTTGGTTATTTACTTGCCGGGGTATACCGCAAATATATTATGGGGATGAATTGGCCACCACCGGATTTACTAGCCCTAATGATGGGTATGTAAGATTGGATTTCCCTGGTGGTTTCCCTGGAGATGCCACCAATAAATTTGAGCTGTCAGGGAGGAATTCAAAAGACAAGCTTATTTGGGATCATGTGCATACCATGGCTAATTTCCGAAAAAAGTCTTCAGCGATCACTTCCGGTAAAATGATGCAATATTTGCCCGTAGATGGATTGTATGTATACTTTAGGTATGATGCCAATCAAACCGTTATGGTGGTGATGAATACAGCCAAAACGGATAAGCAAGTTGAATTTGAAAAATATGGAGAACGTACTAATGGCTTTACTCACTATAAAAATGTGCTTACCCAGCAGGAGGCCTCGATGAAGGGATTTTCGCTAGGTTCCTATAAAACGGTAGTTCTTGAACTGAAAAACTGAGTTTTGGGTACAACCCAATTGCAGAATATTGCTAATTATTAGTTCTTAAAAGCATCCTTTTTGATATTTCAATCCTATTGTTGGACAAATTGGATGAGGTTCAATAAAAAATGAAATTATTTTACAATTATGCTGATTACACTCCATTTTCTTTTAATTTTGCCCTTCAATTTATAATTCATGCAACTATCTTCTTTATTAGACCGTTTTTCAGAACCAGAAACTTTAAAAATGGCCAAATTGGGTCGTGAACTGAGGGCCCAAGGAATCGATGTAATTGACCTTAGCCTTGGTGAGCCCGATTTTGATACGCCTCAACACATTAAGGATGCAGCTATTAAGGCCATTCAAGACAATTTTAGCCATTATACACCCGTAGCAGGTTACCTAGATTTGCGCGAAGCAGTTTGTACCAAGTTGAAAAGGGATAATAACCTCGATTATAAACCTGAAAATATTGTTACTTCCACAGGTGCCAAGCAAAGTCTGGCCAATGCAATTTTAGCAGTGGTAGATGAGGGGGAAGAAGTAATTATCCCAACTCCATACTGGGTTACCTATTCTGAATTGGTAAAAATTGCAAGAGCTAAAGTGGTAGAGGTTCACACTTCATTGGAAAGTGGTTTCAAGATAACTCCTGCCCAGTTGGAAGCTGCCATCACTCCAAAATCAAAATTATTTCTATTCTCTTCTCCATGCAATCCATCTGGTGCTGTATATAGCAAGGCTGAACTGGAAGCATTGGCGGTGGTATTTAGGAAATATCCTAATCTGTATATTATATCGGATGAGATATATGAATATATCAATTTTGTAGGCAAGCATGAAAGCATTGCTCAGTTTAGCGATTTGAAGGATCGCGTTATTATTATCAATGGTTTGAGTAAAGGTTTTGCGATGACTGGATGGCGGCTTGGTTATATTGCTTCCAACGTTGACATTGCTAAAGGAACGGAAAAGTTACAAGGCCAGTTTACTAGTGGCACTTGCTCCATTACTCAAAAAGCTGCGGTAGTGGCTTTAACCACCGACTTAACACCCTCCTTGGAAATGACCGAGGAATTTACTAGAAGAAGGGCCAGGGTAATGGATTTGATTAAAGATATTCCTGGATTCAAATGTACCGAACCTGAGGGCGCATTTTATATTTTCCCTGATGTTTCTTATTATTATGGAAAGTCTGATGGAGTTACTACCATCACCAATTCTGCTGATTTTTCAATGTATTTACTTCATAACGCCCATGTTTCTTCTGTAATGGGAGAGGCTTTTGGTGAACCCAATTGTGTACGTTTTTCCTTTGCTAATAGCATGGTAAATATCGACAGAGCATGGGTTAGAATTAAAGAAGCTTTGGCAAAACTTAAATAAATCGGTTCCCTTTTTTTATTAAAAGGGATATATTCTATTCTTTCAACTAAACTCAAACATTTTCTTTTTCAGAAAGAATGTTTGAGTTTTTTTATGCCAATTTAACTTCGCAGCTTTCTTTATAATATCCTTTTGATTTTATTCCTTTTACTTTTTTCTTTATTGTAATCTTCCGAGTAGGTTGGGTGCTAATTTTTATGCGCCTTTACCAATCCAATTTTTATACAAGTTTAATTATCGAATGCTAGTCTTAAATAAAAAACATATAATAAAAATATAGCTTGTGTTTTTAATATATATATACTATTTTTGACATATATATCGAAAATGTCGGTATAGCTTTACCTCATCAACCCTACCCTTAGTTATGAAAAAAATTTCAAAATTGGTTATAGCCTTCAGTATAATCCTTTGCTCACTTCTTTTCGTCTCTATTCATTCATTTGCCCAAGGTCCAAGTGATCCAGGTTTTCCTGGTGATCCAGGGGGCGATCCAGATGCGCCGATTGATGGTGGTATCGTCTTGTTGATGGCAGCTGGTGTGCTTTATGGAATAAAAAAAGTCAAAGCCGAAAAAGCAAAGCGTACTATCAATTTAATGGATAGTATTCACTAAAAAGCAAATGGTTGCATTGGCCATTTTCCTTATTACATAATACCCGATCTATTTTATTGTATCATTTTTAATTGACCTCACTTTTTCAGGTTGATGAAAATGTTTTTGAGCGATCTTATTTTAATATCTCTGTTGCCCATGATTCATAAATTATTTCATCCATACATCTATATACTAACGGTAACGGCTATTCTATTAACTAGCTGCAAGGTTTATCGGCCAGCCTATTTTTTTAAAGATATCAGTCGTGATACCGTTATCACGGGTTTTGTAAATAATGAGCTGGAATTAAAAATCCGGCCAAATGACCAGTTGGCCATCTCAATCGCCAGCTTAAGTGTGATGGAGGATGCCCTTTTTAATAGCAGAGGAATTGAAGGAGATGTTAAAAATAGTTTTCAAGTAAGCCAAGATGGCTGTATTTACTTACATAAGTTGGGGAAGTTGACTGTAATAGGGCTTACAAGAAATGAGCTAAAAGCTAAGTTGGAAACAGAGCTTTTACCCTATCTGAAAGATCCTATTGTTACTGTAAATTTTTGTAACCATCGGGTTACAGTTTTAGGTGAGGGAAATTCCCAAGTGGTGGAAATTCCTTCAGAAAAAATATCATTGCTCGAGGTAATGGCCAAAACTGGTGGCGGCAAGCCAAATGCTCAGTTGAATAATGTGATGATTATAAGGGAGTCACAGAATACTAAACAGGTCAAACACCTCAATCTCGAAAATCCATCCATTTTTACTTCCCCCTGGTATTATTTACAGCCCAATGACATTGTAGTAATAAAGCCCAATGAATTAAAAGAAACTGCCGAGCAAAGGCGAACCAATAACCATATGGTGTATACCACTATTTTATCAAGTATCACATTTGTATTTATAATGATCGATCGAATTTTTCGTTAAACCAGCAAATTGAATTTACTATTCATGAAAGAGGAACAATTATTTAAGGAAAAGCAGGCGACCAATATATTTGTACAGTTGTTACAAAAGTATTTGCCATTTTGGCCTTTGTTTGCCTTAACGATTCCCATTTCAATGAGTGTTGCCTATGTTTACTACAGAGCTGAAGTGCCTATCTACGTTGCTTCTGCGAAGGTGTTGCTAAAGGATCCTAATAAAGGTTCGGGCGATTCAAAAGTGTTGGATGCGCTGAATATTTTTAGTGAAAAAAAAATTGTAGAAAATGAAATTCTAGTGCTGCGTTCTTCTAGCCTAATGCAGGAAGTGGTTAGCTCTCTTGATTTATACGCAACCGTTTTTAATCAAGGTAAAGTTCGACTCGAAGAATTGTATGGAGACAATACTCCTGTTCGCTTTATAGCTGCTGTAAAGGATAGTAAACCTACTTATGGAAAATATCCATTCAAAATGGATTGGGTCAACAAAAAAATTTCCATTAACGGTGAGGAAATTAATTTTACTGGTAAAGTTTTATTGGGAAGTACATGGTATCGTCCGGTAGTAAATGAAGGCTACAACAAAGCGTTATCCGGTAAAAACTATTTTCTGATTACTCACCCCGTAAATTCTGCTGCCGCAGAAATTATTAGCTCCTTAAAGGCATCTCCCATATCTACTTCTTCTACGGTATTGGATATAAAATTGCTTACCCCTGTACCTGAAAAAGGAAGGGATATTTTATACCGTCTTTTTGAAGTGTACAATAGAGATGGTATTAATGACAAGAACCAAATAGCATCTAAAACCCTTGATTTTATTGATGATCGGCTTAATTATGTGATTCATCAGCTAGACAGTGTAGAAGAAAATATTGAGGCTTACAAAAATCGTGAATCCTTGTACAATGTAGGAACACAAGGAGAATTATACCTTACCAAAGTGCGTGAATTGGACAATAAAA
>JBIIVV010000361.1:0-2631 GCA_044339235.1 Ferruginibacter sp.
CAGGAATTTCTACGGCAGCATTGGATAAAATTGCTGAGCAGTTTATTCTCGATCATGGAGCTACACCCTCTTTTAAAGGCTACCAAGATTTTCCATTTGCATGTTGTATTTCAGTGAATGATGCTGTAGTACATGGTTTTCCTACTAAGGATATTTTGAAAGAAGGAGATATTGTTTCCGTTGATGTGGGTGTTTTTAAAAACAATTTCCATGGTGACAGCGCATATACTTTTGCGTTGAATGATATATCATCCGAAGTAATTGACTTGCTCAGATTTACTAAATCATCTCTTTTAAAAGGAATTGAAAAAGCTACCCATGGCAATAGGGTCGGTGATATCTCCTATGCTGTTCAATTTGCTACTGAAGCTGAGCATGGATATGGTGTAGTGAGAGAATTGGTAGGCCATGGAATTGGCAGGCATTTACATGAAGACCCACAGGTGCCCAATTATGGCAAACGTGGCACAGGAGCTAAATTAAAAGAAGGGATGGTGATTGCTATTGAACCTATGATTAATCTAGGCACCAAGAATATTTTTCATGATAAGGATGGTTGGACGATTAGAACCGAGGACGGTAAACCATCCGCTCATTTTGAACATACGATTTGTATTCAGCGGGGCAAGGCAGATATCCTTTCTTCGTTTGCGGATATAGAGGCAGCAGAAAAAGCGAATACTTATTTATTCTCGGATTATTAATTTATCCTCCAACTACTGGGAAGAAGGATTTGGCATGTTGGAAATTCTTTTATTGTAGTTTTTAATTTTTTCGAATTCCTTGCTTCAGCAACTCCCATAAAGTCAATAAGGTAATCATGAAAAAAAGTCGCTTAATTGTTGTGGGAGGTGGAGCGGCCGGATTTTTTTGTGCGGTCAATGCTGCGCGGTTGTCGCCAACACTAGAAGTGGTGATAGTAGAAAAAACTAGCAAATTACTGAGTAAAGTCCGCGTAAGTGGCGGTGGTCGTTGTAATGTTACGCATGCCTGCTTTAGCATTGCAGAGATGATTAAAAAATATCCACGCGGAGCAAGTTTTTTAAAAAAAGCATTCCATCATTTTTTTACTACAGATACCATCAACTGGTTTAAGGATAGGGGGGTAGAGTTGAAAACAGAGTCTGATGGCAGAATGTTTCCTTCATCCAATAGCTCCCAAACGATTGTAGACTGCTTAATGCAAGAAGCCAATCGATATGGAGTTGAAATTTTGATGAATAAAGAAGTAAAATCGATTAAAAAAGGAAGCGATGGATTCGAACTTTTATTTTCAAACGATACAACCTTAGCGGCCAATTTTTTATGTATTGCTAGTGGGGGCTATCCCAAGTCAACACAGTTTGAATGGCTTCATCAAATAGGGCATACCATTGAGGCGCCCGTTCCATCCTTATTTACCTTTAATATGCCGGGCAATCCAATCAATGCGCTAATGGGGATTTCAGTAGAAAGGGTACAGGTAAAGATCATGGGGAGTAAATTAGCAGAAGAAGGCCCATTGTTAATTACCCATTGGGGAATGAGCGGACCTGCCATCTTAAAATTATCTGCCTGGGGAGCTAGAGAATTGGCAGCAAAAAACTGGCAATTTGGAATGGTGGTAAATTGGCTCCCTGCCTATAATGAGCAAACCCTAAAAGATAAATTCCAACTGATTCGTTTTGATATTGCGGCTCAAAAAATAACCAATCGAAATCCTTTTTTATTGCCCCAGCGCTTATGGGACTACTTATTACAACAGTCAGGGGTAAACGAAAATAGCCGTTGGGCCGACCTGCCAGCTAAAGAGCAAAACAAACTCATCAAAAATATATGTGCGCAGGAGTTTAGTGTAAATGGCAAAACTACTTTCAAGGAAGAGTTCGTCACCTCTGGAGGAATTGTATTGGACGAGGTGGAGCATGCCAGTATGCAAAGCAAAATTGTACCAGGTTTGTTTTTCGCAGGAGAAGTATTAAATGTAGATGGGGTAACAGGAGGCTTCAACTTTCAAAATGCCTGGACTACTGGGTGGATTGCCGCCAAGGCGATTGCTCTTAACTGATAATTGGTTAATGGATAACTGATAATTGAAAACTGAAAACTGAAAGTTCTTACAATTTAGGAGCTTGCTTTTTTAAGTAATAGTAAGCTAGGTTTAAAAAATCAATTCCCATTATTTTTTGCTAGTAAATTTTTTTAAAAAACATTATTATTTCCGATCCGACGACTATCAGTTTTCAGTTATCCATTATCCATTATTCAGTTATCCAGTATCATTCTTTTTCTGAAAACATTATTATTTCCGATCCGACCACTATCAGTTTTCAGTTATTAGTTATCCATTATCCATTATCCATTAAACAGTTATCCATTAACCCCCTCCTCTCTGCATCCAATCTTTTTCTTTTTCGTCACCGCTGGCAAGTGTTGCGGCGGTTATAAAAATGATTACAATTTGTACGATGAGTGCATAGTGCCCATTGTCTTCAAATATTTTCAGCGCATCATTTTTTACATGTAGAAATAGGGCGGTAGATAAAACTAAGGTGAATACACAGGTGGCGCATCCTGCTAACAGCAATGCCCTGGCAATTACTCTGGAGGCTTTATTTTTTGACGAGTTAATTTTTTTATACAAATAATAGT
>JBIIVV010000362.1:0-2603 GCA_044339235.1 Ferruginibacter sp.
GGTAGTATATTCATCGGTGTAGGTGAAAGAATCAAATCCATTTAATTTATTGGCGGAACTGTCATTTTCTTTGAAAGTACTGATGCTGTTGTACTTCATAATTGGAATGCCTAAACTCATGCCAAATAAAAATTTATCTTTTTTATTTACTGCGTATCCAATTGCTACCTCATGCTGTGAGCCCTTTGTATCCAATGTGTTTTGTTGGCGCAATGCCTGGCCTGCATCCAAAATATTTTCAGGCAAAGCCCTTACTTGTAAATTTCCGTTTACCCTAAAAGTATCTACCAGATAGGTATATAGGGCTGGAGCAGCACCATAGGCATAGTTGGGGCTATTGATTACATTGTCAATGCTCATACCACTTTTGGCGATCTGTTCGGCCCATTTTTCACTGTAAGAACTGTAGTTATTCAATCCATTGTATTGGATGGAATTGTTGTAGTTGGCAGTTTGTGTTATCGCCAAGCTGAATGCCTGACTGGTACCTGGTTGATTTGGATTGCCTGTGCCATAAACAAATCCGATGGGTCCCATTCCAAAACTGGTTTTATTATTTTTATTGTCGGTAGCCCTGAAATTGGTTTTGTTGGTATTCATTAAAAATCCGGGGGTAAAAACAAGCTCACCAGTTCTGTAATTGCCCAAACCTGCGGGGTTTACAAAATTGGCGGTAATATCTCCTCCCAAGGAGCCCATTGCCCCACCAATAGCCATATTTCGGGCAGTACCATTTTGGGGAAAGAAGGAAAAGCGCAGTGCATCCTCCGGTATTTGTGCAAATAGGAATGAACTTAAAAGCAATGCTGGAAACAGCAGGATTTTTTTCATTAAAGTGATATTTTAGAATAGAAGAACTGGAATGGTTGTTCTTTAAATGATCAAATGGTTAAAAGCGGCTACCAAAAATTAATTCCCTCCACCTCTTGCAGGCCTTGAAATAGCACCACCTCCTCCAGACGAACTGCTTCCGGAAGATGAAGAAGAACTACTGGTATTGGTTGAAGAAGTACTAGATGGTGGTGAATAAGTCCGATTGTTATTGTTATTTGAATTGTTATTACTATTGTAATTGCTGCCGTTATTGGTGTTATCAGGAATAAAGATCTGACGGATGATGTTGCCAACAGCGGATCCGTTATTGCTATTGTTGTAAGATTTCACAGATTTTGCATTCCCCATTTTGGAATTGCTGGAGCTATAATTAATAATCGGGCTGTAACCGCCTAAATTCTCTTTTCTTGGAGTGGTGTTTTTTGTAAGGGATGGTGAAATAAACACTTGGCTATAATAAGGTGAAAAATAAGGAGTATAGTAATTGCCATAAATAGAACCGTAATGATTGTACCGGTAGTCTTGGTCGAAATTTCTCCAGCGAGGGTCATTGATTCCCATTCGAATGATTCTTTCTTCAGGATGGTAGATTACTGGCTCTTGTCGGGCAGTTTGTACATATTCTTCTACATAAGGCCTTGCAGGGGAATAATAAACATCATCCGGGGTTTGTCCCGTTTTATAAAGCGTAGTGCAGCTGCTAAAAGCAACTAATACAAGCACGAAATGCAAAATTTTTGTAATCATGATAATTTGATTAAAATTATTATAGAATGAAGTTACTACTTTTGTGCCGTTTTAGATTATAAAAGCATCATACCAAATTCTTTGCCATTGATTTACAATTGCAAAGAATTTATGTTAAATTGAAGCTAAAATGTTACTAATAGAGTTGACAAGGCATAATTTCCTTCGTTGGGAAATAAATGACTTAGTTTTCAATAAGGAGGATGCTTCCTTTTAATTCAATCAAGGTCATCCAAATATTTATTCATTTAAAAAATTGCCCCTAAGGGGTTTCAATATGAGCAAAGAGATTACAAGCATGCAGGAAGATTATTCGCAATGGTACAATGACCTAGTAATTAAAGCTGGTCTGGCTGATTACAGTGCGGTCAGGGGTTGCATGGTCATTAAACCTTATGGATACGCCATTTGGGAGAATATGCAAAAGCAATTGGACAGTATGTTCAAAGAAACCGGTCACCAAAATGCCTATTTCCCCTTGTTTGTGCCAAAGAGTCTTTTTGAAGCAGAGGAAACCAATGCCGAAGGGTTTGCCAAAGAATGTGCCATCGTAACGCATTATCGATTAAAGGCCGATCCTGATCATAAGGGCAAATTAATAGTAGATCCAGAAGCAAAGTTGGAAGAGGAATTGGTGGTTCGTCCTACCAGTGAAGCCATCATTTGGAATACCTACAAGGGATGGATACAATCTTACCGGGATTTACCCTTGTTGATCAATCAGTGGGCCAATGTGGTAAGGTGGGAGATGCGCACTAGGCTTTTCTTGCGTACTACAGAATTTTTATGGCAGGAGGGGCATACGGCCCATGCTACTGAAAAGGAGGCGATTGACGAAACTGTTCAAATGCTCAACGTATATGCTGATTTTGCAGAAACTTATATGGCATTGCCCGTTATTAAGGGGGTTAAATCTGCCAATGAGCGCTTTGCAGGAGCGGTAGATACCTATTGCATTGAAGCGCTCATGCAAGATGGCAAGGCATTACAGGCAGGCACTTCTCACTTTTTAGGGCAGAATT
>JBIIVV010000363.1:0-2574 GCA_044339235.1 Ferruginibacter sp.
AATGCTTCGCTTACTCAACAAAAGGGAACCGATTATCTTGTTGCAGATAAGTATAGTGGAGGGCATATGCTTACCGAAGCTCAGGAACAAAAAGTGAAAACCAAACTTGAGGAAACACTTATTACTAAAGAAGAAACTGTTTTATATTTTAGATCTGTAATAACCAATACCGGTAAGGCACCCCGTTATGCTTGGTTTAAAACGATTAAACCAGGAAGCCCTTGGTGGCAGAAATATCCCTATAAATATGATTCGAACACTGGATTATCAAATTATTCAAAGGACAGTGTATTTTGTATTTCTAAACTAAACGGGAATCCTTTACCAAACGAAGAGATGGCTGTTTTGCTTCAACCTGGTGAAAAGGCGGTTTTTGAATTTTCTCTTCCACATGCTCCAATTCCCAATGAACGGGCTTTGACGCTTGCAGCGCAATCATTTGATAAAAAGTTTATAGAGTGTAAAAAATTTTGGCAGGAAAAACTATATAAAGCAGCTCAGATTCACGTACCTGAAAAGCGGATAGACGAAATGATACAGGCTGGATTGCTTCACCTTGATTTGGTTACCTATGGAAATGAACCAGGCGGAACACTTCTTCCTGCAATAGGTGTATATACCGCTATCGGTACCGAAAGTTCTCCTATCATTCAATTCTATAATTCCATGGGTTTGCAGGATGTTGCAAAACGGTCATTAACTTTTTTTCTAGACAAGCAACATGAGGATGGGTTTATGCAGAATTTCGGCGGTTACATGGTGGAGACTGGTGCTGTATTGTGGTCATTAGGTGAGTATTTTAGATATACGAATGATAAAGAGTGGATAGAATATATAAAACCAAAAGTTCTAAAATCATGTGATTTTCTTTTACAATGGAGAGAAAAAAATAAATTGGAAAAACTGCGTGGTAATGGATACGGAATGATTGCTGGTAAAGTTGCTGACCCAGAAGATGACTTCCATCAATTTATGCTCAATGGGTATGCTTACCTTGGTTTAAGCCGCGTAGCAGAAATGTTAGCGAAAGTAGATCCTGAACAATCTAGCCGGATTAATAAGGAAGCTGAAGCATGGAAAAAAGATATTAGGGAATCGTTTTTTAAAGCGATGGGAAATTCTCCAGTAGTTCCACTTGGTGATGGAACTTGGAGCCCAACTACACCGCCATGGACAGAGGCTACTAGTCCAAGAGCACTGTATTTTAATAAGGAAAATTTTTATTCTCATGGAACATTTACGGCTCCAGATGTATTACTAGGGCCTTTGTATCTTGTTTTCTGTGAAGTGTTAGGTGTTAATGAGCCAGCATCCAAAATGATGTTAAATTATCACAGTGAATTATTTTATCAGAATAACGGAGCATTCAGTCAACCTTATTATAGTCGACATAATTGGCTTCAAGCTAAACTTGGTTTAGTCAAACCTTTTTTAAAAACGTATTACAATACCTTTTCTGCTCTTGCAGACAGGGAGACCTATACCTTTTGGGAGCACTTACATAAGATTTCACCTCATAAAACACATGAAGAAGCTTGGTTTTTGATGGAAACAAGATGGATGCTATACCTGGAAGATGGTTCAACGCTGAGGTTATTGAATACGATTCCACGTAAATGGATGGAAGATGGTAAAACCATTGAATTAAATGGTGTACAGAGTTATTTTGGGTCATTAAATGTGAAAGTGAACTCCGAAATCGGGAGAGGTTATATTGAAGCAACGATTCAATGTAATTCAGATAGAAAGCCCAAAGAGGTAACGATACGATTACCTCATCCGGATGGTAAAAAAGCCAGTAAAATAACAGGTGGTGAATATGATCCCGATACAGAAACAGTTACAGTGAAATCATTTAATGGAAAAGCATATGTGCGGGTTGAATATTAAAAAATCTGTTTTCGTGTCTGTATGTAATATGATGCATATTATTGGAATTGCTATTTTCTATGTCTGTTCTGTTTGTTTAAAATAATAAAAACTAAAAAAAGTGTTTTATTGTATTTTTCTTTAAAAAAACCATTTTCAAATATATATACATGACCGGAAGTACATTGGATATAATTACCGTAGTTGCCTATTTTTTTATAATTCTTGGTATCGGGTATTGGTCAGGTAGAGGTAAGAAGGGCAGTGCAGCTAATTATTTTGTCTCTAAGGGTACGTTACCTTTTTGGGCAATTGGAGCAGCATATGTATCCTCTGGCCTAAACCCTGAGCAGTTAATTGGAATGAACGGTATGGGTTATATGATAGGCCTTCCGCTTGTAAACTCTTATCTTATTGCTATAGTAGTATATGGTGCTTTGATCTTTGGGTTCTTCCCCCTTTATCTCCGGAACAATATTATTACGATGCCCCAATACCTTGGGCAGAGATTTAATCTGCAATGTCAGCGTATTTTCAGCGTACTCTTACTGGGTAGTTATATTCTATTGAATCTTTCAGTGGTGTTGTATGGTGGGGCAAAACTTTTGCAGGGAGTTTATGAAGTACCAATCTGGCTGGGTGTTTTGATTTTGGGATTAGTCGCCGGTATCTATACTATGTATGGAGGTATGAAATATGTAATTA
>JBIIVV010000364.1:0-2570 GCA_044339235.1 Ferruginibacter sp.
AGAAACCAAGGAAGTATTTACAATTAAATTAGACTACAAAATACAAACGGTTGAAATTGAGGGATTGGACTCAATGCTAATCGCTATTTAATTAAGAGGATTTATGTCCGGCTTAAAAAAAAGTGTAAACAACCCGACCCTAAGCATCGCCGAATTTTCCAGTAACATAGCTATTTCTATCCCCTTGAACAATTTATTCAAATACGCCTCTTTTAATCGGGCCTGCCAAAACGAAGGGGGCTATTTTTGGCAATAAAAAAGATCAGCAAGATTGCTGTACCTTCATATTGCTGTAAGGTGGTTCCCACAAAGAAAATACTTTTTACCAGTAGCTTTAGTAATATTGAATAAGCGACAATGGAAGAATTAAGTGAGAAAGAATTATAAAATAAGACTCAATCCAAGATGGTGGGCTTAACTGAATTTCGGTGCATGTAAGTCATCATTCAACCTTTATAAATATTAATAGCATATGATTTGTTCTTTTAGAAAATGGGTACTTGTTGCAAGTTTGGCCTTATGCTCAATGCTAAGCCATTCAACTGCAAAAGCTCAGGAATGGAGTACTTCTAAAAATCCAAGTGGACTTGAACCGGCTAAAGTGCAAGATTATTTTCCAAAACCAAAACATGGCAATACCTATGTTATTGCCCACCGTGGTGCGCATGTTGGGATTCCTGAAAATTCATTAGCCGCCATTCAAAAAGCCATCGACCTGGGTTGTGACTTCGTTGAGATAGATACTCGAGCAACAAAAGATGGGCGCATTGTTAGTGTACACAATGCTGAAGTGGATCGTTATGTGATTGGAAAAACTGGAAAGGTAAAAGATTTCACCCTCGAAGAGATTAAGCAATTAGACATTGGGGAGAAGTTAGGCCCTGAATGGAAAAACACTAGAATCCCTGGTATTGAAGATATTTTGCAGTTGTGTCGCGGCCAGATAGGCATCTACCTCGATCTTAAAGAGCCGTTGGTTCCTGAGCTGCTTCGAATAATTCATACATATGATATGGAACGGGATATCGTCTGGTATATATCGGCTTCTCAGGTTGAGGTGATTAAAGAATTACAAGACCTATGTTATAAATGTATAGCGATGCCCGACCCTGGTCCTGAAAAAAACATTGTGAAGGTGGAGCAATTATTTCGTCCCCGAGTTTTTGCAAGTGATATGGGACAGCTTAGCGAGCAATTTGTCAAATCAGCGCATGCCGTAAAAGCTAAGGTCTTTGTTGATGAGAAAAAAGGAAATCCTGCTGAGTGGGAGAAAATGATCCAATGGGGAACTGATGGAATACAAACCGATGATCCAGCGGCTTTAATTCATTTTCTTAATAACCGCAAATAAACTAATGGGATGAGATGACTCGTAAAGGTTTTAGGATTGGCACGAAGGGATAGAATATAAAAGGGTCTCATCCTATGAAGGAGAGACCCTTTTATATTGACGCAGTGGTTTAAAGTGGAGATACCTTGGCCGCAATGCCTTTCTTTCACAAATAGTTTTATCTAATATAAATCAATTATAGCGAACGCTTTGCCTCTAAAAAATCTTCAGGTCTCCAAAAGTTCTAATTTGTATGCATTTCTAGTTAATCTGTTTTTAATCCTTTTTCAATTAAAAAAATCATGGCTGCTCTATGGGCTTTGGTTTCTTCATTTCCTAATGTGGCAATCGCCAATTTTGATTTTAATTTTTTCAAAGTATAAAAAACCGCCGATCTTGATACCTGATCCAATCCTGCATTATCCGCCAACAATTGAACACTGCTTTTTACAAATGAGCTTTGCAAATATTGTCTATATACATTCACATTTCCATTGAGGTCTGCATCAAAAACATTTTTCACTAAATCATTCATTACATCCGTCACACTGTATTCGTTGCCATACAACCTTGTATTGGTAATCCTTTGTAAAGTAGCTGGATGTAAAATATGATCAAAAGCAGCAGTAGACAATATATTCAAATTGGCTGTGACTTTGTAATCCTCCCCTCTGCCTTGATTGAACCCTCTTCTTTGCAATTGCAAATAAGGAAATACTTGTGCATCTTGATCGTATACATTTGGAGCGAATGCATATTTTCCTAAGGTAGCCATTGCTTTTTTCTGAACCGCCACTGGCGTTGGTGTATAAGGCTTGGCGGCTGATTTTTGCTCAGGGAAAGAACGATCAATGTACACACCACCTATATAACGGCTCACTGCCATAATCATGTTTCTTCTTTGAGTTAAAAGACTACCATACCTTGTTCTTAATTCGGCATAAGATTTTCCAGGCTTGGAATATTTACTGACCAATTTACCCATCAAATTATTCGCTATTTTAAATCGATCTTCGGCATAAGCAATGGCATCATTGGTAAAATCATTCACATTGATTCTTGGATCAATGCCAGAACCAGGGGCACGCATATCGTCTCCATCATTGCCAAATGCCAGTTGAGCTTCGGTACTTCTTGATAAAATTTTATTCAATCCAGCTGCTTCCGCTTCGGTAGTAAATTGTCGATACCCATATTCAATGGCCCATAAATCATAGGGGCCTGCTTTGGTGGTATAATA
>JBIIVV010000365.1:0-2568 GCA_044339235.1 Ferruginibacter sp.
TAGCTTAGGGGGTGGTCAATTTGCTCCGGATTTGCCTGGTCAGTTTGCTCCGGATTGGGGTGGTCAGCTTCGACCGGATTAGGGTGGTCACATTGTCCGGATTTTCCAATAAGGCTCAAACACTAAATGGAGAATAATGCAGCCAAATCGCTAAAAAAGCAATAAAAGTTAGAATAAAGGGGGGGGGCTTTTCAGTAATAAAGAGTAAAAAATTAATAAGAAAGTTGAAAAATGAAAAATATGGGAAATCAGATACTAAACTGGGGAATTTTACGGACTGGCTTTAAGAATGCCACTACCCATGGGAAGGGTATTTTATTTTTTTTCATAGCTTGGTAATCATTTCGATTGGCCAAAAGCCGCTTATAAAGACTTTGATTACTCATTCCTCCGGTTCGCATTGTAACGATCAACTTAGGAAGGTACTGAGCTGAAATTTTATGATAATATAAATATCGAGTCATAAACTCGTAATCTGCTGCAGAAGTGAAATTGGAATCATAATTACCTCCCTTACTGAGTATACTTTTTTTAATATAAAAAGACGGATGAGCAGGCATCCAGCCAAAATAAATATTTTTACGGTTGTAGACTCCACCATTCCATTGCCGAACAACTTTACCTGTGTCCATCGGATGAACGTATACAATATCCCCATATACAGCAGCTACACCAAAACGATCAAATGTATTGACAATGGCATCAATCACATCATTGGATGCAAAAAAGTCATCGCTATTCAAAGTTCCAATAACATCACCAGTAGCCATCTCAATACCCTTATTAATTGCGTCATACATCCCGCTATCTTTTTCAGATATCCATTTACTGATAAAAGATTGATACCGATTAATAATATCCAATGTATTGTCGGTAGACCCCCCGTCTACGATAATATACTCAATATTGGGATAATTTTGAGCAATGACAGATTGAATGCATTGTTCTAGGAAATAACCTGAATTAAAGGTTACTGTAATAATAGTCACTTTCATCCTTGAAAAATTAAACTAGAAAAATTAATAACAAATAAGAAAAAATTCAAGGAGTAGGAATATAAAATTCTTCAGGTGGATAAGGATTTAAAATAATAGAAAAAAAGAAAAAATAAAAATAATAAAGAAATTTAAAAATGAATGGTTGGGGTTCTTTTTATAAGATTAAAAATTTGCTGTGCAATTTTTTTATGGGCTCTTTCATTAGGATGACCATCATATTTTGATAAAATATAATCCTTTGAGCTTTCACTATTAAAAAAATCAACACTATTAATATAAGTAACAGCTGGAGATTGACCATAAAACGCTTTAATCACATTATCTGCACCAATAAATAATTTTGGATATCCTATTAAGTTCATTTCAGGGAATTTTAATACGATCAATTGGATATTTCTTTTAATCACATCATTATTAATTTGGGAAAGTAAATATTTTGACCGCTTCCAATTATCCTTATTTTCAGTATAGTCATTTAGAATCAAATTAAATTCGCTATTGGGAAATACAACCCCATAAGATTTTAGATAATTATGAAAATTATATAAAATGTAATGCAAAACACTTGAATGATAAATAACTGAATAAATTTTTTGGGGAACACTTTGTTTTTTGACTAAGGAATAATTCATATTTATAAAACTATCCATTCCAACGATAGAATTATGTTTATATAAATCACCTCTGGAAGCACTGTAACTATAACCCAATATCACGATATCAGGTTTAAATTGATCTACAAATTGGAAATAAATTTGATTATTATCAAAATTATTTGCAGACGCCTTAGATAGATCCAATACATAAATATCATCATAGTGCTGGTTACTCTGCTGAAGTAATTTTTTTAACTGCTGTGAAAAATTATCTTTAAATTCAATTCCTCCGCCATGAATAAATGAATCTCCCAAAACCATTACCCTTAAATTATTACCGGTGAGATTGATGGCAGCTTTCTTTAATAAGGTAAACTCAGGGGTAATGGCAAGATCAGTTGATATTTTAACAACCTGGGTAGATTCCAATAATTTAAATTGCTCATCGAACCTAACCATCATCTCCCCCAACAATAGAAATAGAAATATTAAAAAAACTATTTTCTTACCCCACATAACTTAAAATTGAAAATACATAAATGTTTTATTACCCGAAGCGCCCCATAAAATTATAGACCAAAAAATAAGCATAACAAAGCTTCCTCTTACATAAAATTTATACAAAGAAGCGGTAGGGGAAAATTGAAGTGCATGGTCCTTATCCCTTTGAAACCATTCAATTAAAATGGTGATACAACAAAATAGAAAAATAACAACCGCGGTTTGTATATTTGAAACTACAGGAATGTAAAAAGCGGTTAACGAAAAAATATGAACAAAATAATCAATAACCTGGGTTAGGCTATTCGCTTTAAAAACAAGCAGCGTAAACATTACTAGGGTAAATGTTCCCAACATATTAGCAAAAATTTTTAATGAGGGGGTTATTGGATAAGGTGATTTTATTTTGATAGCCCCCCCTCCCAATACCAATGGGATAAAATAACACCCATGTAAAAACCCATATACAATAA
>JBIIVV010000128.1:0-9179 GCA_044339235.1 Ferruginibacter sp.
AAATGGTCGTAGCATGTCGGATAAATTGGCGAATGAGATCGTAGCAGCAAGCAAAGGTGAAGGTGCAGCTTTCAAAAAGAAAGAAGATACCCACCGTATGGCTGAAGCTAACAAGGCATTTGCGCATTTTAGAATCTAATTCAATTTTTGAAAATAGTTATTAAGAGCCGTTCCGAAAAGAACGGCTCTTTTTTTTGCATTGGGATAAATAGCAAGATTTAGACTTTGTCTAGGTAACCTAAAGCTCACTCGGGCGAACATTGTGTGATTATGTAAGTAATTTAGCAGTTGAAGTATTAATGAGAGCAGCGCAGATGGCCGCAGAAGGAGCAATCGGCTTGTCAATAATTTGTCTTATCAGCGGCAATCAGCGGGAGTATCTGCGAAAATCTGCGGGAAAAAACAATGGAAATCTCCCGCAGATTTACGCAGATGAATGCAGCGCAGATGGCCGCAGAAGGAACAATCGGCTTGTCAATAATTTGTCTTATCAGCGGCAATCAGCGGGAGTATCTGCGAAAATCTGCGGGAAAAAACAATGGAAATCTCCCGCAGATTTAAGCAGATGAATGCAGCGCAGATGGCCGCAGAAGGAGCAATCGGCTTGTCAATAATTTGTCTTATCAGCGGCAATCAGCGGGAGTATCTGCGAAAATCAGCGGGAAAAACAGGAAAGATTTCCCGCAGATGAGCGCAGAAGAAAAAAAAATGTTTAAATCGTATAAAAAAACCCGGTAATCAATTACCGGGTTTTTTATTAAAGCTCTTTTATTTTAATGTTTCGATAACATACCAAATTACTATGGTCTTGTAATGCGATTTTTCCTTTTTTGAAGGTTCCAAAATCTTGCATATTTTTAAATTTGCTGCCAGCTAACTTTGACCTCCATTGGTCATCCCAAAGTTGGGTGGTAACAACATTGGTTCCATTTAAAAAAAGTTGAAGTTTGCCATCCTTGGAAATAATCTCTACTTCATTCCATTCGCCAACCGGCTTAACAGATTCTTTGGAGCTAGAAATTAAATCATACAAATCCCCAGCCCTATGTCTGATTAATTTACCATCGGGGTGACCGTCATTGTCTAATACCTGCATTTCCATACCTGTATTATAGGATTCTTTGTATTTTGCAGCATCTTCCACTACATAGAAAATAATTCCGCTATTGCCGTTCTTAGCAATTTTCCATTCAAGTTTTAAATCGAAATCTCCGTATTCTTTATCAGAAACAAGATCACCACCACTCGCTTGATTTCTGTCTTTTTGATCGGTTAAACAGATGGCACCATCTACCACTTTCCAAACTTCATCCACTTTATCTTTTCCATAACTGTGCCAGCCGGAAGTGGTTTTTCCATCAAACAAAGATACCCAGCCATCGGACGATTTCTTGCTTTTATCAGAACCAGAATTACCAGAGTTGGAAGTGATATTCACATTGATGCAACTCGCCAAAATACAAATGGAAGTTGCCAATAACCAGGTTTTATTTTTCATAATTATTTTTTTTCTTCTTTAAGCAATAAGATATATTTTACCATTGCAAGGGCATCTTCCTTGGCAAGTTTTGGATGGGGAATCATCGGTATTTGGCCCCATACACCCTGTCCGCCAGCAATTACTTTAGCAGCTAACTTCTCTTGGTTACTTTCATTATTCTCATACTTAGCAGCTACCAGTCCATAAGCCGGACCAATCGAAGCTTCTCTTAATTTATGACAAGTGAAGCAATCTGATTTAGCTATCAGATTAAGTCCTTTTTCATAATCAGGGTTGTCCATTACTGAAGTAACTGGTTTAGCCGCTTCTTTAGATTCGGAACTGCTGCTTGAATTGCCACAAGCAAATCCAAAAAAAGCCACCGATAATACCATGCAATATTTTTTCATGTTAAAAATTTTATCAAATGTATTCAATTTTTATTTTTTTTATGAAAATAAAAAGTAAAATAGGTGTCTTATTTTATTTTTTGTCTTGCATGAGCAGGGGTCAGCTTTTTTTAAAAAGCGATTTGTTTTTTTTGTGACATTTTTTTATAATCTTTTTTGAGTAAGCAAGCGGAGTTATTGCTAATGGAAAGCGGATTTGATTCATATTGGGGCGATTTTTTTGGATAATATATTTTGAAGCCAGTAATTTCAATTGCTTTCACATTATTTTTAATTATATATTTGCAACTAATTTTATCATTCGATTTTTAAAAATCAATCATGTCTGGAATACTAGATCTTATAGGAAATACCCCATTGGTGGAATTAACGAAAATACCTGTTAATAAGGGGGTAACCATTTATGGAAAGTTGGAAGGTAATAATCCGGGTGGCAGTGTCAAGGACAGGGCTGCTTATGGAATGATCAAAGGTGCCATTGACCGGGGAGAAATAAAGCAGGGTGAAAAATTAATTGAGGCTACCAGTGGAAATACGGGAATTGCCCTTGCGATGATTGCCAGTTTGTTTGGGGTACCTATAGAATTAGTGATGCCCGAAGATGCCACCCGTGAAAGGGTATTGACAATGGAGGCTTTTGGGGCTAAGGTAACCCTAACGCCTAAGGCCAACTCGATGGAAGGCGCAATAGATTATGCGAATGCACAACTTGCAAAAGGTGGTTACAAGATGCTCAACCAGTTCAGTAATGAAGATAATCCGGCCATGCATTACAAAACCACCGGACCGGAGATATGGAAAGACACCCACCAACAGGTTACCCATTTCGTTTCTTCCATGGGTACCACTGGAACCATTATGGGGGTATCAAAATATCTGAAAGAACAAAACCCCCTCATACAAATTGTGGGATGTCAACCTACCGATGGCTCCAAAATACCGGGTATACGCAAATGGCCTGCGGTTTATATGCCTTCCATATTTGATGCAAAAAGGGTAGACCGGATCATCGAAATTGATGAACAGGATGCCCGAATCATGGCTAAACGATTGGCAAAGGAGGAAGCTATTTTTAGTGGAATGAGCAGTGGTGGTGGAGTGCATGCAGCCATAGAATTATCAAGAGAGCTTAGCTCCGGCGTTATAGTTTGTATTATTTGTGACCGAGGTGACCGCTACCTTTCATCGGATCTATTTGACTAAATGCCTTTTTGTAAAATGGCTGATTTGGGTTGGATAGCGATTTGGCAAGCTATTATTTTGATTGTTGAGAAAAACCTTTGTTCTGAAGTAAAACAGCTGGGTCTCCCCATTGATCTGCGAAATATAGAAAATCATACATCTTACAATCAGAGATCCTACAATCAGACATCCTAAAAACAGACATATTCCCAATCTGTATCGAATTTCAAAAAATCCCCTTACCTTTGCGGCGCTAAAAAGTTGGGCATTGTAAAGCGTATTGGGTGGTAGCCGCAATTTATTTAGCATATTATGAGAGTAAAATAATCATATCAAAGCAACCCATCACTTACGGGTTTTACATTCATCCCCATTTTTTGGGGGTCAACAGTTCAATGTAGCATAGGAGAATGGGGTTGGCGCAGCGGTGGTTTACAATAGCTGGGTTGAAAGAATACCAATAAAACACAATCAACAACTAATCAATAAACAATTAATTCAATGGCAGATTTACGTTATCAACGAAATTTTGGTATTGCGGCTCATATTGATGCCGGCAAAACTACCACCACCGAACGTATATTATATTATACTGGGGTGAATCATAAAATTGGTGAGGTGCATGATGGCGCCGCCACAATGGACTGGATGGCTCAAGAACAAGAAAGAGGGATCACTATTACTAGTGCTGCAACTACTTGCTTTTGGAACTTCCCAATGGTAAATGGCAAGAAAACGCCTGATACCCATCAATATAAATTCAATATCATCGATACTCCAGGTCACGTGGATTTTACCGTTGAGGTAGAGCGTTCCTTGCGTGTATTGGATGGCTTATTAGCCTTGTTTTGTGCTGTTTCAGGTGTGGAGCCTCAGTCTGAGACTGTTTGGCGCCAAGCCAATAAGTACAAGGTACCTCGCGTAGGTTTTGTAAATAAAATGGATCGCGCTGGTGCCGATTTCTTAAATGTGGTAAAACAAATTAAAGAAATGTTGGGAGCAAAGGCAGTTCCATTGCAATTACCTATTGGCGCCGAAGATAACTTCAAAGGTGTGGTGGATTTAGTTACCATGAAAGGAATGGTATGGGATGAAGCAGGGCAGGGTATGACATTTAATGAAGTGCCTATTCCTGAAGATATGATTGATGAAGTGAATGAATGGAGACA
Source organism: Ferruginibacter sp. (assembly GCA_044339235.1). Lineage (GTDB taxonomy): Bacteria > Bacteroidota > Bacteroidia > Chitinophagales > Chitinophagaceae > Ferruginibacter. Next base: position 4,242 of record JBIIVV010000128.1, read on the forward strand.
GCACTTGATTGAAGCAGTAGCAGATTATGATGAAAAACTATTGGAAAAATTCTTTGATGATCCTAATACGATCACTGAAGATGAAATCCATGAAGCTATCCGTAAAGCAACCATCGATATCAGTATTATCCCAATGATGTGTGGTTCATCTTTCAAAAACAAAGGGGTACAAACTGCTTTGGATGCAATCGTTCGTTATTTACCTGGTCCAATGGATATTGAAGCGGTGAAAGGAACCAATCCTGATAATGGCGAAGAAATTTTCCGTCATTGTGATGTAAAGGAACCATTTAGTGCCTTGGCATTTAAAATCATGACCGATCCTTTTGTTGGTCGTTTAGCATTTTTCCGGGCTTATTCAGGAAGATTGGATAGCGGAAGTTATGTACTAAATACCCGTACAGGAAAAAATGAGCGTATCAGTCGTATTATGCAGATGCATGCCAACAAACAAAACCCGGTTGATTATATTGAAGCAGGGGATATTGGCGCAGCTGTTGGATTTAAGGATATTAAAACTGGAGATACTTTGTGCAACGAAGATCATCCAATTGTACTAGAAGCAATGACTTTCCCAGAACCAGTTATCTCTGTAGCGGTAGAGCCAAAAACTCAGGTCGATGTGGATAGGATGGGTATGGCGATTGCTAAATTGGTGGAAGAAGATCCGACCTTGCGTGTTAAAACAGATGAAGAGACCGGCCAAACTATTTTGAGTGGTATGGGCGAACTGCATTTGGAGATCATTGTTGATCGTATGCGTCGTGAGTTTAAAGTAGAAATCAACCAAGGAGCACCTCAGGTGGCTTATAAGGAAGCTTTTCAAAATACCATTCAGCATCGTGAAACATTGAAAAAGCAAACGGGTGGTCGTGGTAAATTTGCCGATATCGTTTTTGAAATCGGGCCCGCGGATGAAGAATTTTTAAAAGAAGGTAAATCCAACTTCCAGTTTGTAAATGGTTTATTTGGTGGTAGTATTCCAAAAGAATTTGTACCAGCTATTCAAAAAGGTTTTGAAACTGCAATGACTACGGGTGTATTGGCTAGCTATCCAATGGAGAGCATGAAAGTACGCGTGTTTGATGGTAGTTTTCACCAGGTGGATAGTGATGCCATGAGTTTTGAATTGTGCGCCAAACAAGGCTACCGTGAGGCAGGCCGTAAAGCTAAACCTGTTTTGCTGGAGCCAATCATGAAAGTGGAAGTGTTGACACCAGATCAGTACATGGGAGATGTAACGGGTGATTTGAATCGTCGTAGAGGAATGTTGGACGGAATGGATAGCAAGCATGGCGTTCAGGTTATTAAGGCCAAAGTGCCATTGAGCGAAATGTTTGGCTATGTAACGCAATTGCGTTCTTTGTCATCTGGTCGCGCCACTTCTACCATGGAGTTCAGTCATTACAATCCTGCACCGAACAATATTGCAGAAGAAGTAATCGCTAAACAAAAAGGAAAACAGAAATCAGAAGAGTAATACTGTGCGCTCTAAAGAGCGCCTGGACTACTAAAGAGATATTCTTTATAAAATCAGCCCCGTACGCAAGTACGGGGCTTGTTTTTTAGCCCATTAGGCCTTCTAATAGGGCGGCATTGGCTATCGGAACCCTATACAAAGGATCATCAGCCAAATCTGTTTAAAAAAAGGGTTGCAAATTGGCAACCCTTTTTTTATATTGACATTCAACTTAACAAATGATGGATCAACAGCTGCTGGAGAATTTTCTGGTTATTGATATTGAAACGGTATCAGTCAATAAGGACTATGATACGCTGGAGAAACATTGGCAGTATTTGTGGGGCGAAAAGGTATCGCGTTCGTTGCCCGAGAATACCACCCTAGCTGATTATTACCTACAGCGGGCAGGCGTAATGGCTGAATTTGCAAAAGTAATTTGCATTAGTATTGGATATTTTAAAAAGGAGGGAGGGAAGCTACAGTTTAGGATCAAGTCTTATTTTGAAGCGAAAGAGCTGGATCTGTTGCAGCATTTTGTGCAGGATGTGCAGCAGTTTGGGACAGTAAGAAAAAACTGGATTTTTGCAGGACATAATCTAAAAGAATTTGACATCCCCTTCCTGTGTAGGCGATTGATCGTAAATGGGCTTGCTATCCCTTCGTTTCTGGATTTTCAAAACCGGAAGCCTTGGGAAACCAATTTGGTGGATACATTCCAATACTGGCGCTTTGGAGACTATAAAAACTACACTTCTCTTCAACTATTGGCTGCCGTGCTAAATATCCCTTCACCAAAAGACGACATCAATGGCAGTCAGGTGGGCCATGTTTATTGGGTAGAAAAGGATCTTCAGCGAATTGCGGTATACTGCCAAAAGGATATTTTAACGGTAGCCAATATCCTACTTCGATTCAAAAATCAGCCATTATTGGAAGCTGGACAAGTGTTTTTTGTATCTTGAAATTTAGTGCGGAGGCGCCATAATAGAAATTAGTTCACATCTTTTGACCTGTCTGTCAATCAATTAAAGAGCATATGGTAAGGGTTTATCCTATAGGAGCCAGCGCTTTTTGGGGTATTGGCAAAAGAATTTATTAGCGGACAACCCTTATTGATGCTGCATTTCCTTTGTTTTTGGGTAAAAAAGGCGAAAATCTTCAAAAAACTTTGCATTTTCCCTTTGCCATTTCAAATCATCCCCTTACCTTTGCACTCCAAATTAAAAAACGAAAGTTTAAAGTTCTTTAAATATGTCACAGAGAATCAGAATAAAATTACAGTCTTACGATCATAACTTGGTTGATAAGTCAGCTGAGAAAATCGTAAAAACGGTACGCAGTACCGGTGCAGTTGTAACAGGACCTATTCCTTTACCTACGCATAAGAAAATTTTTACTGTATTGCGTTCTCCTCACGTTAACAAGAAAGCACGTGAGCAGTTTCAATTGTGTACGCACAAACGTTTGTTAGATATTTACACTAGCAGCAGCCGAACAGTGGATGCACTGAGTAAGTTGGATTTGCCAAGTGGTGTAGATGTTGAGATAAAGGCCTAATGAACCTTCCTGCAGCGTCAGGAAAGGCAAAAGGTTAGTTCTTAGAAGTAAAATAGTGAACATCTAACTCCGATTTTAAACGGAGCGCTGGATAAAAAATAGATACAATGAAAAGTATTATTGGAAAGAAAATTGGCATGACCAGTGTCTTTGACGCAACAGGTAAGCAAACTGCTGTTACGATCATTGAAGCAGGACCATGTGTAATCACCCAAAAGAAAACTGTTGAAATAGACGGTTACAATGCACTCCAAATTGCATTTGGTGATAAAAAAGAAAAGCACTCCATCAAGGCTGAGGTTAATCACTTCGCAAAAGCCCAGACATCCCCCAAAAAAGTAGTTAAAGAAATACGCGATTGCGAATTTACCCAAGCGGTAGGTGAAACCATCACTGTTGACATTTTTGCCGAAGGCGATAGTGTTGAAGTAGTGGGTACTACCAAAGGAAAGGGTTTCCAAGGTGTGGTTAAACGTCATGGTTTCCATGGTGTGGGCGGACAGTCTCATGGTCAGCATGATCGTTCAAGAGCTCCTGGATCTATCGGTAATTCATCTGATGCCTCTAGGGTATTCAAAGGAATGAGAATGGGTGGTCGTATGGGACAAGATAGAGTGATGATGAAAGGATTGAAAGTTGTAAAGATATTTTCTGAAAAGAATTACATATTAATTAGTGGTTCTGTACCGGGCCACAACGGTTCAATCGTTTTAATTCAAAAGTAAGTAACACCCGTTTGTGTTTCTGACACAACATTAATCTGAATAATCATGCAAGTAGATATTTTAAATATAAAAGGCGCCAAAACAGGAAGAACCATTGAGTTACCTGAAGAAATTTTTGGTGCAGAACCTAACAATCATGTTATTTACCTTGCTGTGAAGCAATACTTAGCTGCGCAGCGTCAAGGTACGCACAAAGTGAAGACTAGGGCTGAAGCAAATGGTTCATCTAAGAAACTGGTAAAACAAAAAGGTACTGGTGGTGCTCGTAAAGGTAATTTACGTAGTCCTATATATAAAGGTGGTGGTACTATTTTTGGACCAAAACCGCATAGCTACGACTTTAAGCTAAACCGTAAGGTGAAGGATCTTGCTAAGATCAGTGCTTTAAGTTACAAGGCAAAAGAAAATGCGATTGTAGTGGTGGAAGATTTGATTATGGACGCTCCAAAATCAAAGCAATTTGCTGGTATTTTGAAGAGTTTACAAATCAGTGATAAAAAAACATTGTTTGTTTTACCTGAAGATAGTGAAAATGTTTACCTGAGTTTGCGCAATATCCCTGGAGTTCAAGGTACTTTGTTAAGCGATGTAAATACCTACGATATCGTAAATGCTAGCGTGCTAGTTTTTACTGAAAGTGTAGCGAAAGTTTTCACAGAGGAAGAAGTAGAAGCATAAAGTAAATGTGACAATCGGTCAATTGCTCAGTTTTAAATAAAGTGCAGTTGTAAGGTTTTCAAATTCTTAAATTTTCAAATTAATTGACATGAAATTGTCTGAAGTTTTAGTAAGGCCGGTATTATCTGAAAAGATAAATAAGCAAACAGAGAAAATGAATCGGTATGCATTTATCGTTGGAAGAAAGGCGAACAAGCTTGAAATAAAGAAAGCGGTGGAAGCATTTTATGGCGTACAGGTTATCAACGTGAATACAGCGGTGATGCCAGGTAAGGCAAAATCAAGGAATACCAAAGCCGGTGTGGTGAGTGGTCGTAAACCTGCAAAGAAAAAAGCATATGTTACGGTAGCAGAAGGCGAATCAATTGATCTATACGGTACCGTTTAGGACAGGAGGTAGATTACCGAAAAAAATAAATTATTAACGGATGGCATCAACTGCCGCAAAAGTTGAATAAAAAAATAAACAATGGCACTTAGAAAATACAAACCGACCACAGCTGGTACAAGATGGAG
>JBIIVV010000129.1:0-9178 GCA_044339235.1 Ferruginibacter sp.
CAGGTGGAGTAGGAAGAGAAATGGCTGCATGGCTTTTGGATGGAGCGCCTACCATGGATCTTTGGGAAATGGACATTCGCAGATTCGGTGCTCAATACCAATCCCCTTCCTATACATTGGCAAAAGTGGTGGAGAATTATGAAAGCTACTATGACATCCGCTACCCTGGTGATGACCGCCAAGCCGGAAGGCCACTGAAGATGAGTAGTGCATATGATTGGCATAAAAACCATCAGGCAGTATTTGGAGAAAAATCTGGATGGGAGCGGGTCAATTATTATGCAGCAAATGAAAATGCTGATTTTGAATCACTACGACCAACGGGCTGGGCGGGCAAAAACTGGAGTACTGCCATCGTTACGGAAGCCATGGCTACCAGAGAAAAAATTGGACTCTATGATGAATCTTCTTTTTCTAAAATCGAAATTAAAGGACCCGGTGCTGCAGCATATTTAGAATTTGTATGTTCCAACCATATCAATAAAGGACCCGGACAAGTTACCTACACACAAATGCTGAACCAGCGTGGTGGCATTGAAAGTGATGTAACAGTTACGCAAATTGACTCCGATACTTTTAGGATGATCTCTGGCACTTCTTTGCATAGCCATGATATGTCATGGCTTACAGAACACTTGCCAACAGACGGATCTGTAGTGCTTCGTGATCTAACGGCATCGCTTACCTGCTTTGGAGTCTGGGGGCCAACTGTTAGAACCATGTTATCGGCCATTACCCAGCAAGATTTATCAACCGAGGCCTTTCCTTATTTATCCATGAGAGCCACTACCATCGGAAATTATAAAGTACAATTGGTTAGAGTAACTTTTGTAGGTGAACTGGGCTATGAAATATATACCGATGCAGCCAATGGATTGGCAGTATGGGAATTGCTTTGGAAAACAGGACAGCCATTTGGAATCGTTGCTTGCGGATACAAAGCGATTGATTCGCTCAGATCTGAGAAGGGTTATCTCTATTGGGGCTTTGATATCAGTCCGGATGAAACGCCCTATGAGGCAGGCTTAGGATTTGCTGTAGCCAAAGACAAAACTTTTCTTGGAAAGCAAGCTTTGCTGGGACACCACCCAACAAAAAAACTAGTAACCATGCTATTAGAGGATCCAAAAGCAATCGTATTGAGCAATGAGCCGGTAAGAATCAATGATACCATTTTGGGCCGAGTTACTACCGGATCTTATGGCGCAAGCATTCAATCATCGATTGCTTTTGCCTACTTACCCATTGAATATACAGTCATCGGCACCCAAGCCGAGGTATTAGTATTTGGCAACTGGATCAAGGCAACGATTGTGAAAAGCCCTTTGTATGATCCGAAGGGTGTAAGGGTTAGGTGTTGATGCGGGGTTTAGGGTTTAGACGTTTAGGAGTTTAGGGTTTAGGGGTTTAGGGGTTTAGAGGTTTAGGGGTTTAGGGGTTTAGAAGTTTAGGGACTTTACTAAAATTCCTTTTCAGCTATTTCACTGGTGGGCAAATTAATTTTTCGATTCTTTTTTGCCAAGGTATATCCAATTGAAAACTGGAACTGATCCTGCTCATAAATATAATTAGTAGTACTATAGAAATCCTTTCCATAGGTGGTAATCCTTTGGCGGTTGGATTGTTTAAAACCCGCATCTATATTGAGCCACTGCATTTGAAAGCTCCATTTTTTGTCCGTACTCATTTTCTTTACGGTAAAGTGGGGTGTCAAAAAACGGCTATCTTCCCCTTGTGCGGTAACCCTTTCAGACAAATAATTAATGCTCAATTGTAGCACCCAATTTTTGGGCAGCGTGAAATTCTGTGTACTATTAAAACTATATACCCAACTACTGGTATTCACTGATATAAGCCCATTGAATATTTTTCCGGTCACCTGATACCGGTATACATTTCCTCCAATCGTACTACTCCACCAGTCGTTGACCATATAATTAAAATTCGACTCCAATCCAATTTGCCTAGCCAGTCCTGCATTGGTAAAAAACCTGTTGAGGATGGTATCATTGAATACTTTATTCACCCTTTGGATAGGATTCTGCACCGATTGATGATAGAGCGTTGCATACCAGCTTCCCTTTGCAAAGGTTTTTTCAATCCCCAATTCGATGGTGCCAATTAGCTCTGGTAATAAATTGGGGTCTCCTTGCTCCAGCGTTTCTGTATGCTCTCTTTCTGGTAAAGGATTGAGTTCAAAATTATTGGTGCGTCTAACTCTTCGGCTATAGCCTGCTTTTACAAACCCTTTATCCCAAGCCTTCAACCGAAATTGCAGCGATGGAAATAGATTCGTTAGCTTTTGCGAATTAGCTGCACTGGCATTGGAGAAAGAAAGTTGACGATCCGACTGCTCTACTCGTAATCCTCCACTATAGGTGAGCGCATTTGCAGTACCTGCATATTGCACATAGGCTGCATGAATATGATTAACGGCTTTTACCTTACTTGAAAAATCAACATTGGTGGAAAACAAATCGGTACCCAAAATTTTAGTAAGGTATTGAAAATCGCCATCCTGTATATCATACCGATACTGGTATCCAGACTGAAAATCCCCCGCTCCTATTTTTTGTGAATAATCTGTCTTAAAACGAAAAGCATTGAGTGGGTTGGTATATGGATTCACTGAATACTGCAAGCTGTCTTTTGAACCCCTCGCCAGAATATTATTATTGGTCGTTGAACCAGATAGACCTGCATTTTCGTATAATGCAGAAAAATAAATATTGGACTTAGCAGTGAAGGAATGTGCCCAATCGAGATTGGCCAATGTAAAGGCACCTTTCTTTTGCTGATCGTTTTCGTTATAATAATTAAAAATAGTTTTTGCACCTGATAAAATGTTTTCTGTCCGCACGTTGTAATCCAAATCTGCAACCCTGCTTTGGTATTTCATACCAGTGTACAATCCGGTGCTAAAAGTATTATTTTTATTCGCCACAAATGATGCGGCCAATCGAACGCCGTAGTTGTACCGCTTAAAACTTCTTTCGCCATTGGAGGGAAAACTAGTTTTTGAATTTCCAATGATAGTGTATACATCGCCCTCGCGGAAGCCAGCGATATCACTGCGTAAATAATTGAAACCCCCACTAATGTCCCATTGATTAGTTTTGTAAGCGGTAGATACATCCATACTATACCGTTGAGGAGCTCTGCGGTTATCATAGTCATTGATAGGAGGCGCTCCACCCATAATATTGGCTTTAAGCATCCAGCCATTATCAACACCTGTTTTGGTTATGATATTGATGATACCACTCTTACCATCTGCATCGTAAGCAGCTGAGGGGCTTGTAATCACCTCGATATTTTCAATAGTACCTGCAGCAAGCTGGCCCAGCACAAAAGACGGTTCTCCCTGGGTGGGCTTTCCATTGATTAATACTAAAAAACTACCTGAGCCTCGAAATAAAATATCTCCCTGCCCGTTAACAGAAATAGCAGGAAGGTTGCGTACTAGGTCCACTCCCGTTCCACTGGTGGCATTACTAAAAGAGGAAGCTTTAAAAACTTTTCGGTCAATTTTAAAAGATACTGGTGCCTGCTTACCTTTTACCACTACTTCCGTTAGCGACGTAGGTTGATTAGCCAATAAAACTGTTCCTAGATCTTCTCTAGCTGATGTAACGTTGAGCAAATAAATTTTCTCTACATATTGCACGCTGGTGAATAGAATGCTCTGTGCAAGGGATCGATTAAAGTTAATAGAAAAACTGCCATCCCCTCTGGTGGTAACAGCGTTGATCAACTTGCCTTCCTTATTTAGTACACTTACATTTACGGATGCAAGTGGTATTGCGGAAAGACTGTCTAACACTAACCCATAGACGACCATGTTTTGGCAAAATACATTGAAAGCGATACACTGAACCATCAGCAGCAAGCTGATCTTTTTAAAGGATATTTTCATTAGAAGCAAAAGAAAGTCATTTGAAGATATTTGGCAATTTTTTTTTGGGAGGGGGTTAGAGGTTTAGTAGTTTAGAGGTTTAGGGGTTTAGGAGTTTAGGGGTTTAGGCCCTTTTCCTTTTTTTCAGGTAACAACTCCAATCTCGTCGACTTAAACCTGCCTTTTACTATTTCGCCCGATACTTCTGCCATCCGAATTGCATTGCAAAATCCATCCTTTGCATGGGCATCCCCTTGCGAATCAATGTTGAAGCCCTCTACAAAATAAGCCTTTCCTTTCATTCTAATCGCTAGGTCACAGCCCTTACCAGGAAGTCCAAATTGACATTGGCCACAGGCTGCTTCTACTACCTGAGACTGTTTTTGGCAATACACTTGACCGGCTATGAAGTGGACAAGTAGCAAGAAGATGATTTTTTTCAAAATGGTAAAATTGAATGGTTAAGAAAAAACTTTTTTAAAATATATATAAATAATTATGAATATGTAAAAAGTAATACTATCTTACACTCGGTTTTTCATAGGATATTGGATTTTAAAGCGGGGCTGGATTTCTATCCGGCCCCTTATTATAAGTCTAGTCCAATAGAGTTAATAAAAAATAAATGGTATTAAATATTATTGTCTAAATAATGAAAAAAAATATTATTTTTTAATTAAACAAAATTAAATATGTCAATTTTTTGTTGATAAATCATTAAACAGAGCAAGGAATTTAATTATTTTTTTTATTAATATTTACAAAATAATATAACCTATGCCTAACGAAAATTGTAAATTTATGAATCGAATTGAATTTTTGGAACTGTCCACCCAACACCAATTAGCTGAACTTTCGTCCAACGGAAATTTTATTGACTCCATTATAAAAGGAGTTTATTTAGTTCGCCTTTTAGAGTACAATAACTACTACGTAGAAACTTATCTTCACATTGAAAAAAATAGGATCGATAGCATTGTTGCTTTCGAAAATACCAATAAACTTACCCCCTATTTAAAGAAAATAAAATTAGATATTTACCCCCCCCCCTCAATTATCAGGAATTAATTTAAAATAACAAACCAGCATCAATAAGGCGAATTCTTTTCAGCTTTTATACCAACTGAATCTAGTATAAAAGCTGATGAATAGTCAATCTCAGCACATAAAAGTTACTATTGCAATAATTATCCAATTATTTTTTAGGGATTGGAAACATATAAATAGCTGCGTCACCAGGATCTAACTCCAACGAATTTTCATACACACTGGCAGGTACAATTGATCCATCCTTGAGTACTTTTTTAACCGTTTCATTTCCATAAAAACTAAGATCAATGCTATTTAGAAAATCTTTATTGATGACTACCAAAATGTAATTGTCACCATTTTCCAATAATGCAACCAAAGCGGGCTTGCCATTTGTTTCTAACACTTTAATCGCATCGGGCAGTGTGGTGAGCCGAACGGTTCCCGTAGGAATTCTTCCTTTACCCATATGCCTTACCCACACCATTTTTGATCCAAGAAAAACGCCTGAAAGATTTTTAATTTCCTCACTCATCAATTTTATTCTGTCATAAACCACCGTCCTTTTTCCTGCAGCACTAATGGGTGCGCCTCGCTGATCTTCGACTGATGCTGTTGTGAGAGAAGTAGCTGACCAATAGGTGAAATATTGTATCCCCTGTGCACCATACGCTAAATTGCTATACACCTGCAGCCGCATTGCAGCTAATGTTTGCGGAGTAAGGTGCCCTTCATCGTAATTAGTAGTAAGTGCAAAAGCCCAAAAAGGTTTGCCAGCTTTTTTCGCCTCATCAGAAAACTCTTCTAGATTTTCATACCAACTATCAGAAAGTTTTTCTTTTAAAACAGGATAATAGTCGAAAGAAAGAAATTGCAATGGAATTTGTTTGGCACATTCACTAATATATTCCCGATAGCTACTTGTTCCAAGCCTTGAAGAATCTGCAAAGTTGGGAAAGAGGTTTACATAACAAAAATGATTTTTGTCAACCGCTTGAATTCGTCTTGCCCAATTTCCTAACTCAGAGTATGCGGCCATCGACGGCTCGTCTATAAGATGATACCCTACTACTGCAGGATGATTCATAAAGCGACGAGCCGTTTTTTCAGGATCTGATTTTAATTCGGGGCAGGAAACCACCATTTTCATGCCCACTTTTGCCGCTACATCCAATGCTTTTTGCATGGCATCGATATCCGGAAAACCGGTAAACTGTAAAGTGATTCCGGCATCTTTCATCTCTTGATATCGAGCAACGGTTGTTTCCGAAGCAGGAATACTATACCATGCCAGAATAGGAATCTGCCCCTTTGAACTTACTCTTTCTTGGGCAGGTACATTTTTGATGCAAAGAAATAAAATTGCACAAAACAGTAGGCTATTTTTCAGTTTCATTTGATTGAATTTTTATAAGGTAAAGCAAACGTATTCTTGAAGGTAGTCTTTTTTAAAAGCCACCACAAAAAACAGAGCTATTCAAATATTTACTACTAATAAACAAAGTTTTGCATAACCGCCAAGCTCATCAGTGCATCATCAATAGAACAAGGGTTGTTTTTGTGTCCTAAAAAATATTGAACAACTTGTTCAATCATTGGCTGCTGGATATGTATAGGGTGAACAAATTTTTGAATATCGCCAGTAGACATTTTTACAACTCCTTCGCTACCAAAAAAGTTAAATGTCAAACTTGCTTTATCGCCAATGATTTCACATTGATCTCTTTTCAAATTAGCAGGCATTGCAAAACCCCAGGTTCCGGTAAACAAAATATTCTGCTCAAAATTGATCCAGCCATGAACGGTATCTTCCACTTGATTGGTCTCTAATTGGGTGAACGAATTCCCTCCATATTTAACCGGCTTTCCAAATAAATGTATCATGATATCTATTTGGTGAGGGGCGATATCAAAAAACAATCCTGCTCCTGCCAAAGATGGATCTATCCGCCAAAGATCTTTTGGAGTAAGACTCAACGCATCGATTGCCGGTTCAAAATATTGCAGGTTAACCATCTTTATATTACCCAATAACCCAGTTTCAATTATCCTTTTTATTTCTATAAACATGGGCAATGCTCTGCGGTAATGAGCCACAGAAAGCTTTACGCCAGTTTGGAGCGCAACTGATTGCATCCTTTTTGCTCCGGCAACATCTAGCGCCACAGGCTTTTCTACATAAACAGGTTTACCTGCCGACATCGCTTTCAAAGCATAGGGCTCATGAAACTTGGGAGGAGTTGCTATATAAATTGCATTGATAGCAGGATCTGCAATCAAATCTTCCACATTTGAATATTGGCGAGGCACTTGGTGTCTTTTGGCATAATCCGCCAACAAGACTTCATCTCTTCGCATTACTGCCAACAATTCTGAATTGGCTACTTTATTAAAAGCGGGTCCACTTTTAACTTCTGTTACATCTCCACATCCGATGATTCCCCAAACTATTTTTTCAGGAGCTAGCATAATAAAATTGAATTAGTTAAATGATTTGAATTGCTCAAATCCAAAGATAAGTTGAGCGTTTAGCACAATTAAAAAAATATTAAATAGCTAATGAAGAATGCCTTTTTAACCTTTCATTCACATTAGGATATATATATTTATTTATAATATAATAGAGCCGGCTAAACGATTGGTGCAAGGCTTGTAAAATATGTTAGAAAAGCAATAGTCTGGTTACCAAATTCGCTCATTACTAAATGAATCATTGTGAAACAAAGCCACCTTCAATCGGAACCGATAGGAACTCAATTAATCAAAAGATATAAAAACAACTATCATATACCCGATGGAGCCCCCGTAACCGAGGATATGATAATGCATCATTGGATACTGGAAAAAAGATTAACCCAGGAGTTGAAAAAAAGCACCCCCGAAAACAGATGGGATGTTTTTGAAAAAGCTTATACCAAACTATACCATGAACTGCCATGGCTCAATGAATTTACAGATGACGGAAATCAAATTGCACCAGAAAAAGAATTTAAAAAATGGGTGGCTGCAATTGGCAAACCACCCAAACTAATTTATGAGATTGGCACAGGTAAAGGAAGGATGATTCAATATTTAGATTCCATCGGCTACAGTTGCAAGGGAACAGAGATTACCAAAGAAAGGGGAGAAAAATTTTTGTCAGGAAGTAAAAGTGTAGCATTGGGCAATACGGATGGCATACACTTAGATCAATTTGAGAAAAAAAACTCCTACGATATTGTGCTCTCCAACCAGGTAATTGAGCACTTTCATCCCGAAGACAAGCTTGCACATTTTAAGGGCGTGCATGCTATTTTAAAAAAAGGTGGTTACTATATTTTTTCTACCCCACATCTACTTACCGGACCACATGATGTATCAAGAGTATTTGAAAAAAAGGTGGCTGAAGGAATGCATTTAAAAGAGTATACTTTCAGCGAATTGGCATCAATAGCAAAAGAGGCAGGATTTAAAAAAATATCCCTTGCTTCCAACCTTCCAATCAGTAAGCAACTGTTTTTTCAACTATTTCTATTATCAGAAAAATTGCTGCTACAATCTAATGACCTAGTATTTAGAAAAAAAATAGCCCGATTATTACAAAAGCTCAGACTATTTAGTGGCGACATATTTTTAAAAATACAAAAATAGTTTTCAAAAAAAAGCAGCCGAAAAACAGTCCAATACAACTGCTTCTTTTAACTATTGACTATCTATCAGATGAATCATAAATATGGCAATAGGCAATCATGAAATTATTGATTATACTTTTCCTTCTAGCAATCGGCTTACAGGGTTATACTGCAAAATACTACTGCGATCCTTCTTCTGTTAACAGAACCGCTAATGGCAGATTGGCCTCTCCTTGGAAAAGCATTGCACAAGTTAACAGTGGAACTTCATTACTCAATGCAGGAGACACCGTTTTCTTTAAGCGAGGACAGCAATATGTTGGACGTTTGTCCATTGAACGGTCTGGCAGTGCAGAGCATCCAATTGTATACTCCGCATATGGGAAAGGCAACTTACCTGTATTTGATAACGCAATTTCGAATATCATTACCTTACAAAATCGAACTTATGTAGTCATTGATAGGATTCAATTTATTGACAATAGCTTGGCTGACAAATTACACCAACTACAAGCGAATATTTCAAATACGATACAATTGTATAATTCGCCCCATTGCACCATTTCCAATTGTGATTTTACAATGGTAGGAATTGGTATCGCTACTTTTACCGGTTCAAATTATACCAATATCACGGGTAATT
>JBIIVV010000130.1:0-9168 GCA_044339235.1 Ferruginibacter sp.
AAGCATCTTCTTCGCAGACAATGCGTCGATTGAACTTGCTTGTTGGGTGTAATATTTAAACAAAATCTGTATTTCGTCTTCATGTGGTTTGCGACAAACGATTAACCGAAATGCCCTTGTTATCGCTCCTTTAACATCTGCATTTTCCTTAAAAAGTTTTGCAGCCAATACCCTAGATGCTTCCAATACGGTTGGATCATTCATCATCACCAATGCTTGTAATGGTGTATTGGTTCTTTGCCTTTTTACTTCGCAGATATCACGGTTGCTGGCATCAAAGATGCCCATAGATGCTGGAGGCACGGTTCTTTTAATCAGTGTATACATGCCGCGCCTATACAACTCTTTTCCATGATCCTGTTTATACACGGATAATAATCCCCTGCCAGAAGTAGCACCTTCCCATAAACCATCGGGCTGATAAGGCTTCACACTTGGCCCGCCGATATTGGTGTTCAGCAAGCCGCTACTTGACAACACAAAATCTCTAATTAATTCAGCCTCTATCCGATACCGTGGTCCACGAGCAAGCAATATATTTTCAGGATCCTTGGCCAATTTTTCTTTCGTAATTTCAGCCGATTGTCTATAAGTGGCAGACTTCACCATTTGCTTCATCAGCCTTTTAATATCCCAATTATGTTGCATAAAATCAACCGCCAGCCAATCTAATAATGCCGGGTTGGAAGGTAGTTCGCCCTGCATACCAAAATCGCCGGAAGTTTTTACTATACCTCTTCCAAAAATTTCCTGCCACAATAAATTGATAAACACCCTTGCTGTAAGCGGATTTTCCTGATCAAATAACCAGTTAGCCAAGCCCATTCTATTTTTAGTATAACTTGCTTTAAAAGGTAAAATCGAAGCGGGTGTTCCCGCCTCTACCTCATCGCCTGGTACATCATACTGCCCACGTTGAA
The DNA here is from genome assembly GCA_044339235.1 of Ferruginibacter sp. Lineage (GTDB taxonomy): Bacteria > Bacteroidota > Bacteroidia > Chitinophagales > Chitinophagaceae > Ferruginibacter. The sequence goes on from JBIIVV010000130.1 coordinate 921, forward strand.
GAATATGCGTTTTGCGAATCGTATCTTGGTCGCCCATTACAGATACAATCAGTTTATTGGTATCTTCCTTATTGATAAAACTGAGCATATTTTTAACATCCTCATTGCAGATCTCCATGAACGGCTTTTTAGCATAGGTTTCCGGGCCCCCAATAACTGATTCAATACCATCTTCCTTAACATTATTGAAGAAGGCAAAAAGCTGGTAATAATCTTTTTGCGAAAAGGGATCATATTTATGATCATGGCAATGGGCGCATTCTAAGGTAACCCCTAAAAGGCCTTTTCCAAAAAGATCCGTACGATCTGTAACATACATCATTCTGTATTCTTCATCAATTACACCCCCTTCTTCAGTAACCTTATGGTTTCGGTTAAACCCTGTGGCCAGCAATTGCTCTTGGGTATAATTGGGAATCAAGTCTCCGGCCAACTGCCAGGTTACAAAATCTTTGTAACTCATGTTTTTATTAAACGCATGAATAACCCAGTCGCGCCAAGGCCATTGAGTTCTATAACCATCATCTTGATATCCATGCGAGTCGGCATATCTAGCAAGGTCGAGCCAAAGCAAAGACATCTTTTCTCCATAGGAAGGCTTTTTCATTAACTGATCCACTACTTTTTCATAGGCAGCAGGACTTTTATCTTCCAGAAACGCATTCATCATACTCAATGAAGGAGGCAGTCCTGTAAGATCAATACTTAGGCGTTTTAATAATCTTTCTTTATCCGCTTCTTCATTGGGTTGTAGCCCTTTTTGCTCTTGCTTCGCCAATATAAAATAATCAATTTCATTTCTTGGCCATTCGGTCATTTCAACCTTTGGTAGAGGAACCTTTTTCGGGGCCACAAACGACCAGTGTTTCTCATATTTCGCACCCTGACGGATCCATTTTTCAATCAGGTCAATTTCATGTTGTGTCAGTTTTAAATTCGACTCAGGAGGAGGCATGACCATAGCCGTGTCTTTTGAGCTGATCCGCAAAAAAACTTCAGACAAGTCGGGTTTTCCCGGCACCAATGCATGTGCTGTAGGGTTTTCTTTCAACGCATGATAAGCGCTCTCCGCCTGGTCTAATCTTAAACCAGCTTTGCGTTTGTTGGCATCGGGGCCATGGCAAGTCAAGCACTTGTCCGAGAGGATGGGTCGAATATCAAAATTATAGCTAACGGAATCTGGCATTTTTGCCGACACCTGCAGATTTCCTTCCTGATTATTGCATGCCTGAAATAATCCAGTAACAATTACAAAGAAAGAAATTACACAAAATATTTTAAGTGAAACCTTCATACAGCAAGATGATTATTTGATGATATCTCTATTGGATTTACTGTGAAATTCATGGTAATACTTAATGAAAATACTCGCTTTTCATGGTTTTCTCATTTCGGACTTAGAAATCACACAATAAATATAGGGAAATTTATCTAATAAATCTGCTAGCAGAGAATCAAAAAATTGAAACCGCTACAAAAACGTTGGATGACGCAATCGTTTCAAAAATATACTTATAGCCATATCAGTCTACAATTCCACATGAATAAGAAATATCAATTACCTGAATCTTCAGATAGATTATTTAACTTGCTCTTGATTGCAGCGCTGAGTATGGGCGCCCATTTGGAACTACTCAGTACGACTGAAATACTAAAAATATACATTCAAATTGAATCCTCCTATCCAGAAAAAACTATACGGACTTGACAATTTACGTGCTGTAGCCATTGCCTTTGTGTTTATATATCATTATGCCGGCTTAAGTAATGGAGCCCCCAAATGGTTGGGCTTTATTACAAAATTTGGTTGGACCGGCGTAGATTTATTTTTTGTTTTAAGCGGTTTCTTAATCTCATCTCAATTATTTGCACAAATAAAAAAAGGGCAAACTATTTCATTCAAGCAATTCTTTTTAAAACGATTTTTTAGAATTGTCCCCGCATTTTTATTTATTCTTGTCCTATATTTTATTTTTCCATTTTTCCGAGAAAGAGAAAGCTTGCCTCCATTATGGAAATTTCTAACTTTCACACAAAACTTCGGGCTTAATTTAAAAGATTTTGGAACTTTTTCTCATGCATGGTCACTTTGTGTAGAAGAACATTTTTATTTATTCTTGCCCATTACCCTAGTCTTTTTGCAATATGGAAAAATAATTAATAAATCATATTGGTTATTGATAGCGCTTTTTTTAATTGGATTTATTTTTAGAATTTATAGCTATACTAATTTTTATCTATCCAATATCAAAGAAGCCAATAGTTCGATCTACTGGTACCAATATGTGTACTATCCTACTTATAACCGCCTTGATGGATTATTGGCGGGGGTTGCCATTGCAGGAATTTATATATTCTATCAATCGGCTTGGGAAAAAATTTCAACCTACGGAAACCTGTCTATTGTGCTAGGTAGTCTCGTTTTAACGCTATCCTATTTTTTATGCTATGATCAAAGGACCTTCAATGCTTCTGTTGTTGGATTCCCTTTAATTGCTATTGGTTATGGGTTGATCGTTATTGGGGCAATCAGTCCAACTAGTTTTTTATATAAATTAAATTCAACATTGCTATCGCTAATTGCAACCCTATCGTATGCATTTTATTTATTCCACAAGGGAATCATTCATTTAACACATTATTTTCTTGACAACTTTAACCTTGGCGCTAACGTACTGTTTTTTATTGCTATTGTCAATTGCTTATTCTTTGCTTACTTACTGCATCTCATAATAGAAAAACCATTTTTGAGATTACGCCACAAAATAGTTCAAGTTTAACTAGACCTCAACTTTCGGCTAATTCAATTCATTTACCGCTGTTTTCCAATTTCTCAAAAGCTGGCAGGGACTTTATCCAAAAAAAAGGGTGTACGATTTCAAAATCGTACACCCTTTGAAAATTTTTTTTTCGGCTGTTCCTAGTCCTTGTCTTTTTTAGGTTGTTCTTTTACAAATGCAGCCCTAACCGGCGAAGGGGCGGGCTTGCCCTTAATTCCCTGCCAAAGAATTTCATTCATCACTAAATCTGGCACCCTATCTTCCTTGCTCCAATCATATTTTTCGGAGAGCAATGCCATTGCAGAACCCGCATTGTTTTTAGGATTCCTTTCGCTTAAGTTAATATTCGCTGGCAAATGATTAAAAACAGTAAAATCTGGCTTGCTAGTAAATGAGCGCCACATAGGAGTTGCAGCGGCATCATACTGGGTCATTGGAGGAAGACCTAAAATCAGTTCCATGGTTCTAAGCATGCCAGATGTGGTATACATGGTATGATCTACGAAATTACGTTTTACATAAGGGCCTACTAAATATGCGGGACTTCTGTGTGCGTCCACATGATCGGGGCCATTTTGTGCATCGTCTTCTAGAATAAAAACAACCGACTCTTTCCAAATATTGCTTTTGCTCAAATGATCAATCAACATACCTACGGCCAAGTCATTATCTGCCACATGCGCATAAGGTGTTGGGCTTCCGGCACGCATCCCTTCTGTATGATCATTCCCCATTCGAATGGTATTAAATTTTGGAACAGCTTGAATGGCTATCAAGGAATCAAAATCCTTTTGCCATTGTCTATATCGTAACGTATCCTTAACTCCAAGTCCGTAGGGTGCAAATGCAGCGGCATGTCCTTTTAAAGATTCCAATCTTGGCCTTACACCAAAATCATCCGCTACGAATTCTCCATAAGAACGGTAACTCACATTATTTTTAGCGCAAAAATCCCAGATAAAACCATCTTTGTTATTGCCTATTTTTAATGTGGCCGACGTTCCATGCGTGCCTCCTTTTCCGCCATAATTGGCTGGCCAGTTTTTTTCTACATAATCATTTGCATAAGCGCCCATGCTCCAATTATGGCCATCAGCACTTACTTCTGCATCCACATAAAAATTATCAAGTAATACATAGTCTCTTACCAACTTGTGTTGATTGGGCGTAACATGATCTCCAAACAATACCAAACTGGTATCGCCGTTACCTCCCTTTACATCACCCAAAACCTGATCATAGGTTCTATTTTCTTTGATAATATAAAACACGTATTTGACAGGCGATTGATCACCTACTTTCATCGGAATAGGATTGCCCGCTTCTCCTTCTGCATTCAGTTCTTTGTTCTTAGTATAAGGAGTATTTTTATACACTGCTTTAGAAAAAATAGCCAATTGAGGCTTGGAAGGTTCAACAAATATGCTGAGTGAGCCTTTCATCAAAGACCCTATATATTGCACATTCACCGGTTTGGCAATGTCAGCTGCATGGCTTAATACTACTTGTTTTTTATCGATTGGGTTTGGGCCAAATGGATTGGCATAGGAAGTCAACCCCTTGCCATTTAATACATACACTTGCTTACCTACCACTTTCACATTCGTAGGATACCATCCAACAGGAATGAATCCTTTTGATTTGCTTTTTGATATCACCGACACATCAAAAACCGAAAGACAGTTATTGTCTGCATTAGCAATATAGAGTGTTTTCTGGTCTTCGCTCAATGCCAAACCATTGCTGGTGGATCCGCTTGGGGAAGCTGGATACAATGCTGCACTTAAGGTTTCAATTACCGTATTGTTTTTAGTGTCAATCACTGAAACCGTATTATCCTGTGAGTTGGCAACAAAAAGATAATCTCCTTTCTTGTTCAATAGCATTTCATTTGGATGATCCCCTACTGCAATTTCTGCACTAATCTTTGAGTTTCCGATATCATACACCAATACTTTTTTATCTCCCCAAAGACTGATATACAATACTTTTTTATCAAGAGACAGTTTACAAGCGTATGCTTCTGCAGCCAATCGTAATTGGCTGATGAGTTGTTTCGTACCCAAGTCAAATACATATAAACTTTTTGCTTCTTTTGATACCACAAACAATTTGTTATGAACAGATTCATCTACATCAAGACCTGCAGTACCAATGGCATTGGGCCAAGGTTTGCCTAATATAAATGAATCCACTAACTGCAATTTGCTATTATTAATTGCATATCTATTTACTCGATTATCATGCCCACCAGAAACATAGAGGGATTGGTCATTACTACTAAAAGCCAGTCCATACCATGCTTTTGGAATAAACATGCTATCAACTATTTGGGCTTTTGCAATATCGATTAATTGAATACAATGAATACTCTGACCGTTGTTAGTAACTGCCATCCATTTTTTATTGTTGCTAATGGCCATATTTAAAGGAAGGTCTCCCAAACCAATATTTTTACCTACTGGTGTAATGGACCAACCATTGGGCAATAATACCCGCTTGGCATCTAGTTCGGCAATTGATTGGGCAAATAGTAAGTTACCCATTGAAATGGATATAAAGAATACCGCCATCGTCCAGTTTTTCATCGTTCTTGTTTTAGAAATGTTTAGGTTACAAAATATAACTCAAGGTATTGTTGAAATTCAAAGTAACCAAAGTTTTAAAAATATCAAATTGTTATCCTATCAACTAAGGCCTTTATACATATACCGACTTTTCTAAATATACGAAAGTCATAGGAAATGCCCGAGATTTTCAATGACTGACCAATGAGATTGGCAGGGATGGCCAACAAATGTTGCGGTATCATTCAATTTGACTGAATTGGGAAAATTGATCAATTAAAATTGCAGAAAGGGGGTCCGGCTTGTAAGCCTTCCTATAAAAGTAAAGGAGTGTTTTTCTGAAGGGGCTTCAAAATAAAAATCCTTTATATTTGTTTAAAACCTTTTTAACCTCATTGAGAATTACTGATGGAATACCGCAAATTAGGTAAGACGAATGAGCTCATCTCCGTTTTAGGATTTGGAGCTTCCCCACTTGGAAATGTTTTTGATGTTTGTGATGAAAAAGAAGGTATTGATACCGTTCATTATGCAATAGATCACGGCGTAAACTTTTTTGATGTTTCCCCTTTTTACGGAATCACGCTAGCCGAAACTCGTTTAGGAAAGGCATTGTTGGGAAAACGGAAGGGTATTTTTTTGGCTACTAAATGTGGCCGCTATGATCTGCGTGCTTTTGATTTTTCTGCCAAGCGTATCATGGCTAGTATCGATGAATCGCTTCAAAGATTGCAAACTGATTATGTGGATTTGTTCCAACTTCATGATATTGAATTTGTATCGAAGGAGCAGATTTTGAATGAGGCGATGCCGGCGATAGAAAAAATCAAAGCTTCGGGAAAAGCAAGGTTTATTGGAATTACAGGATTGCCAGTAAGGTATCTAGCAGAAATAGCGAGGCAAGTAGAATTGGATACGGTTCTTTCTTGGGCCCATTATAATTTACTTCAAGATGAAATAAATGATGAACTAGTACCCTTGTCGAAAGAAAAAAACTTTGGCCTGATGAATGCCGCGCCACTCCTGCAAAGGGTTTTATCAGACGCAGCCCTACCTGAATGGCATAATGCACCTAAGCAGATGCTGGCGGTTCAACCTGCTTTATTGGAAATTTGTAAAAAATATGGGGTTCGATTAAGTGATGTAGCAATGCGCTATGCGATGGATCATCCAGCTATTGCTACTACCATTGTAGGCATGAATCATTTGTCTAATATTCAACAAAATGTGGCTGCGGTAGATTTTAAAATTCCAGCAGGTATTTTAGATGAGTTGGCTGCTGTGATTGCGCCAGTTAAAAATGTAATGTGGTTCGAAGGCCAGCCAGAAAACAATATTCCACGTCCATAACATTATTATGAAAGCATTATTTCTTACGGCCATCGGCCAAACTGAGATTAGAGAAATTGAAAAACCCCTACCTAGGCCTGATGAAGTTTTATTGAAAATAGGAATGGTAGGATTTTGTGGCGGAGATTTAAATGGTTTTAAGGGACTTTTTGAATTACAAGAATATCCAAATGTGTTAGGCCATGAAGTAGGAGGCACTATTGAAGAAATGGGAAGCCAAGTGCCCGCTACTTTTAAAATTGGGAATAGGGTGACTGTTTACCCTTATTTAAATTGTGGAAAATGTATTTCATGCCGGAAGGGTCGAAGGAATGCTTGTCAAGACAACAAGACGATGGGTGTTAGGCGCCCTGGTGCTATGACCCATTACATTACCATACATTGGCAGGATTTATATCTTTCCTCCACCCTTTCTTTGAAAGAGTTAGCGTTGGTAGAGCCTTTAACCGTAGGTTTTCATGCAGCTGCACGTGGCAAAGTAAGTAGTCAAGACCGAGTGGCGGTGATTGGATGTGGCATTGTAGGCATGGGAGCTATTGCTTCTGCAGTGAATAGAGGTGCTGAAGTAATTGCTATTGACATCGACGATTCAAAAATGGAGATTGCAAAAAAGATTGGGGTAGCCCACACCATTAATACGAGCAAAGAAGATTTGCATGAAGCACTCATGCGCATCACAAATGGAGATGGGCCTGATGTGATTATCGAGGCCGTAGGAAGCGCCCTGACTTACAGGGCTGCAGTAGATGAAGTAGCCTATACCGGTAGAGTAGTTTGCATTGGCTATGCAAAATCACCGGTAGAATTTAATACAGGAATTTTTGTTAGAAAGGAAATTGAAATTGTAGGGTCAAGGAATTGTACAGATGAATTTCCAGAAGTAATTGCTTATTTAGAGGCAGGTAAATTTCCTGTGGAGGAAGTTATTTCAAAAGTAGTTTCACTAGCTGATGCGGGCGCTGCTTTGGCAGATTGGGCTACTCATCCGAAAGGGATTACAAAAATCATGATTGATTTTAACTTATAAAATATGATACAATCTTGTGCAACAATCGCCTTAGTTCCAGCAATCAAATCGGGTCCTTGGATTTATTGGGATGATTTGGAGCAAAGTTTGGCAGATGCTGCTGCTTTGGGATTTGATGCGGTAGAATTATTTACAGCTTCGTCAGATGCGCTGGATGTGGCAGCAACGAAATTGCTATTAGAAAAATATACCCTTCAAATCGCCGCGGTAGGAACCGGTGCTGGAAAGGTAATACAAGGGTTAACATTGACAGATCCGGATGAAGCGATACGAAAAAAGGCAATTGAATTTATAGCTCAAATGATTTCGTTTGGTGCATCATTTCAGGCCCCCGCTATTATTGGGTCAATGCAGGGAAATGTAGTAGCAGGAGTAGATCGGGTTCAGGCATTGGAATGGCTTGCAGATGGATTAAACTATTTAGGCAGACATGCTGGGTCCCTAGGCGTACAATTAATTTATGAACCGCTCAACAGGTATGAGACGAATTTAATCAATACCATTGCGGATGGAGTTCAGTTTTT
>JBIIVV010000366.1:0-2549 GCA_044339235.1 Ferruginibacter sp.
TTTTTGCAATTATAAAAATTTTAAAGAAAAAAGACGTATTGTTATGGATTCGAATACTCAATTAACCCATGCTCAATTGTTAGAGTTAAAACGTTGGAATACACCTTCTGTATACAATGGTTGGGAACAAGTTACTAAGCAAAGACCCAATGAGGATGGCTTTAATTTAGAACCAGTAACAGATTTTATGCCGCAGATGGGTCCAATGGTAGGCTATGCAGTTACAGTGGTGATTGAACCTCGAAATGCAGAACATCCAAAAACCAATCCAGATTCATGGGCTCAATACCGAGCCTATGTTGCTTCAATACCCGGACCAAAAATCGTTGTGGTGCAGGATCTAGACAAACCCGGATTGTATGGCGCATTTTGGGGTGAAGTAAATAGCAATATTCACAAAGCATTAGGTTGCGTTGGAACCATTATTGATGGTGCGATTCGCGATGTGGATGAAATGAATAATGCAGGGTTTAAAGCCCTCGCCAAAGGAATGTGTGTTGGACATGCTTATAGCTGTCCGGTTCGATGGAATTGTTCCGTAGAAGTTTTTGGACGAAAGATTGAACCAGGTCAATTGATTCATGCAGACAAGCATGGCTTTTTAGTTATTCCAGATGAGGATCAAAGCAATTTATTGGATGCGGTTCGATTCATGGACTCCAATGAATGTCAGACTCTAATTCCAGCTGCTCGAAGTTCGGCAGGGAAAAAACTGATTGATGTATTGAAGTCAATCAATGAAGCGGCAACAGAATTTGGGAAAAATGTAAAAAATAAATTCGGTGGCAAAGGAGAATGGTAATACCCTTATTAATTTAGAACAATTAAAGCGCATATGAAAAATAAAAATTTTTATCCTTGGGTAGTTGTTGGTCTTTTATGGTTTGTTGCCTTTCTAAATTATGTAGATCGACAAATGATTGCTACCATGAAACAGTCGATGACGCCTGATTTCGCTGAATTAAATAGAGCTGAAAATTTTGGAATATTAATGGCTATCTTCTTATGGATCTATGCTTTTATGAGTCCTGTTTCTGGAATTATCGCAGATCGAGTCAATCGCAAATGGTTAATTATATCTAGCTTATTTATTTTTTCTGCTGTCACTTTATTGATGGGTTTTGCAAAAACCTTTAATCAGTTATATGTATTAAGGGCCATAATGGGAGTAAGTGAAGCTTTTTATATGCCTACTGCGATGGCAATGATTGTTGATTATCACCAAGGTAAAAATCGTTCATTAGCTGTTGGAATTCATATGACTGGAACTTATCTTGGACAGGCGATGGGTGGCTTTGGCGCAATTTTTTCAACTAATTTTTCTTGGCAAACCACTTTCCATGTATTTGGATTAATTGGTACTCTTTATAGTGTTGTGTTGATGATTTTCTTAAAAGAAAAACGCAATGATGAAGATGAGCAACTCGTTCGAGGTACTTTTGTTCAAGAGTTTGCCGAATCATTTAAAGGAATGAAAACCTTGCTGGGCAGTATTTCTTTTTGGGTAATATTATTTTATTTTGCCTCGCCTAGTTTTCCTGGCTGGGCAACAAAAAATTGGCTTCCTACACTAATTGCTTCTTCTTTGAATATTAAGATGGAGTATGCAGGACCTTTATCGACCATTACTTTATCACTTTCTTCATTGGTGGGCGTACTTGTGGGCGGATTAATTTCCGATAGATGGGTTCACCGAAATTTACGAGGTAGAATTTATACAGGCGTAATTGGATTGGCATTAACTATTCCTTCTTTATTACTTTTATCATTGTCTGGAAGCATTGTACCGATTGTAATTGGTGCAATTGGATTCGGTTTTGGTTTTGGTATTTTTGATGTTAGCAATATGCCGATTCTTTGTCAGTTCGCATTACCAAGGCATCGCGCAACAGGTTATGGATTAATGAATCTAGTAGGTATTTCTTCTGGAGCATTCATTACTACTCTTTTAGGTAAATCAGCAGATTCAGGAAATTTGGGACGAGACTTTGCTATATTGGGTGTTGTAGTTCTGGCTGCTATTATTTTACAACTAACGATGCTTCATCCTAAACAGATTAATAAAACTAGTTAGTGGTAATGTTGTGAGTAGTAATTGGGTGAGAATCGAATGTGTACTAGTTTATTCTTATTATCGTCATCACCCATTAATTCATCTAGTATCGATTGATGCAGCAACCCAATAGTTTGTTTCAAAAAAGTAAAGAAATATGACGGAGGCCTCTAGCAATAGGGGCCTCTTTTTTTAATTGAGCTAATTAAAAAAATGTTCACTTATACTATGAAATGAATTATGGTAAACACTACAATTTTAGCAAGATTCACTGAAAATTTTTAGAAAATGGGCTTAAAATGAGTACTGCAATTCTATTATAATGATTTATCCTATTGTATTTTAACAAAAGTTAATTTCAAGAAGTACCCTATAAATATGCTTAATCGTTTTATCAACTCCCTTATAAACTTTTAAAATTTACTTGACTGTTTGGTTAATAATGAGATGGAAAGTAAGAAAACAGAGACAGTTTAAAAAAAATAGCGATTTGTTA
>JBIIVV010000367.1:0-2542 GCA_044339235.1 Ferruginibacter sp.
CCAGTCTTTTGTAAGGCTTTTTACACTGCCCAAAGAGGTGGTGGACGCAGACAAAATGGAGGCCAGCTATGAAAATGGCATACTGCAATTGATCATTCCAAAAAACAACGGGGGCCAAAGAAAAGGTACTAGGCGCATCGCAATCAGTTAAAAAACTTTTGCGGAATGGGGGCAATCTTTGAGTAGTCTTAGATTGAGACGGCAGATCGATTTTATATTCTGTCTGCCAAAATAAATATTTTTGTTACTGCCCGTCCCGGCTATATTACAACGCCTATTGAGCCTTCGGTATTGGGCGAAAGTTGGAAGATCTTGTCGGGCAATAGTCCCGCTTCCTCCTTGTGCGACACATAGAGAATGGCCGTATTGGTTTGCGCAGCAATGGTATGAATGAGTGCCGTAAACAGGGCTGCCATTTCATCATCCAAACCAGCGCAGGGCTCATCCAATATCAGTAAGGGCGGATGTTTTACCATGGCCCTTGCCACCAACACCATCCGCTGCCTGCCCTCCGACAACAATCGAAAGGGTTGGTTTTTATTTTTCTCCATCCCAATCACCAACAACCATTGCCTTGCAATTTGCAACTGCCTGTCGCTGGGTTGTATGTACAAGCCTACAGAATCAAAGAAACCCGACAGAATCATTTGTTCGATGGAATCTTGCCGCTCAAATTGACTGCTCATCTTTGGCGTAAAATAGCCAATCCTTTTTTTTATTTCCCATACCGATTCTCCACTGCCTTTTCGAGTGCCAAAAAGTACCAGGTCTTGCCCATAGCCCTTGGCACTGTCGCCTGTTATCAAAGCGAGCAGCGTACTTTTTCCCGAACCATTGGGGCCAGACAATTGCCAAAACTCTCCTGCATTGATTTCCCAGCAAATATTTTGAAGGATGGGCCTTCCATCAAATTGAACCGACAGATCAGTCATTTTTACCAGCGGCCCCTGCGGAATGCTCAAAACCGAAAGCGGCGGAGGAATGCTGCCCGAAAAAACTTCCCCCGACTTGGCAAATGCATGCTCAAACGAATCTGGAGTATAGCAGCCGATGATAGCATGCTCCTGGATACAATACACAGTTTCCATAAAAGGCAGCAATTCATCTTTGCGGTTAAAAATCTGCATAATCAAGGTGTTGGCCGACAAGTTTTGCAGGGTCAATATAATAGATTGCCTTGCCGCAATATCCAGACTTTCAAATACCCCGTCGATAATTAAATACCCTGGCTTTTTGGCAATTAGGTGGGTAAGCAATGCCTTTCTTTGCTCGCCGCTCGAAGCATACCTTAATGTGCTGGAATGATCCATCGCAACCTCCACTATATCGTGGCGAATTTCTTCATCAATAAAATGTTGCAACAGGCTGTTGGAGAAAATTTCCCCCTCCATGGTTTGTAAGGATGCCGGAAAGTTAAAAAGCGATCCTGCTTTTATTTGAACCAATAGCCAATCTTTATCTACCCCAAGGGGGATATAAAAAGCGGTATGTTTTATTTTTTTCATCCTTCAGCTGTTACTGTGTTGGCCTCATCAATGCCGGCCGGGCTTTGTTTTTTTTCTGCTGCTCAAATATACTGATTACTTAAACAGCATATTTTCAGTTATCAACTATCAGTTATTCATTATTCAGTTATCCATTATTCAGTTATCCATTCATCAGTTATCCATTCGTCATCCCTCTTTTAAATTCATACCCTTCGCCTCCGCAGCCGGCGGGGCTGCGTAACTGCAACGCCGCTGCTTTTGCTTCTTTATTAAAATTTGCTGCGCCATTTTAATAATTCCGCCTCCGGCGGAACCGAACCAAAAGAGGCGGCTTATGCAATTACTGGTGAAAATGCGGACAAAGGAGCAGGGACCCAAATAAATGATTGTTTGATTTTTAATACGATGAATGGGCAATGGTGAAAGTTCGGCCAGCTTGCTGCTGAGTGAACCCCGTCAGCGGTAGTAAACCCTGACGGCGGTTAGATGAATACGTCAACAAGTGATTGAATGGTCAATGGTAAAAATTCGGTCATTTTACTTTTTCTGAAATAGAATGTAGACTCGACCAGCACACTATCAGTTTTCAATTATCCATTGACCATTGACCATTCACAATTGACCATTCACAATTGACCATTCACCATTCACCATTCACCCCTTTCATCCAGCACATTTTCAGTTATCCATTATTCAGTTATCAATTATCCAGTTATCCGTTATCAGTTTTCAATTATCCATTATCCATTAATCCCCGACGTTTTTTTAAATTATGGAAATCCAGCCTTATATAATTAAGTTTGCCGCCGAATACAATTGATGATGTTGATTACAGATAAAAATAAAACCGGCCTGTTGCTTATGCCGCAACAGTTATTGAAAAATGTTGCCATTTTACAAACACTGCATATTCAAAAAAATGCCTCGGGAACTAGTTTTCAAACTGCCGATCTTGACAACCGTGAAATCAATGCCCATTTTCCGCTTCTACCCAAAGATGCCAAAATACTGCTTAAGCTTTTTAGTGCGGGTGATGGTGAAGTCAGGAATTATGC
>JBIIVV010000008.1:0-29574 GCA_044339235.1 Ferruginibacter sp.
ATCGGTAGATGCCTGGATATTTTGTTCTGAAATTGATGCAGATGGCTCAGTAGCATAAAAAATAACGGCAGTTAAATTAATCAGCATCAGCATTGCTAAACCTGGTATTGCAAAACTGGGCTTGCCGATTAGCAATGCTGCATTTTCCCACCAGCTATTACCTTTTTTCGCGAACATTCTATTGTTAACACGCGAAAGAAGAAATGGCTTTACGCTGGCCCGCTCAATGTGGTTGATGCTATCAAAAGCTTGTTCAACGAATTGGTCGATCGATTGTTTTTTATTCATAACGGAAATTTTATTGGTCCGATAAATTTTTGTAATAATAATTATGTAACAATATTTTTAAATTTGCTTTTGCTCTGCCCATTAGTGCTTCAATGGCATATAAACTTTTGTTCATTATTTCAGCAATCTCTTGATAACTCTGGCCTTCTACTTTATGAAGTATAAAAGCTATTTTTTGTTTATCAGGCAATTGTTGCAGCGCAGCAAATAATTCACGGGCTCTTTCTTTTTGTTCTAACTGTACACCCGGATGATTGAATTCTACTGGAGAATATTTTTCAATGTCCGAGGCTCCAAATAAACTTTGTACTAAACCAAACCTTTTTTTTCTTTTCTTCTTTTTTACATGATCCAATGACTTTGAAATAGTGATTTTATAAAGCCAGGTAGACAATTTTGATTCGCCTTTAAAAGAACCAATTGAAATAAATACCTGCTCAAAAACATCCTGCGTAATATCGTCTGCATCTGCCTCATTTTGTACAATACCAAGGGCAGTATTATACACCATATTTTGATACAGATCCATTACAGTGACAAATCCCAATTGATCGCCTTTTTGTAATTTACTGATTAATTCTTTTGGTTGATTTACCACATTTGATTCATTAAGTCTACCTAAAAATACTTAAATAAGGTGATTAAAAACCAGGGACATAACCACTACCTCCGCCACCAGGCCTCATTCCATCCCTATATTGACCATTGCTCCCACCCCCGTTGAAAGCAGGCTTTGCAGCTACACCAAAATTTTTAAGGCTATAGCTAAAAGTAAGCATAAAATACTGCTGTAATACCTGGTTTCTCGAATCTTCAATATATGCACCGGTGACCGTTCTTATGATACTTTGGTTTTGTTTTAGTAAATCGAAAACAGATAGTTTTATTTCTGCTGCTTTTTTCTTCCATAATTTTTTACCTACTGCCACATTCCACAACCAGTAGCTCTGGTTAAGCCCATCCGTTAAACCGCTGTAGCTTTGATTCGACACATCATTTTGTAAGAACCATCCCTTTTTGTTTAGCAAATTGAGCTGTGCTCCAGCAACCCCATTTACATATTTGGTAGTGGAACTATTGAAGGCGTTTATTTTGGCAACACTATAATTGCTGTTATATGAAATATTAAAATCTACAAATTGACTAATATTACTTGCAAATACAATTCCATTAGTATAGGTATAATTATTAGTGGTGGTAGCATTATAGTTAGCCAATCCTGGAAGTTTGGCATAGCTGAAACCAGTACTAAAATTAATAGTCGTTTTAATTGTTATCACGGGCATGCTATAGGTAAAATAGGTTCGCAAGCTTTTATATCCATCTAGGTTAACCGATTTTGTTAGTTGCGAACCTCTTTTTATAACAATATTTTGCTGAATGATAGAATCTGCTGTAGCAATATAGGTGGCATTCGTAATAAAGTCACTGGCTGTTTGCAAATACAAATTGGTAAAAAAGCTTCTGCTGGTTTTGGAATTGATAAAAGTATACCTGAACGAAACAAATTGGGTAAATGATTGCTTAAGACTTGGGTTACCACTGCTAACCCTTAAAGGATTGGAAAGATTTACCACATCTTGCAATTGACTTACGGTAGGAAATATGGTGGATCCTCGATAGAATAAGTTGATATTACTTTTTTGATTGATTTTTTTTCGCCACATCGCATTAGGCAATATATTGGAAAACCCTTGATGAACGCTCGAACTGGTTGGCAAAATTCGCTCGCTCTCTAAAGTAGAATGTTGCAAGTTTACCCCAAATGAAATCTGTTCATCACGGCTTTTACCTAGCCTATAAGTGACTCCAGTATTATTGGTAGTAATGGTATTGGCAAATTGATTGGATAAACTCGGAGCAAATTTTGAATAGGCGGAGCCATCAAACAAATAAGTTTGCTGATCGGTTTCATTTTTTTGTATCGATGGAAGGTATTCAAACTGCAACTGTGCTTTTTTTCCTACAGGCTCTGTGTAAGTGATATTGGCCCCAATGGTATTTCCGTCGGTAGGATTTTGATAAAATTGGTTTTGAACAGAGTCTGTTGTAAGGCTGTATTTAAAAAACCGGTATTTAGCATCCGTATAACTTTCGCCATCATTTTTTGTAAAGACGGTATTGATGCCAAAAGAAAAGGACCTTCCCTTTTTTGGAAAGGCGTGGCGAAATCCAATATTGTTTCTGATATTGTAACCCAATCTATCGGTACTCCTGTTAGTAAATGAAGTATTAAGTGAGTCATCGGCGCCATAATAATTTTGTGCTGATGAAAGAGCAGAAGTATTATTATTCTGAAAATTAATACTGGGAACAATGAAGATTGAATTAGCCGAATCAATTTTATACTCTACCCGCAAGTTGATCCGGTGATTGTTGTTTTTTGAAAGCGACTGGCTGTTTTGTAAGCTGAATTGATTTTTGGGATTGAAAAAAGTCTCCGTATTTGTCAAAGACTCATTATTATTAGAACTGTAATTATAAAAATAACTCCCAGTGACCAATAGCTTTTTTGTAAACTGATTACTATAGTTGATACCGAACGCGTTGGTTTTGTTAATGCCATTTGCTTGACCAACCATAAAATTATCCATTCCGCCGCCGCCTCTACCGCCACCTCCACCGCCTCTGCCGCCGCCGCCACTACTGGTAAGACCTAGCAAATCTTGTGAAGCGAAATTTTGTTGATTGATATTATTAAAATTTCCGACCAAAGAAATGCGCCTATTGCCCTTAAAAAAACTGATATTACCGCCGCTACTATACCTATCATCGGTGCCGCCACCGCCAAAAAAACGTCCAAATTGTCCATTTTTTACGGTCGATTTGGTTACAATATTGATCGTTTTAATAGAGTTTCCATCATCAAATCCAGTGAGCTGGGCTTGGTCGCTCAATTTATCAAATACCTGAATTTTATCCACTACATCCGAAGGCATATTTTTCAACGCAGCGGATGCATCGTCGCCAAAAAAATCTTTCCCATCAATAGTGACTTTTTTTACTTGTTCACCTTGGGCGGTAACCGTACCATCCCTTGCCACTGTAATTCCTGGCATTTTTTTGATCAGATCCTCTGAAGTGGCATCTGGGTTTACTTTAAACTGGCTAGCACTAAATTCTGATGTGTCACCTTTTAATATTACTGGAGGTGTTTTTGCAACAATGGTTACATCCTGTAGGTCTTTTCCTTGCTTTTTAATGGAGACGACAGCCAAATCTTTCATTCCTTCTACAGAACTGATCTCTTTCCTAAATATTTCGTATCCAATAGAGCTAATTTCAATAATAAAGCCTCCCTTTACGAATAAAGGCAATTGGAAACGTCCTTTCGCATCAGTTACGGTATTTTTTCTTCCCGCCTGAGAACTGTCTTTTTTTGAAAAAACACTCACAGTAGCTCCCATTACAGGTAATTTGTCCTCATCTCTTACAGTACCCTTAGACGAAGGGCTTTGTGCCAATACAGCCAATCCAAAAAACATTGAAAAAAGGGACAACCCTAAAAATCGCATCATATTATTATTCATTTACCCTATAAGACGATGCTACAAGTAAAAACTGTCGAATTATTTAATCTTTTTTTCAGGGAAGGCAATGGGGGAATGGATAAGGAGCCATTCGCAAGGGAATTGGCATTATTTTTTGCTTTGAAAATTCATATTATTGATAGCCGCATTGTTTTAATGCATTCGTAAATCCGCATTTTGTTATACTTTTTTCTTATAATATATGCATTTAATAAACAAATGGCATTCCTGTAAAAAAATAACATTTCCTTTTATCAAATATATCTTTCAAGGCATTTAGTTTATGATTATTAACCGTATTTTTGTCTCGGTTTTTCATAGGATATTGGATTTTAAAGCGGAGCTGGATTTCTATCCCGGCTCCTTTTTTTTAAAAATGCCATGCTAGATAAAACGAAACGCGGCGGTATAAAAAAATTATCGTTTAAAGATTTTTCTCGAAAATTTTACTGCATTAAAATCAATCAGTTTTGCCTGTTGAACAGTTGCTTGTGCTTCCTTAAAAAGTTGTTGCCGAATATTGTCGTCGTAAATGGACGCTATGTTGCAAGCCTTGTTAAAATCGATGTGCATCCCATAATTAGCTAATACCGGTTCCACGTCTTTCAATTCAGGAAAGAGTACATGTTTTTTTACAAAATAATAAGTTTGGTTGTTAATTAATTTGGTATAGGCGTTGTAAGAATATTCCATAAATATCATTTTAAGATAACGTGTTGAAACAGGTTGAATTTCAAATAGGATATTGTTAGCAACATCAAAAGGCTATTTTTCATGGCCTGTTAAATGCCCATTTTTTTGCGATATACTATTGATGGCTTTTCAATTTTTTCTAAAAATGGATCATTTGGAAAGTAGTAGAATAGAAAACCTATTCATGGATATTAGAGGATTTCAAGGGCGGGGATCATTCAAAGGAAAAGTTGGAAATAAAATGATTGAGTATCAATATTCAATCATTTAAAAGAAACAGCGTCTTCAAGAATATTGGAAAAACCAGAAGTTTGAAATTAATATTTATATTCCACTAAGCCCAGCAATCGTAAAGAAATATTTTTCATGCTTGGCTAGCGATGGACAATTTCGTTTTTGTATTGCTTTTATCATCTGTAATCGCTCATTGTATTTTTAGTTCAAATGAAGCTTAAACAAAACTGAGCCTAGCGCTTAGCCAAAAAGCTTACCATTTCATCCTTGTTGGATGCAACATAGATGGCAGTTTCTACGTTCAGTAAACTTTCTTCAAAAACCGTGCTATTTTGTTGATGCGGACCGAGATGAATGATTGGGCTTGCTTGTAAAAGGTAGTAATTATTATCACATACATCAAATGCGATAATTGTTAAATTGGCAGAATGGACTTTGGGAAAACAATGTAAAAAAACCGGGAAATCAAACAGTTGATTACCTAGATAATGGAGGTTTAAATTGGCTTCAAAAAACCGATAATATAGCAAAGTAGTAGGAATGTCAAATGCGTTTAATAGCATTTGTAAATCAGTAAGTTTTGCAATCATATCCTGCAATGGATTTTGTAAAACGGTGAGCGTTTCTACGGGGAGCCATTGTTGCGAAGCCATTTGCAAGTATTGAAGGGTAGCTTTACCTATCGTAAGTTTGTATTCAAAGGGCGGATAGCCAGGAACTACATAGCCAGGATAGAAATATGCTAGCCGCTGCTGTTGGCAAAAATTGATTTTTAGGTATATTAGGTATTTACCTAAACTATGTTTTTTATATGCAGGGTGATAAATACAGGTAATGCCCGCTGCAGTTTTTTCACCAAGGTCGAAAAAGCCAGCAGCAATCAAGATTTCGCCATCGTAGATATTAACTTCATGGGTATTGAATATGGAATGGGTTTCATTGCCTAAAAGGAGTTCTTGAAGAGAGGAAGAAACCTCAAACGAAATGGATTGGCGGTACTGCTGAAAAAGTAGTTCATGCGCCATGCTAAATTTTTCAGCTTCGGATTTTTTGATTTCAATGCTGAATGCTTTGTTAAGCTTTTGAAGCAGTTTAAATTTCTTGTCTTCCTTGTATTCTGCCATCGCTACCCTAAGCCAAATGGCTGAATAAAACTGTTGGTTGAAATGAAGAAAATTGGTGGTAAAAATAGTTTGCCGCATCCTAAACCATCCGTTTGCTAAGAACTTGTCCAATTCTTCGGGTGCCAATGCTTCGGGGTATGCGATCTGTGCAAACATAACTACTTAGATCATTAATGTAAGATGGATGCTATCGCTTCAGCAATAGCTTTAAACAGTTCAGTATCTAATTTTTTTACTCCTTCCTTGTTGTCTGGGTCTATTAGTGCCCTGTATTCTCCATTGTTGTCAGTTTCAAAAAAAAAGTCCTGGCCCTCTACCGTTACCTGAAATTTGTGCACAAAACCCAATATCAATAGCCTTGCAGGAAATAATAATTCCTGCCCCCTGTACAATACCGGGATCTCGAAAGTCTCGTCCATTAGTAAATATTTGATGACTGCCTTGAAATGGACACTCAGGTTTTATGCCTGCTATCTAGTTCCGCCTTCCTTGCAAATTACGTACTCTTCTATCAAAACCACCTTTTACAGTGTTTTTTATGATTGGTACCGGATATTTGGATGAGATGACAACAAGAAAATTAGCATTAAAATATTTGTTAAATTGACAATAATTATATATTTTTAAATAACGATTCTGCTAAAAGGCAAATATTTGTTTTAAAATATTCGACAATAATTTTGAAAGAAATAGTCCAAATTACCGTTACCCTACTTCGATCCTCGCCCTTGATTACAAGGCGACTATTTGTTTTTGAAGACACTTCCTTCTTGGAATTGCACCATATTATTCAAATTGCTATGGGCTGGAAAAATTACCATTTATTTGAATTTAATGTCGACGGATATAGTATTGGCATGGTTGATGAAAGTGAATTTGGATTTGGCAATAGCCAAGTGCTAGCTGCCAAAAACCTTACCCTAGTTGACATTATAGCTTCAGATGAGTACAGTTTTCAATACCGGTACGATTTTCGTGATTGTTGGATACACGAAATATCTATTGAGAAATGGGGTGAAGTGGAGGATAACGGTATTTTTCCCCTTTGCATCGATGGCCAATTGAATTGCCCTCCCGAAGACTGCGGTGGCATAGATGGCTATAATGAACTCCTGAAAATAGTACAAGATAAAACTCATCCCGAATACGAGAGAATGACTCATTGGGTAGGTCCAAATTTTGATCCTCAAAAATTTGATTTGGCTAGAGTAAAAAGGCAATTAAATCAGCTCCAAAAGTATATTTCGAGGTGGAATGCTTCCAATTAATTTCATATTGTTCAAATTTCAGGTCTGAAAGCAAAATCCTAGCTAGTTATATTGGTTACGTTTGTTTGCCTTACCGGTGTTGATCATAAAATAAACATCGGATGGATTCGTTTAAAGCAGTGACTGCTGTTGCTGAAATTTCACTATCGCCGATTGCCTGCAAGGCTTCCTTCAACTGGGGTTCTGTTCTAATTCCTACAACTGCTGAAGTGATGGCAGGTTGTTGCAATACAAACCGGATGGCAGTTGCTACTGCTTTACTATTAGGAGGAGTAGCTGCCTGAACGGCTTTGGATACAGTCATTATTTCAGCTTCACTAAAACCAAGATAAGGTGCAGCCATTTTTCCAGCCAATAGTCCCCCCGCAACAGTTCCTCTTGCCAATACACCGATATTGTTTTTTTTCAATAGCGCTAAGCATGTTTCTTCTGGTCTACGGTCAGCTAAACTGTATTGCATCATTACACTAACGATATTACTGCGCTCTACATATTCACGTATTACATTTGGCCTGATAGAAGAGATACCATAATGCCTGATTTTCCCTTGCTCTTGTAACAACTCGAAAGCTTCAATGGTTTCGTCAATGGGATCTTCTATGGTGCCTCCATGTAGTTGATAGAGATCAATATAGTCGGTTTGTAATCTTCGTAAACTCTGCTCCGCCGCAGTGATAATATATTTTTTCCTAGGATTCCAGTCCCAGCCAGTTCCATCTGCCCTCAGCTGATTACCCACTTTAGTAGCAATGATTAGTTTGTTTCTTTTGGCACGAACTGCTTTTCCGATATTGATTTCATTCTGACCCGCATCATAGAGATCAGCCGTATCAAAAAAATTAATTCCGTTATCAATCGCTTGGTCAATCAAAAAGGGAAAATCTTGCTGTGTTGGTTGTAAGGACATACAACCAAATCCAATTTTGCTAATCAATAAGGAAGACTTCCCCAGCAATTGATACGTCATAACGGGATTGGTATTACTACTCATGTTAAAAGGATTGTTTGCATTGCGAAGGTATAGTCGAATATTGAATTAAGCTACAAAAGGGCAGCAGTTGAAATTTGAATTGAATCAGCCTAATGCCAAAAGTCATTTATTACCGGGTACATTGATTAATTTTAAAAAAAAAGCTATGAATAAAGTTTGGCTGATAACAGGTTGTTCTACCGGGTTTGGTCGCGAATTGGCAAAAGAGGTATTGGCAGTAGGTTATAATGCAGTGGTAACAGCGCGGAATCCTGCAGATATAATGGATATAATTGAAGATTATCCCGAAACAGCGATGGCCGTAAAACTCGATGTGACGGTAGCCGCTGAAATTAAAGCTGCAGTCAGCAGTACGCTCCAAAAATTTGGTCGGATAGATGTGCTGGTAAACAATGCAGGCATTGGTTATTTCGCTGCGGTGGAAGAAAGCGAAGAAGAACAGGTGCGTAGAATGTTTGAGATTAACTTTTTTGGCCTCGCCAAAATGATACAGGAGGTTTTGCCGGTCATGCGCCATCAAAGAAGTGGTCATATTTTGAATATTTCTTCCATTGGTGGGTTAAGAAGTTTTCCGGCGGTGGGTTTTTATAATGCCACCAAATATGCGGTGGATGGACTTTCCGAAGCGCTTGCCAAGGAGACCGCACCCTTAGGCATTAAGGTTACTATAATTGCCCCTAGTGGATTCAGAACGGATTGGGCGGGCCGATCTGCAGAAGATAGTCATATAAAAATTGCAGATTATGCAGACACTGCCGGTAAAAACACGGGCGATATTCGGGCAATCAGTGGCAACCAGCCAGGCGATCCGGTTAGGGCGGCAAAAGCAATTATTAAGGTGGTGGAAGCAGAACATCCTCCGATGCGATTATTGTTGGGTGCAGCAGCATTAAAGGGCGGCCGTTTGAAGCTGGAAGAATTAAGACATGATTTTGATACCTGGGAAGCAACCACCATCGGGGCAGATTTCCCAAAGCAATAACTATACTATTCCTAGCAGATTTTCGCAGAACTGATCTTTAGATTGAATTTTGTATTCATATCTGTGCAGATCTGCGGGGTATTTCATCTGCGTATATCAGCGGGAAAAACAAAAAAGATTCCCCGCAGATTTTCGCGGATCAGAGCTTTCGATTGAATTTTGTATTCAAATCTGTGCAGATCTGCGGTATTTCATCTGCGTTTATCAGCGGGAAAAACAAAAAAATGTTCCCCGCAGATTTTCGCAGATTCTCCCGCAGATTCTCGCAGATAGGAGCTTTA
This sequence comes from Ferruginibacter sp., assembly GCA_044339235.1. Classification (GTDB taxonomy): domain Bacteria; phylum Bacteroidota; class Bacteroidia; order Chitinophagales; family Chitinophagaceae; genus Ferruginibacter. The sequence continues at coordinate 9,392 of JBIIVV010000008.1, forward strand.
TCTCAATTTTCTATTCTTATAATAAAGTGGCTGCTTTATTCCATAGTGGAAGCCACCATTTTTTGCCTCCCTTTTTCTATGAGCTATCGCATTAATCTGTATGACCTGAATCACCCTCTCTTTTTTTTATAGCTATTAAATTGCAGTTGTTCTTTGTAAACTATGCGCGCATTCAAACAATGTGCACATAGTTATTGATACAATACAGCCCACAAGTATTAGCAAAAAATAAAACATGAGTGCCTTAATAGTAAATTTATTAGAAAAATACGATCTGCCAACTCCAAGGTATACGAGTTACCCAACGGTGCCGTATTGGGATTTTGAAACAATCAATGAGACTAGTTGGAAGCAGTCTGTAATACAAAGATTTACTGCTGAAAACGGAGCGCTTTGTATTTACATTCATTGCCCGTTTTGTGAAAATCTTTGTACGTTTTGCGCTTGTACCAAAAGGATCACCAAAAATCATGAGGTAGAAACTGATTATATCAATACTGTATTAAAAGAATGGGCCATCTATCGCGCACTCTTGCCCACGGCCCCGGTCATCAAAGAGATACACTTAGGAGGCGGAACACCTACTTTTTTCAGTGCAGACAATCTCGTTAGGCTGGTAAAGGGGATTACAGCCGGCGCCATGATAAGTCTCCATCACGAATTTAGCATTGAAGTACATCCAAATTATACCACAGAGGAACATATTGAAAAATTGGCAGCGGTTGGTTTTAACCGAATTAGTGTAGGCGTGCAGGACTTTGATCCGATCGTACAATTTGCCATCAACCGAGTCCAATCATTTGAGCGAACCAAGGAGGTGATTGATTGGGCCAGAAAATACAATTATACTAGTATCAATATAGATTTAATCTACGGACTTCCACACCAGACCGTAAAAAGTGTGGACTATTCAATCAGCAAGATCACCGGACTAATGCCTGACCGAATTGCTTTTTATTCCTATGCACATGTGCCTTGGAAAAGCAAGGGGCAAAGAAGGTATACCGAGCAGGACCTTCCGTCGGCTGAGCAAAAATGGGAGATGTATCATACTGGCAAGGACTTGTTGGAAGCGGCAGGGTTTTTTAGCATTGGAATGGATCATTTCGCCCTTCGGAACGACCCATTATTTACAGCTGCAGCAAAGGGCAAACTTCACCGAAATTTTATGGGCTATACTACCACCCAATCAAAATTAATCATTGGGCTGGGCGTATCAAGTATCAGCGATTCGTGGAATGCATTTGCACAAAATGAAAAAGAAGTGGAGGCATATGAGCAAAAAGTCAACCAGGGAATATTGCCATTGGTAAATGGACATCTGCTTTCGGAGGAAGATATCATCATTAGAAAAAAAATGTTGGAATTAATGTGTCAAAATAAAACAAGCCTTGATAGCATATCGCTCAACCCCGATTTTGTAGCAATGGCATTTTCAAAATTGCGCATATTCGAAATGGATGGCCTAGTGACCATCCGGGAAAATAAAATTCAGGTGACGGGTCTCGGAAAATCTTTTATCAGAAATATCTGTTCGGCAATCGATGAAAAGCTTTGGGAAAATAAAAGCGCACAAAGGGTAAATACTTTTAGTAAAGCGATTTAAATTCTAATAGCTAATTCCAAAATGGCGCATAACTGCCGGTATACATTTTTGAAATCACACATCAAATCAATTCATCGCATGAAAAACCTTTCACCACACAAGTTTCATATTCCAGTGATGGGGTTGGCTTTTACAATCGACTCTCCCATAAAAGTAGCGCGGTTTGGCATTGCTTCTGTAATCTCTATCGTTGAGGATAGATTGATTGAATTAATGAGAAGCCATTATTATTCAACTATTCAACAGCCCTATCAACCGATTGACAATCATGAAGTGGATTATAGGGCAAAAAGAATCACGGATTATTTAAACCTAGTGAATACCATTGTGCAGTCACAGGTAGAGAAGCTAAAAAAATCAGCTTTTGAGAAAGGCGCAGAAATTGTTCAATATTTTGAAATGTTACCGGATGACAGTAAAATAAAAAAGCTTTACCAGCAAATGATGGTAACAGAAAATAAACCTGAAGCAGAGAAAATTGCTACCTACCTAAGATCAAAAATTATACCGGGCAGTATTGACGTGAATATAATGACTAAAACAGATCGTAATAATTATACAAAAAAAGGGGAGTTAATAGAAGATGGCTCGGATGCCGTTGCAGCATTGCGAGGTTTCGCAAAAAGCGATTTAAAAAATTCGGCCATTATTTTTTCTGCCGGCATGAACCCAAGGTTATATAATTATTTAGAAAAGTGCACCGAATTTGAAGTCAATGAAGATGGAGGCTTTAATAAAAAAGTGATTATCAAGGTGAGCGATTACCGCTCGGCTTTGATACAGGGAAAGTATTTGGCAAAAAAAGGAATCTGGGTAAGTGAATTCAGAATTGAGTCGGGGCTCAATTGTGGTGGACATGCATTTGCCACAGATGGTTATTTGTTAGGCCCTATTCTGGAAGAATTTAAATCAAAAAAACAGGAATTGGTGGATACCCTTTTTGAAATATACAATGCAGCCATCCAAAAGAAAACCGGCAAAACATTTGTGTATCCTCCATTATTGGGTTTATCTGTTCAGGGCGGAATCGGCACTGCTGAAGAAGACCAGTTTTTGCATGTCTATTATGATATTGAAAGCACCGGCTGGGGCACTCCATTCTTATTGGTTCCGGAAGCCACTACCGTGGATGACGCTACCTTGGCATTGCTGTGTAAAGCAAAAAAAGAAGATGTAGTACTCAGTAACAATTCTCCTTTGGGAGTTAAATTTTATTACCTCAAGGGCACGAGCGCAGCAATAGAAAAACAGCAAAGGATAATAAATGGTAAACCAGGAAGTCCTTGTACCGAAAAACACTTGTCATTTAATACGGAGTTTACCGAGGAGCCTATTTGTACCGCTTCAAGAAAATACCAGCAGCTTAAAATTGCACAATTGCAGTCATTGGCACTGCCCGAATTGGAATATCAACAACAGCTTACCCAGGTTACGGATAAGGAATGCCTTTGTGTAGGATTAAGCAATGCTGCCGCCATCAATTATGAGCAGACATTTGTAAAAAATCTTCACGCTGTCAATATATGCCCCGGACCCAACATTGCCTATTTTTCACAAGTGGTTTCTTTACAAACCATGACCGATCATATTTATGGCCGCGCCAATATTATGGAAGATTCGAATCGACCCAATATGTTTATAGCCGAATTGAGTTTGTATATCAATTTTTTACAAGATCAATTGAATAATGAAACCGCTTTTGGGTTGGATCCAAAAAGAGTTAAATATTTTACTGATTTTTTTAAAAACTTGCTGGCGGGCATAGATTATTATAAAAATTTGCCGGCTGTTACAATTGTTGATCAACCCATATTTATTCAATCATTGGAGTCAGCGGAAAAAAGCTTGTATGCTATGCGTCAACATTTTGCCATCGAGCTTGTTTAAATTGAACTAATCCTGCCGAAACTGAGTTATCATCGTATTTTCAATAGTTTTACTATTATCTGATCCCATCATTCCGATGGCAGTAAATTTCAATGCCTTTTTTTAAAAATTATTACTGCCGACACTTGCATTTATCATAATTAGGTAGTATGTTAGTAGTCGAATCTATCCCCTCGAATCACCCCTCCATAACCTTTCCTTACAATCTGTTAATGAATTAATCAATTGAACTAATAGACCAATTGGTGTAATATTAATTAAGGCCTTATCAACAATTCATCCATTCGCCAGCGGGATTAAAAACAAGTGTTTTCTATAAGAAAAAAACCTTCTCATGAATAGTAATAAATTTAGCTACCAAGTAAACGGCCAAGAAGTAAATCTTTCCATTGACGCCGATCATGTTGCTTTGAAATTTTACGAGCCATTTCCTCGAAGCGCCCGCTCTAAGTTTGTTACAGAAAACAAAGAGCTAGGTGAATTTTCAAAACGACTTGAAATTCCCGGTGAAAAATTTACCATTTTTAATTTGATAAAGCAGCAAAAAAATAGTCCAAGAGGATTAAGCAACGTTTTTGCTTTTTTGAATCAGTCCGATGAGGTTAAGACCGTAATGCCTGTTTTCAAATCGGGCGACAAGAAAGTGTTGGCTACCGACAGAATAATAATTGGATTTCAGCAAAACGATACTCCATCCGAAGCACTACTCCAAAAGTACCATTGCGAAAAGATTGAAGAAGCATACAATGAACTGATTGTAAGAATTCCGGAAGGGGCGGATCTATTTGATCTGGTGAAGCAGATTGCTGCGGAACAAGGCGTTATGTATGCTGAGCCAGATTTTATTACTATTGGCTCCAATCATAATCGGAAAATTGCTTACAGCCTTTCTGACCCAGGCGATACTATTGATGATCAAAAAGACCTCAGTAAACTTCAATATGCTTTAAAAATAACCATGGCGGAGGAGGCATGGAAAATTCAAGTTGGCAGTAAAAATATTAAGATTGCCATCTTAGATGAGGGAGTTGAAACAACGCATCCTGATTTGCAAGAGGTAATAGAAAAATCATTTGATGCAACCGATAACGATACTTTTCAAGAGCCCAATTCATGGGATGGACATGGAACTGCTTGCTGTGGACTGGCAGCAGCAAAACATAAAAAATTTGGCATCAAGGGATTGTCTGGAGGTTGTGCTGTATTTGCAGTGAGACTTGCCTACTCTACCGCACCCGAAAGTGAATGGATTACCAGCAATTCAATCATTAGAAGGGCCATCGATTGGTCATGGGAAAATGGCGCAGATGTATTAAGTAATAGCTGGGGTGGGGGAGCACCCTCCAATGCGATCACCCAGGCATTTGACCGAGCGAGGCTAAATGGCAGAAATGGCAAGGGTTGCGTGGTAGTGATTGCTGCCGGCAATGAAGATGCTAAAGTGGCTTATCCGGGTAATTTAAATGAAGTGTTGACGGTTTCGGCCAGCAATGAATTCGATGAACCCAAGACTAAATATAGCCAGGACGGAGAATATTGGTGGGGCTCTTGCTTTGGCGCAGAAGTGGATGTTGCGGCTCCGGGGGTTCACAATTTAACAACGGATATTAGTGGAACGAAGGGTTATAATAAAGAGCATAACTATACTGACTTCAATGGCACTTCTTCTGCTACGCCTATTGTGGCTGGCATTGCTGCGTTAATGTTATCAGCCAATCCAATGATGACTGAAAAAGAAGTACGGAACATCATCAAACAAACAGCCGACAAAGTGGGTCATGTGCCTTACGACCGTGGACATAATCTTCGGATGGGTTTTGGAAGAGTAAATGCGCTAAAAGCAGTCAATGCTGCATTGGGGTCAAGCAGAAGTAAGGAAGAGAATACCGAGGCATCCACTATGGCGATGCAGTAAGGTTAAATACATAGATGAACGGTTTGTTGAACTATAAAGCATCATGGCAATAAATATCAAAAGCCCGGAGGGCTGATATTTTGGTAGCAATAAAATAAATGAAGATGATATTTTTACAAGCAGTCATTCCCAATCCACAGCAATTTTTTACCTGGGGAAGCTTCACCACCCTCGCCGGGGCTACCGGCATTGTATATATTATTTGTGGCGTTGTTCAATCCGTGTTTGACTTTAGTCCAAAATGGTTTGCATTGGTTATTTCTATTTTGGTTTCAATGGCTGGCATTCACATAAATTATTCGACAGCTTTTGACATTGCAGATACTACTGTCGGCATGAAATACATCATTGCTGTATTAAATGGCTTTTTGATTTTTGCTACCGCTACCGGTTCCAATCAATTGATTGCTGGTAAGCCATCGATTCCTGATCGCCCACCCTACCCTCGTCCATTCAATTTTCAAAGCCAATCCAGAACTTTTAATTCTAACTGGTGGCATCATTGAGGAGCAATATTGCTTTAAGGAGAGGATCTGTTTTTAAAATCAAATATGAAGCATTTTATATTTACGCTTAGCATTTGTCTGCTATTATATACCAGCTATGGGCAGAAACCCACTATTATTAAAAGACTTCAAGGTACGACCATCAAGGACAATCTTTTTTTTCGCAATAATGGCACTGAATCCATCCAATATAAAATTGATCAGGATACCATTTGGCGAGACTTGAAAGCAGAAAAATTTTTTACTATAAAAAAAGGCGCCGATCATTCCATTGGCGTATACATCCAATTTTACAATCCTTTACAATATAAACTGGCTAGTAGTTTCAAGGAGGTAGATGATCCAGTTTACCTTTCTTTGGCTGAATTTGTAGATGCCGCCCTGCCAGCCATTAAGCGCCTCTCCTCATTGGAAGCAGCGGCGCAACCATTGGCACCACCACTAAAAAATCTTTTACCATTGAAAGCCAACCTATTGCTTTATCAGTGGTCTTTTGATTTTATAAATCAGGTAGATTTTTTGGCAATTAAAGCCGACAGTACATTGGAAAAACAACAATTATACAATTCACTGATAAAGGAAATCAATGATGCAGTAAAGCCGATAGATGATTATTTATTTCGACAAGAAGTTATGATTACTCATGGGGCAGACTCCGGAAAAACCAATGGATTTAGTGAATGGTTATTCATTCGAAAAGAAGCGTTATTAAAATGCCCCTCCGACTATGCGACTTTTTTACAAGAACTCTCCCTTTCAAAAAAACTGGAAGATGATTTGCTCAATGCTCAAAAATTGGGGGAGCGGGGAATAGTAAAAATTCAACAATTGATGACCACTCATTTCGATGAAAGAATTTTGCCTTTGTTGACGGCTAGCGGTATCGACAATTTTAAAAAATATTCAGCAGCAGCTTCGATGTTAATTTTCATGAATGCAGCAGCAAGGATGGATGGCCACCGCGATGCATTGGAAAAATTTTCGGCGCTATTAAAAACGCTCACCATTTTCACTCGTGATTTCGATTCAAATAGTAAGGGCTATCGTTTAGATTGTCAGTTAGATTTGGAAGATAAGCCAACAAAGATGCTCAACCTTGACTATTCGGTTACAGCACTCGATAAAGAGGGAAATCAGCGTACCAACAAAACTTACCAAGTTGGTTGTACCATTGCCAGCCAGCAGACAATGGTGCCATTTGTTTCAAGCGGATTTTTCTATACGGATCTTTTGTACCCTGAGTATGCGCTAAAACAAGCCAATGGGGAATCTTTAGTTGCTGAAACCAAGCCCATGCGTATAAGGGTGAGGCCAGCTGTATTTTTAAATCTACTACTATCAACCAAAAGCAACTGGCTTTATCCATTTTTGCAGTTAGGAGTAACAACGGGAGCCAATGATTTTTTGATGCCTTTAGGTGCCGGCATTGTAGTAGCCAATAATTTATCCATCAGCGGCGGTGCTATACTCGGCTTTAGAAAGGAGTTGACCAATTTGCGCATAGGCGGCCCAGTTAAAGATGCCGCGACTTTAAAAAATGATTTGACTAACAAGGGGTTTTCGACCTGGTATTTTTCAATCAATTATAATTTTTTCAAGCGATAAATAAATTGTGCTTTCCTTTTTGCAAATGATATCGATTGCTGCGTAGCAGATTTTGAAAGTATTGAAGTAAATGCGGGATAACTAAAAAGGTTCATTTAATTTTGAAGCTGTAGGCCATAAGGTCGCTAAAGAACTGAGGCGCTTGGCAGAGCTATTAAAATGAATCAATCATTTATCATTATCGAAATACAATAAACTATGAGTCAGACACCAGGTGCATTATTTTCTTTGAAAGAAAAAGTAATCATAGTTAGCGGGGGCACCGGCATCTTGGGAGGCGCTTTTGTAAAAGCAATTGCAGCAGCTGGAGCAAAGGTGGTCATCATCGGCCGAAATGAAAAGGTGGGAGCTGCGAGGGCAGCAGAAATTAATAACAGTGGCGGCATCGCCATTTTTATAGCAACAGATGTATTGGAGGAAGCACAACTTATTAAAGCCAGAGAAAAAATCATTGCCAGTTTTGGCAGAATCGACGGATTGGTAAATGCAGCAGGTGGTAATATTCCTGAAGGTGTTTTGCCTCCAGACAAGGATGTTTTTGATCTTAATATAGAAGGCCTTAAAAATGCAATGGGACTTAATCTTTGGGGTACAATTATACCCGTGCAGATATTTGGTCCGGAAATAGCCAAATCGGGAAATGGAAGTATTGTGAATATTTCTTCTGTGAGCACACAGCGATCGGTTACTCGTGTATTGGGCTACAGTATGGGAAAATCTGCCATAGATTGCTATACCAAATGGTTTGCACTTGAAATGGCCAATCGGTATGGTGACACTATTCGAATGAATTCAATTATGCCAGGATTCTTTTTGACTGAACAAAACCGAGCACTATTAACAGTTCCGGATGGAACGCTTACTCCAAGGGGCGAATCTATCATCCGTCAGACGCCTTTCAAAAGATTTGGGAATCCGGATGAATTAACAGGGGCATTAATTTGGTTATTGAGCGACGCTTCCAAATTTGTAACGGGTTCAATCATTGGTGTAGACGGCGGTTTTACAATCAATAGCGGGGTGTAATTTAAAAAGGTCTTATAATAAAAGAAGGGTTACTTAGGTAACCCTTCTTTTATGAATTGAGTTGTAATAACTATCTATGCATTTTTATTTCTGGTTGAAATAGGGAATGTGGGAGAAGATACCCATTTGATAATGGATGCTACAATATTATATAGATATCCATAGATAGCCAAGTTAACATACATGAAAGCTAGGCCAATCATTACATTAACATAAGCTCCTAAAACGCCTATTAAATCACTGGCTGCCCAGCGAAAATCGCCTCCAAAGTTATTGGCTCCGGGTAGGCGGAAGGAAGTTACGCTAGTCATAAAATCGGAAAGTAAATTCAGGCCGGTTGCTTTAAATATTGCATTCAAAGCTTCCATTGGCAAACTGTAAATTGGCGCCAGAATTTCTAATAGCCCACTGCCAGATGCGGTGCTAAAAAGATTGTTATCCAAAAGGAAAGAAATACTCAAGTTGGCTGCTGCGGCAAGTCCAATAATGGCAGTTACTTCTCCCATCATTCGGATATTGGTTTTGATAAAGTCACTGAACACGAATGTTACCATTCCATTGTGTGACTCACCCAGTGACTCACCCCTAGTTCTAATTAACTTGGCAATCGGGAAAGCTGCATACATTAGTAGTAAAATGGTCAGCACGCTGCCAGCTTTTGCTAAACCGCCATCTGTACTTTCTGTAAAATAAGCGATCGCTGCTTTTAAAATACCCAATTCCATACTGATCAGCACTATTAGTGCTAACCATTGGTAAATGGTTTTTACATAGCTTCTGATGCCATTTTTACTGTCAAACTTGTCCAATTCATTATTCACAAAACCATTCAGAACCTTTTGATTTACCAATCCAGGAAAATCAAGTAGCATTTGTAATTGTTTTTTCATATGAAATTTTTGTTTAGTTTATACAATCTATTTTTATTTCTACATTAAACAGGTTATTCCAGCATCTCTTTTTGAGTTGTGGAGAAAATGTGCACAACAGCGAAAGGCTTAATGCAGCTATTTATGGTAGTTGTATTGAAGTGGGTTATATGGAAAAATTGGAGCAAAAAGCCCCATACTCATCCAAGAATAGTATTAAAATGGGCGGAAAAATTGAGTGTTGAGTCCTTTCAGCGAAGGATTAAATTGGCAGACATAACAAAATTTCCATAAAGGGTTTGAAACATTTTGAAATCAAAATAAAAAGTTAAGTTGCATTGGAGCATTTACGAATATAAATTTCACTTCATGCCTTACTATCCAAGATCTGGTTGAATATAAAAAACATTCATATTTAAACATACCAATTATGCGAATTCTCAGTTACATTTTAGTGATTTTACTTATTTACTCCTGTAAACAAAATACGTCTTCACCCAATAATTTATTGACTGATTATTTTACCTATACCGATTCTATTGAGTCTGCAGGGGTAAAAATGATTCCCATTCAAACGCCGGTGGGAGAATTTAAAGTATGGACAAAACGTTTTGGCAATAGTCCAACCATTAAAATATTGTTATTACATGGAGGTCCTGCAATGACGCATGAATATATGGAATGTTTTGAAACCTTTTTTCAACGCCAAGCTTTTGAATTTTATGAATATGATCAATTAGGGTCCTATTATAGTGACCAGCCAAAAGATAGTAGTCTTTGGACAACTGCACGTTTTGTTGAAGAGGTAGAGCAAGTGCGACAGGCAATAGGAGCAGATAGTACAAATTTCTATGTGTTGGGTAATTCATGGGGCGGTATTTTAGCAATGGAGTATGCCTTAAAATACCAACAACATTTAAAAGGCTTGCTAGTTGCCAATATGGTAGCAAGTGCGCCAGAGTATGGAAAGTATGCAGATGAAGTGCTTGCTAAGCAAATGAAACCAACTGTGCTAGCAGAAATTAAAGCCTTGGAAGCAAAAAAGGATTTCAATAATCCGCGTTACATGGAATTACTAATCCCTAATTTTTATCATGAACATTTGTGTCGTTTGAAAGATTGGCCTGATGGCTTTAACCGATCCATGAAACATGTTAACAGCGAAATTTATACAATGATGCAGGGGCCAAGCGAGTTTGGCATTAGCGGTCGTTTAGCAAATTGGGATATAAAAAGTCGTTTACACGAAATAACTGTCCCTACGTTAATGGTAGGCGCTAAACATGACACAATGGATCCTAATGCAATGAATGAACAAAGTAAGCTGGTAAAGAAGGGGCGGTATCTCTATTGTCCTAATGGAAGTCATTTATCGATGTGGGACGACCAACAGGTTTTTATGAGTGGAGTTATCAAGTTTATTAAAGATGTTGATGCGGGACGATTTTAAAAAATCTCGCATTTTTTGTTAGCAGCTGATGCAATTCCCGGTAAGCTGAAATTAGCCCTTCCTCAACTTGAGTCGTATTACTGTAAAAAACTATATTGTTAATCAATATACTGGTCTTGGATAATTGAATAGTAGCTAATGAATTTTTTTTCTGCCTTTTTACTAGAAGGTATAGGATGGTTTGTGTCAGCCAAAATAGCTTCAAATTTTATTAGCATTCCATTTATTTTTTTAATTAATTCCTCCATTTGTAGTATACTTTGAGCTATCACTTCCTTGCAATATTGTGGGTCTTTTTGTTCCATAACTTTTTGTTCCAAAATAATAATTTATTATTTGAGATGCAAGGTAAAAAGGGATTAATTAACTAGGGGATCACAAAAATAGTACCGCAAGTACGCTGCAAAAGGTTGTTTTAGCGTACGTATTTGATTTTTTGAATGCAAAAAGGCCTGATAATCATCTCAATTGATTGATTATCAGGCCTTTAAAGTGGTGCGAGCCGGGGTTGAACCGGCGACACATGGATTTTCAGTCCATTGCTCTACCAACTGAGCTATCACACCTTCCCGTTTGGGGTGGCAAAAATAGGAGTTTCTATTCAAATAATTCGTTACAATCCTATCAATTTAAAAAAAAGCGATAAAAATGCAAGGAATTCGAATTTGGCTCTTATTTATGCCCCCCTTAAAGATTTATAATAAAGAAGCAATATCAATTACAAAACGATAGCGGACATCCGATTTCATTATTCTTTCGTAAGCTTCATTAATTTGAGACATTTTGATTACTTCTACATCAGATACAATCTGATGTTCAGCGCAGTAGTCCAGCATTTCTTGGGTTTCCTTGATACCTCCAATCATCGATCCTGCTAAGGAGCGGCGTTTTCCAATAATGGTAAAAGCATTAACTACAGAGGGCTTAGGAGGAGCTCCCACCACCACCATTGTTCCATTTACTTTTAGCAAATCTAGATATTGATTGTAGTCGTGTTCAGCAGAAATGGTACTTAATATAAAATCAAATTTCCCTTTCAGCTTTTTCATTGTTTCGGGTTGGGAAGTTACTTCAAAATGGTGCGCGCCCAATTTCAGCGCATCTTGCTCTTTAGATGAAGAGGTACTTAAAACGGTAACTTCTGCACCAAATGACACTCCAAATTTTACCCCCATATGCCCAAGACCACCTAAACCAACTACTGCTATCTTGTGACCTTTGCCGATTTTCCAGTGTTTCAGTGGAGAATAAGTAGTAATGCCTGCACATAATAATGGGGCAACTCCTTCCAAGGGTAATTTTTCTGAAACGTGAAGGACATAATTTTCATCCACCACAATATGCGTTGCATAGCCTCCATAGGTAGGGTTGCCTTGTTTATCAAAACTATTATAGGTGCCCACCGTTCCATTATCACAATATTGTTCCTCCGAAGCTAAGCAGCTTGGACAGGTGCGACAGGAATCTATAAAACAACCAACCCCTGCCAGATTACCCACCGAAAAATTTTTCACTTTATCTCCTACTTTTGAGATTCTTCCCAGAATTTCATGTCCTGGTACCATTGGATAGCTAGATCCACCCCACTCATTGCGAGCCTGGTGTATATCTGAGTGGCATACTCCAGAGTAAATAATATCTATAAGAACATCATTAGGACCAACTTCTTTAGTGTTATAACTGAAAGGGGCTAATGGGGAAGTGGCACTTTGTACTGCGTAACTTTTTGTTGCTGTCATAAATTGTCAAGTTGTTTTAAAAGACTTTAAAATAAGTATAGTTTGGTATTCATTGAACTGTAATAACAAAATGGGGGATGTTTAGTTCCATTTGGGATGATTTTTTTGCTAGCCCCAAACTAAACCCCTAAACTTTAAACCCCTAAACCTAAATAGAAAAGAGGCAATAAGTCAAAGGCTGTAACTTAGTGCGGACCTCAATACTCGTAGCAATGAGATTTTTTAATTGAGCATTTAAAAATATAAGGCAATTTAATAAGAAATAGCCATCAATTGAAAAACCGCCAATTTGAGATATCCCGATTTAACAAAAATAAATATTATCCTTGAGTTTTGAATACTCGACTAGTTGCCATAAACACTCAAAAACTTGATTCTCATGATTTTTAATTGTTCCCAATTAAATCCACTTTCAGCAAGTTCTTCTTGTGCTATCTGAAGGCTGCTGGTTTCGCAGGCTTTAAAATAATCAATAATCTCTTCCTGTTCATACTGGTCTACCAGTTCATCGATCGCGTAATCTAAATTCAGCCGGGTTCCACTCGCAACGATGGTTTCCATTTCTTCCAGCAATTCATCGATACTAAGGTCCTTAGACTTCGCAATGGTTTCCAGCGGAATTTTTTTATCTACATTTTGAATAATGAAAATCTTATTGTTATTTCTGTTTACCACTCCTTTCATCACAAAATCATCTGGCTTTTCAATGCCATTTTCCTCCACATAAGATGCAATTAGATCCACAAATTTTTTACCATATCGAATGGCTTTTCCTTTGCTGACACCCTGGCATTTCTCCAATTCCTCTGTCGTGGTAGGATATAGGGTAGCCATATCCTCTAAGCTACCTTCCAAGAAAATTACAAATGGGGGAAGATTTTTTTCCTTGGCTACTTTTTTACGCAGCTCCTTCAACATTACCACCAATTTTTCATCTATCGCATTGGCTGCCACCGGCGCAGGAGCCCCCTCGTCATCATCTGCATCGGCACCTTGGAATAAGTTATTGAGTACAATTTTAAAGGAGCTAGGTTTTTTCAAAAAGGTTTCTCCCTTTTTTGTAAACTTTAGTACGCCATATTCTTCGATATCTTTTTTGATAAAGCCTTCCAAAATCATTTGTCGCATCAGGGAGTTCCAAAAATGCTCATCCTTAGATTTTCCGATTCCAAAAAAATCTCTTTCATCGTGTCGGAACATTTTAACCTGTGGATTGGGCTTGCCACGCAAAATATGCATCAGGTAAACCATGGTAAACTGCTCATCCAGCCCCTTTATTATTTTTAGCACCTGCTGTGTTTCAGTTTTGGCCTCCAGTAATTCTTTTGGACTATTACAATTATCACACATTTTGGTACATTGGCTGGTGTCGTATTCCTCGCCAAAATAATTCAATAAAATTTTCCGTCTGCATACCGCACTTTCAGCATAGGATACCGTTTCATTGATCAGTTGGGCCCCTACCTCCCTTTCACTTAATGGCTTATCCCGCATGAGGTGTTCTAACTTAGCCACATCCTTGTGGGAATAGTAAAGAATACACCTACCCTCCATGCCATCTCTGCCAGCACGACCCGTTTCCTGATAATAATTTTCTATCGATTTGGGAATATTAAAATGGATTACAAACCGAACATCCGGCTTGTCGATGCCCATGCCAAATGCTATAGTGGCAACTATCACCTGTACATCTTCATTTAAAAAAAGGTCTTGTCGCTCGGCACGTAACTTACTGTCTAGACCAGCATGGTAAGCAACCGCCTTTATTCCATTGGCCATCAACATATCAGCGAGTTCTTCAGTAGTTTTGCGGTTGAGGGTGTAGATAATACCGCTTTTGCCTTTGTTTTGAGAAATGAAACGTACAATACTGGTGACCGTTTGGTCTTTCTGTATTTTAGGAAGGATTTCATAATACAAATTGGCCCTGTTAAAAGACGAAATATAAATCTGCGGATTTCTCAGGCCAAGGTTTCTTAAAATATCACTTTGCACTTTTGGGGTAGCCGTTGCCGTAAGTGCAATCATGGGCGCGTTTGGATTAATCATTTCCATCATTTCTCTCAACCGACGATATTCCGGTCTAAAATCGTGGCCCCATTCAGAAATACAATGGGCTTCATCTACCGCAAAAAATGAAATATTCAGTTCCTTAAAAAAGGCAATATTTTCAACCTTGGTTAGGGTTTCAGGCGCTACATATAGCATCTTTGTTTTACCCGAAGTAAGGTCATCTTTTACAATTTTCTGTTGTCCTTTATTGAGTGTGCTATTTAAAAAGTGAGCTACATCATCCTTGCTGCTATAGCTCCTTACCAAATCTACCTGGTTTTTCATCAGTGCAATTAAGGGGGAAACGATAATGGCACAGCCTTCGCTGATAATGGCGGGCAGCTGGTAACACAAACTTTTTCCACCCCCTGTAGGCATTATGACCAATGCATCATTGCCTGCTAATAAATTTTTTATAATTATTTCTTGAGGCTCTTTAAAGGCATCAAATCCGAAGTAACTCTGCAGTTGTGCAGTTAGGTTCAAATTTTTTTCTTTACTGATTGCTTTTATAGCATTATTATCCTTCGATAGTAGCGGGGTTTCTTTTGCCGACCCTTGTTTCGATTTTGCTTTTACTGTAGCCATAACTTTCTTTTTCCTCAAGCGGGTTTTAAATAGTTGGCAGGTTAGTATCCCTTGCTTTCAATAGGTAGGGTTTGCCTGTCCAGAATTTTAAAGTGAGCGAAGTTAATTCAATCGATTTGCAAAGTCAAATTAACATCAGCCCCTAAAGAGGGATAAGGTAGTCAATTTTTGTTAATATTGAGTTTCTATTATTTCCCACCTAAGTAGCAGCTAAAACCTTGCAGGCGACAGCGACTAAGCTATGTTGGGGAGAATACTTATGCAAGTAGTCGATGGTTGGTAATATTATTTCCCCTTTGAGTTATGGATGAATTAAAGTAGGTTTGCTCCTTCAAAATGAGCAATAAAAAAACTATGTAAAACCGTGCTGCAAACATTTCAAATGCAATCAGATTCAATTAACAAGTTAAAGGACTTAATTAATGCTGATTTTGAAAAGGCACTAGAAGTGAATGTCGCACCCAATGGAAGATTGTAATCCATGGAAAAAACCATCCAAAACAGCTGTCAATTTATTAAACAGATAAGTAAGGTATGACGAAGAATAATTATGTAGCGATCATGGCTGGTGGAATTGGTAGCAGATTCTGGCCAATGAGTCGCACCGATTTCCCCAAACAATTTCTTGACATTTTAAATACCGGTAGAACGCTGATACAGGCAACTTTTGACCGGTTTGCCTTGTTCATCCCCATCGAACAGATTTATATTGTAACTACAGAGCAGTATAAACATATAGTAATCGATCAACTTCCCAGTTTGCCAGTAGCCAATATATTATGCGAGCCTTCTCGTAAAAATACCGCTCCTTGCATCGCCTATATTTCTTATAAACTTCGGCAAATCAATCCGGAAGCCAATTTGATCTGTGCTCCAGCCGATCATATTATTCTGGAGCCGGATAATTTTAAAAACAAATGCCTGGAAGCGCTTTACTTCACTTCCAGCAATAAGGCGTTGGTTACATTGGGAATAAAGCCCACACATCCCAATACCGGCTACGGCTATATCCAATTCGAGCAACAGGCCATAAGTGAAAATGTATTTAAGGTGAAAACATTCACTGAAAAACCTGATAAGGAATTAGCCAATACTTTTATATCGAGTGGGGATTTTTTATGGAATGCCGGAATTTTTGTATGGCAGATTAAGAATATCATTCAGGCATTTGAAACATTTTTGCCCGAAATGCATGAGGTATTTGATGCTGAAAAAGATAATTTTAATACCCCTGCTGAAAAAGAAGCCATTGAACGAATTTATCCTCAATGTGTAAATATTTCAATCGATTATGGTGTTATGGAAAAAGCGGACAATGTATATATTATTCCTTCTTCTTTTGGTTGGAGCGATTTAGGGACATGGACTAGTGCATACGATAATCTTGAAAAAGATTATTTTGAAAACGCAGTGACTGGAAGCAATGTAATGATTATCGATGCCACAAAAAATATCATTCATGCAAACAACAAGAAATTAGTGCTAGTGCAGGGTCTAGATGATTTTATAGTGGTGGATACGGAAGACGTGTTGCTGATTTGCAAAAAGGACAAAGAACAGGCAATTAAAGAATATGTAGCAGAAGTAAAAAGAAATAAAGGAGAAAGATATCTTTAGCAGGTCCTCATAAAATACTGCGTCAATTATAAAGGGGCCGTTTGATTATTAAAATTTCATCGATAGTGAATCCTTCAATACATAGCAAACTTCCCCATGTAGGCACTACTATTTTTACGCAGATGAGTTCGCTTGCTGCACAGTACAAAGCGATTAATTTGGGCCAGGGATTTCCCGATTTTATGATGAGCGATGCATTGATTGATTTGGTAAATGCGGCTATGCAAAAAGGGCATAATCAGTATGTGCACATGAATGGCCTAGGATTATTAAGAGAGCGGATAGCAGAAAAATCCGAAAGGCTCTATTCAGTAAAGCTGAACCCCGAAACTGATATTACCGTTACCCCTGGAGGAACATATGCAATTTATACAGCACTCACTACGGTACTGCGGCCGGGTGATGAGGTGATTGTGTTTGAGCCTGCTTATGATAGTTATATCCCCACCATTGAATTAAATGGAGCGGTGCCTATTTTAATTCCACTGATTTATCCTGACTATTCGATTGACTGGGATTTGGTAAAGCAAAAACTTTCGCCCAAAACAAAAATGATCATACTCAACACGCCACATAACCCAACTGGCAGTATTTTGGGCACCAATGATATTGAACAACTGCGCGCGCTAGTGAAAAACACCAACTTGTTTATCCTGAGCGATGAAGTTTATGAACATTTGATATTTGACAACAAACAACATGAAAGCATGCTTCGCTATCCCGATCTGCTGGAAAGGAGTTTTGTGTGTTCTTCATTTGGCAAAACCTATCACTGCACGGGATGGAAAATGGGCTATTGTATTGCCCCTGCCGCTATGATGAGCGAGTTTAGAAAAGTCCATCAGTTCAATTGTTTTTCCTGCCACAGCCCGGTGCAATTTGCCTTAGCTGATTACTTGCAGCAGGAAGCGCCCTATCTGCAGTTGGGCAAAGAACTACAACAAAAGCGAGATTATTTTCAGCAAATGATGCAGCAAACGAAATTCAAGGCATTGCCCACTTATGGAACTTATTTCCAGCTCTATAGTTATGAAGGAATTACCGAAGAGAGCGAAAGGGATTTTGCAATCAGGCTAACCAAAGAATACGGGGTGGCATCTATTCCAGCCGCTGCTTTTTATGTAAATGGAACGGAAAATAAAGTATTGCGTTTTTGCTTCGTAAAAAATGAAGCCACGCTGGAAGCTGCAGTAAACCGCTTGGCTACTATCATGTAATTATCTGTGATTTATTTAGATATTGATGGCCATTTTCTTAAAAGCGCATAAGCCTGTTAGTAAGTGGTAGCAATAGTAATAATATCATTAAAATCATCTACCTCACTGATTTATCTCATACAATCTCACTGCTTTTAAAAATACATTTGGCGCTTAAACAGCGTAAAATGAAAACTATTATCGTTTCAGTGGACTTTTCCACTACCTCCTCCAATGCAGCTGAATTTGCGGCTAATCTCGCCGCGTTTTACGGAGCAGACATCTGGCTTTATCATGCCTTTCAAATTCCTATTGCATTAAGTGAATTTGCCTACCCGGTGGTTGATATTGCGGAAATGCAAAAAGCTGCCGACCACGAATTGGAAGTATTGAAAAAAATCACCCAGGGCAAATTGAGGAGAAAAATCAATATTAACACCAAGGCCGAGATGAATGTACTTGAGTTAGGCCTTAATAAACTTTGCAATGAATTAAATCCGGATTTGGTGGTAATGGGACTTTCAGGTAAAAATGCATTAACCCGTTTGATTGTAGGAAGCAATACAATTAAAGCAATTTATGAGTTACCTTATCCGGTATTGGTAGTGCCTCCAAAAGCAGAATTTATACCAGTTAGAAAGATTGGCTTCGCATGTGATTATCGAGAGGTGGAAAAAACAACTCCGGTTGGGGTACTCAAAAAATTTGTGAATGATTTTAATGCGGCATTGCATGTAATGAATGTAGATCATCACAATAGCCAGCCGGATGCAAAGAAAGTGCAAGAAAGTTATTTGATCAACGAATTGTTACGTGATGTAAATGCCGAGTTTCATTCAATTGAAGCAACGGAAATAACAGAGGGAATTAACTGGTTTGTAGACAAGTCGAAACTAGACTGGTTGGTAGTAATTCCAAAAAAACATCGGCTGGTAGAAAAAATGTTTAAAAGAAGTCAAACCAAGGAGCTGATTTACCATACACATGTGCCCATTTTATGCATTCATGAGTGAGCCTACAGCAGCTAATGCAAAAAAATCATCCTTGAAAATCGAAAATATCATTTTCGATTTTCAAGGATGATTTTTTATAAATTTACTAAATGCTTTGTTAGAAAAGACTTTACATTGCATACGACAATCCCCTCTTTTGTTTTATAATCTTCTATATCCGGCACCACTACAAAATTTTTTTTGGTTTGCAAATCGGCAATGCTCTGCAGGTTTCCCCGGCTTAGACTCGGCGCATTATTGAGCTTTACTTCAATACAGGCAACAGGTCGGATGCCTCTTGCCAGCACAATATCGTATTCTGCTCCTGCTTGGGTTCTGTAATAATACATATCCATCCCTGATGGTTTCATTTGTTTTATTTGTTCAACGACATAACCTTCCCATGATGAACCAACGACAGGGTGCCCTTTAAGCGCGATCATATTATCCACACCGCTCAATTGATGGAGCAACCCACTATCACGTATGTATACTTTAGGCGCTTTTACCAGCCTTTTTTTTGTATTGATAAAAAAGGCCGGTAGCCGGTGTACCAAAAATGCGCCTTCTAAAAAATCTACATAACGGTTGACTGTAGGTGCAGTAATTCCTAATGACCGACCAACCATTTCCGCATTCCATACACCACCATTGATGTGTGCCAGCATACTAAGCAGCCTGCTGATTACATTGCTAGTAAGATCAACGCCGAATAAAGCGCCCAAGTCCCTTTCCACATAACTGCGTATAAAACTGCGCAGCCATTCGGTTGCTGCGTTTTCATTTCTTGCTAGCAGTGGCGTAGGGAAGCCTCCTCGGAGCCAATGCTTATCCCGACTGATTTTTTCCGGCAATTCAATATAATTAATGGGCGACAACTCACGGTAGGCAATGCGTCCTGCAAGGGATTCTGAAACACCTTTTACCAACTGCGGGGAGGCACTTCCAAGTAAAATGAATTTACCATTGTGCCGGTTTTTGTCAATCACAGAGCGCAATACAGCAAACAAGGATGGCATCGTTTGTACCTCATCAATTATAATACACTTGTCTTTATTTGCAGTTAAAAATGTAAAAGGATCAGACAGCCGACGAACATCTAGCGGGTTTTCTAGATCAAGGTATAGCGTGGGGT
>JBIIVV010000009.1:0-29401 GCA_044339235.1 Ferruginibacter sp.
GCGTGGGCATTGATGTAGCAAGCATCAATGGTGGATTCGCTGCTATTACTTATAGCACCCTATCGAAGACCCGGAGAATACGAACCTCTTACGACGGCGGCAAAACCTGGCAGGCTATTGATGCCGGCCTGCAGATGCCTGGTTTTATTGAGCCCATCTTACCGCCCGTGAATGCTCACCGTCCGGCGCAAGGCTTTTCCGATTCAACCCGGCATCCTGTGGATACTGCCGTCCTTGAGGAGCCAACGTACATTACAACCATTATCCAGGTGGGTGAAAACTTTTTTTGTGGTCATACCCAGGGCATTTACAAGTCATCAGACAGGGGAAAAACATGGAAACTGGTACGTTCTGCTGAAGAAGGGAAGATGTTCCTATTATCAGTTTTCGGCAACGTGATTTATGCCATACAGACGCTGTCACATTGTTAAACCTGCCCAATAGGAAAAGATCAATAAAAAATGAAAGTTAAAAGATTAGCAATTGATTCACTCATTACTAAAAGATTAATAGTCATTCCATTTACAATAGACATTTGCAGAAATATATTAAACAACGATTATAGAGACTTAGCCGCCTTGAATTTTAAAAAAGGTAGAAGCTGGCCAGACGCAGACGTTTTGGACACATTGCCAAGAATAATCAACAACTTAAAAAAAGTGGATCATCCGACAGGTTTTGAATCCTGGATGATTATTAAAAAAGATACGTTGGAAGTAATTGGAGATGTAGGATTTAAAGGATTTAATAATGAAGAAGGAAATGTTGATTTAGGATATGGTATTATTAAAGAAGAAAGACGAAAAGGGTATGCTGTAGAAGCAGTAAGTGAAATAATACAATGGGCTTTTGCGACTACAATAGTAAAAAATATAACTGCAAACTGTTTAACAGATAATATTGACTCGATCCATCTCTTGAATAAATTTAATTTCAGCCAGGATAGGATAGAAAATGAAATGATATATTGGAGGTTACGTGTTGAGAATTATAAAAAAGAAATTAAAACTGCTGCTAACATGGATTTGCTAAAATAGGGGCAGCAGTAATAAATTGACTTTTCTAAAAAGACACAAATAGTAAAAAACGAAAGCAAAAAAATTTAAACATTAGTTAATTTAAAATGTTAATCTAATTTATAAAAAAGAGGCAATAATGACAGCTCAAATTGAAAAAATTAAAAAGACAATTGAACCCTTAAGACAAGAGATTATTAATCATAAAGTTTATTCAGCAATTAAAGACATAGATGACTTGAAAGTATTTATGCAATTCCACGTTTACGCTGTTTGGGACTTTATGTCTTTATTAAAAACGTTACAAGGCAACTTGACTTGCACATCTGTTCCTTGGTTTCCCAAAGCAACTGCAGACACAAGATATCTGATTAACGAAATTGTTGTAGGTGAAGAATCTGACGTAGACTTAAATGGCATAAGGAAAAGTCATTTTGAATTGTATTTAGATGCTATGGAACAATGTGGAGCAGATACCTCTAAAATTGCAATTTTTACAGCTGTATTAAAAAATACTGGCGACTTTAACTCTGCTTATTTGTCCTCAGAAACTCCAAAGGAAGCAAAAGATTTTGTTGACTTTACTTTCAAAGTTATTGAGAGTGGTAAAGATTATTTGCAATCAGCAATTTTCACATTTGGACGTGAAGACCTAATTCCTGGAATGTTTATTTCAATCGTTAACGACATCCATAAAAACTTCCCCGACAGCATATCAATTTTCAAATATTATCTTGAAAGACATATTGAGGTTGACGGAGACCATCATAGTCATCTAGCATTGCAAATGACATCCAACCTTTGTGGCGCAGACGAACAATTTTGGAAAGAAGTGGAAGAAGCGACTATTGAGTCTCTACAAAAACGTATTGAACTTTGGGACGGTGTATATAGACAAATAATAAACAGAACAACTTAATAATAACCGGGTATTACGTTATGGGGGCTGACGTACTTCGTAGAAACATTGGTGGTAAAAAAACATTTGTGCTAAGTATAAATATTTGTGCTAAAAACTCCACCCTTCGACAAGCTGCAAACCGTTAGCAGTAAGTTTACCGAAACCATACAATAAAATAATAAACAAAATGAAACAGATACTATTTGCCTTAATTACTCTTTTATGTTTTGCAATTTCAAATGATACATTTGGACAAACTCAATTAGAAATGAACCAAGAAGAGGAAAGCAACTATTTGAAAGCTGACAAAGAATTAAATTTGGTTTATAATCAAATTCTAAATGAATATAAGTCAGATGCAGTATTTATTAAAAACTTAAAAAATGCCCAAAGAATTTGGATACAATTTAGAGACGCAGAAATGAAATCAAAATATCCAGACAGAGAACAAGGATATTATGGAAGTATTCACCCGATGTGTTGGAGTATTTATAAAAAAGATTTAACAGAAGAACGAACTAAAAAACTAATAGTGTGGCTAACAGGAATAGAAGAAGGCGATGCTTGTTTGGGTTCAGTAAAAATGAAATAGCGAAATGAAAGTTGTTTAAACCTGGTTTTTAGGCATGCTGACAATTATTGGACTTTTTTTATATGGTTTCATTTTCCCGACAGTATAATGTATCATTCAGCAATAAAAGCAGGAAAACAATTTGCAGAAAATTTGTAAAAAAAAATAAAGATAAGTATAGACAATTACCTGATGATACTCTATGTGACAGGTTAAGTAAACTTAATCTTTTAAAGCCATTTGGAAAATTTTACCCAGAATATAGAAAGATAGACAAAAATAATTTTGAATTAGTTTATGTGGAGGGGGTTGACAAACCATATTTAAGCCATGAGATAAAAGAGGATAAATGGGAAAAGAAATAAAACCTACTGCTAACATGGGTTTGGCATACAGACCATTCGTTTACAAATAAAAGAATTTCACTAATAAATAAAGTGCTTGCATTCCTAGACAGATAAGCAGCGTACAATATGGGGTTTGCCGCAAGGTTGGCGGACGTAATCCTAATCGGCTATTGTACTACTATCAACTAATATCGCTCTAGATAGAATACTATTTGGCTAATAGTTGTTACCTTCAGTTTTCCAATCGTCTTCAGTTGCCGAGCGGACAGTTATAAAATACTAACCCCGCGGCATTACCTGTTCGTTATCAACCTTTTTAGGAAAACCCACAAGAATAAAACAAATTGACAACTAATTTATGTTTAGACACAAGGGAAAGACGAGGACAATAAAACACAATTTAAGAATTGCTTCGCTACTGTCGTTTGTGGCTGGAATTGTAAATGTAGCAGGATTTTTAGCTATTCAAAGGTTGACAACAAATGTAACGGGACACTTTGCTTTTATTGTAGAAGAAATTTTAAAACTCAATTTTTGGCAAGGCTTTATTTATTTCTTATATATTTTCTTCTTCTTCTTAGGTTCATTTGTATCAAACCTAATAGTTGAAATTATATCAAAAACAAACGACCGATTTATTTATGTAATTCCCACAATTATCGAAAGTCTTATTTTGTTTTTTTTAGCGATCTTCGGACAATTTCTAATCTCACAAAACCCCAATCTACTTGCTTGTGCCATGCTTTTTGCAATGGGTTTACAAAATTCATTGGTAACGACAATTTCTAATTCAACTGTCCGAACTACGCACTTGACAGGCCTGTTTACAGATTTGGGAATTGAACTATCCCAATTGTTTTTCTACAAACAAAAAGATCAAAAAGACAAACTCTATGGTTCAATAAAATTACGGCTGACCATTATTACTTTTTTCTTTTTAGGAGGTCTTTTAGGCGGTATATTTTATTCGGCCTTACAACTTTATGTATTAGCAATTGCAGCGACCGTTTTAATTATTGGAATAATATATGATGAACTAAAATTAAAACTAATAATACAAAATAGAAGCCAGAATGACCAAAAGAAAAACACCCAATAATACAGGTTTTGCGTTAGTGGGCAGACAGTGAAAAATTCCGCTCATCGAAAAGCTACAGAACTTTGTGCGCAAACTTAACCCGTCCTGAAATAGGACTACCAAATTCTAAAAAACAAGGTGCGAAAAATAATTATATTACAATAAAT
This sequence comes from Ferruginibacter sp., assembly GCA_044339235.1. Classification (GTDB taxonomy): domain Bacteria; phylum Bacteroidota; class Bacteroidia; order Chitinophagales; family Chitinophagaceae; genus Ferruginibacter. The sequence continues at coordinate 4,081 of JBIIVV010000009.1, forward strand.
TGAATATTCAAATTTTAAATGTCCAGATTATGAAAAGAAGTATTAGTTATTTGGTGGTGCTATTTTTTCTATTATCAAGTAGTGCTTATTCACAAAAGGGGATTGGTGCGTTACCGCTTAAAGCATCTTTGAATTACGGAAAGTCAGTAGCCGTCTTTGGTGGCTCTGTTTCGGTGATACCGGCAAGTGATAGCGCAAAAATATTGTGGGAAAAATATTTGGGAATGACTATTCATAATTATGGAGTTCCAGGAGCAGGATTTTCTTCTTTGCAAGGAAAATCTCTTCAGCAACAAGTTGATAAGGCTGGTGTGCATGATATTTATATTTTATGGGCATCAACGAATGATTATACCAATCAAAGGGAAGTAGGATTATATACCGATTATACAGAATTGGATGGTTATGATAAAGAAAAACTAATTACTCAGGCAGGAGGAATAAACTATTGCATAAAAAAAATCTATGCAATAAATCCACATGCTAGTATCTATTTTTTTACTTCCAGTAAAGCCTTTATGAACCGAGGAGGATATGATCCATTTTATGCAGAAGGGATGAGTAAATACGTTGAAATGCAAAAGAAAGTCTGTGGACTTCATGGGATACCAGTTCTTGATCAGTTCAGTTTAGGCGGATATAATATATACAATCAGCAATTATATTATCATGATGCCATCCATATGAATGCAGCAGGCTACCAAAAATTAGCCGAACTGCAAGTACCCTTTCTTGCTTTCCCATAGTTTGTCGTAGATGGTTATTAATAATAGACTGAAAATAGGATATGCTGACCTTACTGGCAGAAAAAGTGCTAAACGTTTAGGTTTGAAGCCCGCCCAAACTTCATCACAGCTTGACATGAAATCGCTATGCAATCTGTCCCTACTTATACCATTTAGCTTTTGCAGTGATTTCAGAAATACTCGAGTAGATTGTTGAATTGTTACCAAATATTGGTAACTTTATTTTAAATTATTTTCAATGGGAAGAAATACATCCGTCTCACTTGGAGACTACTTTGAGACTTTTGTCGATAAGAGCGTAACAGAAGGAAGGTTCAAGAATGCAAGTGAAGTAATTAGAGCAGGGCTTCGATTGCTTGAGGAGGAAGAGCAAAAATTACTTGCCCTGCGTAAATCAATTAAAGATGGAATTAATAGTGGAGTTGCTAAAGACTTTAATCCAACGAAAAATTTGGCTTATTTAAAAGACAGAAAGAAAAATAATGGCCAAATATCAACTAACCAATAAAGCAGTTGAAGATTTGGCAAACATTTGGGATTATACTTTTCAAGAATGGTCAGAAGTTCAAGCTGACAAATATTATACCTACTTACTTGAATGTTTTCAAAAGCTTGCAGACAACCCAAAACTTGGTAAAACTTATTACGAAGTAACTGAATTTCTTATTGGATATCGAGCTACTCAACACATTATATTTTTTCGGAAAATTAGCAATGATTCGATAGAGATAATTAGAATTGTTCATTCAAGAATGGACTTGAAAAACAGCATTTCAGAATAAAAACACAGCTCAATGTCTGTAAGCGATGCAGCCCTTCCGGAAGCACAACACAATGCTACATCGCCTAAATACAGTCCATTAAAAAAAAGTGAAGCAGACAATACAATAACCTAAAACAATGAACCCTACAGTAGATTGGTGTTTTAATAAGCCTACAAAATGGCAAGCAGCATATTCAGCATTAAGAACGCTGTTGCTTGACTGCAGACTCATAGAAGAGTTGAAATGGGGTTGCCCTTGTTACACCGCTGGAAAAAGCAATATTGTTTTAATACACGGTTTTAAGGATTATTGTGCCTTATTATTTATGCAAGGCGCTTTGCTAAAAGACCAAAAAAAGATTTTAGTGCAACAAACTGAAAATGTTCAATCGGCAAGACAAATTCGTTTTAAAACTGTTGAAGACATATTGAAAAATAAATCACTAATAAAATTATACATTAAAGAAGCGATTGCACTTGATAAAGCAGGGCTAAAAATGGAATTGAAGAAGACAACTGAATACAAAATACCTGAAGAATTTCAAGTCGCATTAGACGATATGCCGGAATTAAAAAAAGCTTTCCAAGCATTGACACCAGGCCGACAAAGAGGCTATTTACTTTATTTTTCAGCACCAAAACAAGCGAAGACAAAAGAAACAAGAATTGAAAAATATCTACAACAAATACTAGATGGAAAAGGACTACTAGACTAAAATAAAGCTAATGAAATATCCTGCCAAAATGGGGCCTATATGGGTAGCTTGACAAACTAACATCGGCTAATTGCAAATTTAGGCAGTGAATAGGGCTGCGCCTTTTAAAATATCCCAACTTCGTCAATAATCTCCCATTACTCGCAAAAACGCCTCCAAATTTGACTATTAAGATGTCATTTGAGGTATTTAAACTGAAAATGTAAAAATTAACGTACGTAATTACGTACATTTGTAAGTACAAAAAAACTAGTTATGCAAGTAGTATCAATTACTCAACTGAGAAACAATATGAAAAAATATCTGGATGATGTATCTAAATCATCGGATATAATTATTGTATCCAGGGCTGCCGAAGAGGAAGCAATTGTAATCTTATCAATGAAGGAATATAATTCGCTTAATGAAACCGGTCATTTGTTATCAACGTCTGCCAATAGACAACGGCTCCAGGATGCTATCGGCCAATTAAAGAATAGCAAAACTCACCAATTCAAGTTATAATAAAATATACTTATGGATTTTGAGTTTACTGAAAATGGTTGGGAAGATTTTCAATACTGGATAGAAATAGACCATTCCATTGTTGAGAAAATTAAGAATTTATTGAATGAAATAAAAAAAATGCCTTTTCAAGGTACTGGAAAACCAGAACCACTGAAGCATGATTTAAAAGGATTTTGGTCACGCCGAATTACTGGTGAACACAGACTCGTATATAAAGTAGAAGGCAAAAAAGGAATGGACCAAAAATGTTATATTATTCAATGTCGATTTCACTACGATTAATACTAACCCATAACAAAGACCCCGGCAAAATAGTGCCAGTTCAAACAAATACCCACAAATTGAAAATACTGTATTCAGTCCAAGCTGGATAAACATTGCTAAGCATTTATACTTATCTTCAACAAACGATTATTTTGAATAGCACTAACTAGCCGATGGTATGCTAATTCAACACTTAAGCTAAGCCCGAAACCGCTTTGTGCAATTTTTAACAAACGCCTTTTAAATCTCTATCATAATTTTATTGACACTTTAAAAAAGACAATATGAAATCAAATAGAAGACTTTGGCTAAAACAAATTGTATTAGGTGTTGCAGGTATTGGACTTGCAAACTTGCAAACTTTTGCATTGCCGACACAGGGATTTTCAAAATTTAGTCCCAACGATTTGCCATACTCAACCGAATCGTAGAAACCAATTTCTAAATGAACAACCAATTACAAACCAAAACACATCAATGAAAATAGCAGCAACATTTTTAACTGCAAACATCCTCTCATTATTTTATCTTACCAGTTTTGTATACAATGCTACTGAGCAGAATAAAATAAATAAAGATGAAACTACCCAAAAACATAATATTGTCATTGCTTGGGCCGCTATTCCAGCAGGCAGCTTTACCATGGGGAGTGCTTCAAATGAAGATAATCGAAATGATAATGAAACTCAGCATCAAGTAACCCTGAGTGCTTTTAAAATGAGCAAGAACGAGATAACCTTTGAACAATACGATGCCTTTTGCGAAGCAACCAACCGCCGAAAGCCTAGCGACGAAAGATGGGGACGTGGCAAAAGGCCTGTAATAAATGTAAGTTGGGTTGATGCGAATGCATTTGCAGTATGGATGGGCTGCCGCTTACCCACAGAAGCAGAGTGGGAATATGCTTGCCGAGCTGGTAAAACAACATCGTTTAATAAAGGCAATAACATTACAACAGAACAAGCAAACTATGATGGAAATTACCCTTACAATAACAATACAAAAGACAAAATGCGCGGAAAAACAATTGAGGTAGGTAGCTTTGCGCCCAATGATTGGGGCTTGTACGATATGCATGGCAATGTATTTGAATGGTGCAGCGATTGGTATGGCAACTATCCTTCAACAGTACAAACCAATCCTTCAGGTCCAATCGAGGGATTTCTCCGGGTATTCCGAGGCGGTAGCTGGGGCAACTCCGTAGGCAACTGCCGAGCGGCTAGCCGCAGCAACTACTGCATCCCAAACTTCCACTGTAACCTCATAGGCTTCCGCCTGGTTTACCTCAAAACGTAAGCTTTTATGCTGAAAAGTTTTAAAAATAATTTGCTCTCTTTCACTAAATCATTAATAAATGAAAGAAATTAGTACTCATTATTTTAAAGATGATGGTATGATTCCCAATAGTCACCTGCCCGTTATTTTATATAAAAATGCAATTGATTTACCAGACTCAACCGAATGGTTAGAAACCAATTTCAAAATGAACAACTGGTTGAATAATTGGCGTGCTACTATTTTGCCCTACGACCATTTTCATAGTAATACCCACGAAGTTCTTGGATTGGGTTTTGGAGCAGTTACATTAAAAATTGGTGGGGCAAGTGGCGAAATCTTTACGCTTACTACAGGCGATGTGATCATTATTCCTGCAGGTGTGGGTCATTATTCCATTTCCGAACATTCCGATTATCAGTTTGTAGGGGGTTATCCTGATGGAAATGATTGGGATTTAAAAACAGGACTGGAGGAAGGAGAAAAGGCTGCTATTTTAAATAATCTATCAAAAGTGAAAATTCCCAAGACTGACCCTCTATATGGAATAGATGGTTTTCTATTTGAAAAATGGAAATAGTGAAAATATTGGAAGTGCTGTCTTCATTAACTAGTTCGTTATTCGGTTTCAAATACCTCCACATCGATAAGCTGTTGTAAGATATACCCAATTTCAAAAACCCAAAAAATGAGAGATGAAATATTAGATCATATTGACAATCCTAGGCAGCTTGAAAAACTGTATCGGAACAATAAGACAGCTTTCAAAACGGAGTTCAATTTACTTTACCCTGAACTTACGGAAAATAAACTTGCACAATATTGGAATGAAAGGCTGAATTACGAAAGTTCAGCAATATCCTGGGGGAGCAATAAAGAATTACTCTTTGTAATAATTATTGCTTTGATAGCAGGTATTATCGCAAAGCTTCCCTCGCTATTAAATATTAATCCTGAATTTTTTTATTCGAGAAATATTGGATTAATCATTTTTCCAATGTTGACCGTTTACTTTATCTGGAAAAAGAATCCTTCGTTAAAGAAAATTGTATTTGTAGGAGTAGCCTTTTTGATTGCTATAATTTTCATCAACCAGTTACCTGCAGATAATACAAGCAATACCTTGATTTTATCCTGCATTCACTTGCCAATATTTTTGTGGGCAGTAGTAGGTTTTATATATGTTGGCGACAATAAAAAGGATCAACAAAAACGAATAGACTTCCTGAGATACAATGGTGACTTAGTAATCATATCCGGTCTCATACTGATTGCAGGAGCTATACTCACTGGAATTACAATCGGACTGTTTTCTGTTATTGGCTTGGATATTCAGAAATTTTATTTTGACTATATTGTTATATTCGGGCTTTCGGCAGTGCCCATACTGGGAACTTATATAACGCAAACAAATCCTCATTTGGTTGATAAGATTTCACCTGTAATTGCAAAAATATTCAGCCCGCTAGTATTGATTACAGTGACTGTTTATCTTGCTGCAATTTTGTTTTCAGGCAAAGGCTTAAAAATCGACCGGGAATTTTTAATGGTACTTAATCTACTCTTAATCGGTGTGATGGCGATTATTTTATTTTCAGTTGCAGCAACATCTAAAAAGAACGGAAACCCGCTGGGCAATCTTATTCTATTTGCTTTATCAATAGTCACCGTGATTGTAAACGGGATTGCCCTTTCTGCAATATTATTTAGAATTTCAGCATGGGGAATTACACCAAACCGAATTGCGATTGTAGGAGTGAATATCCTTATACTGACAAATCTATTCATTGTAACTTTCCGACTTTTTAAAACCGTTGCAAGAAAGGCTTCCATCCGTGCTGTTGAAAATTCAATAGCAATGTTTATTCCTATTTACATCTTATGGACAATTATTGTGACTTTTGTTTTTCCCTTACTATTTAGTTTTAAATGACGTTAGAAGATAGAAAACCGCTGCATAACAGTAGATTTTCAACAAGCGGAAATGCATTGTGCAATTTGAAAGGTAATTAGGGCTTTTGTTCAAATCTTTGGTGGACTGCTAATTTATAATTTTAAATTACAAAATGTAATCTATTCAGAACTTTTGGGTACCTTCAGCATACAGAAAATCTTTACCGCTTACTTTGTAGTCGTTATTTGACCAAAAGTCAAATTTTAAAATTGGGTTACATCCCTTTACCTCCTTCCTAAAGTTAAACCCTTTAAATAAGCTACTACATTAAACAGCAGTTGTCCGTAATGATACATAAAGCTATTCCCATATCTCCCAAACTGACAAGCGAAAAATCGCTTAAAACGCTTGTGGAAAACCGAGTGGTATATAATCTGGAAAATTGTGAGCTTAATTTGTTTGAGACCTACCAAAAATCGGAATTGGTGCCCTTGCAATTTAACGATCTAGTGGTGACAAGTATGTTGAAAGGTAAAAAAGTAATGCACCTTTTCGACAACAATGGTTTTGATTATTTGCCAGGCCAATCTGTAATTATTCCGGCGAATGTAATCATGAAGATTGACTTTCCTGAGGCATCCATTGATAATCCTACACAATGTTTGGCATTGGCAATTGATAATAAAAAAATATCTGGCACCCTAGATTTTTTAAATGAAAAATATCCCAAGCAAGGGAACAATAATTTTTGGCAATTGGATGAAAATAATTTTTTCTTTCAAAACAATGAAGAAATGGCTATTGCCATCAATAAAATAATATCTATTTGCCAAAGCTCCTCTATATTCAAAGACACCCTTGCGGATTTAGCATTGCAAGAATTATTAGTAAAAATAGTACAGTCACAAACGCTTAAAGGTATGGTGGAGGGAAATAGCCAATCCACCAATCCGCTATTTTTAAAAATCATGCAACTAATTCTTGAAAATATTTCCAATAAAATCGAGTTGAAAACAATTGCAAAACAGATAGGTATGAGCACTTCTTCTTTATACCGACTATTTAAAACAGAATTAGGAATTAGCCCAGTTGAATTTATAATGCTAGAAAAAATCAAGTTGGCAAAACATTTTTTGACTGACAAAAATATTTATATCAAAAATGTATCGTACGATGCCGGTTTTGGTGATAGTAATTATTTTATTCGATTATTTAAACACTATGAAGGAATCACTCCCAAACAGTACCAGCAACTACTACATAAAGAACCCGTTGATTAATCTTCCAAAAACCTTAGGGGTTCCAAGTCAGTTAATTCGGCATCTGTAAACAATCGGGATTGTGTAAGAAACCTTAGCCCCATGGGGATTTCTAAAGAAAAACTTGATCCTCTGCCTTTGGTAATATGAATAGTAAGTTGCGTATGTTGCCAATAGGTAAATTGATCTTTGCTCATCCAAAATTCGCAATCCTCTATTGTGCCAATGCACACATCACTATTGCCAATTTTAAAATCGCCTTTTTCAAAACACATAGGTTGAGAGCCATCGCAGCAACCGCCACTTTGATGAAACATCAGATCGCCGAATTTGCTTTTCAACTCATTCACCAGTGCAATCGCTTCAGGGCTAATGGTCACTCTTTTTGTCATTTTTGTAAATTAAAAAGCAAACCTACAAAGAAATCTCCTTTGAAGGTTTGCCTTAGATTTCTAAAACAAGTATTTAAAAAAATCCTAACTTCTTTTTATCGTAAGAAATTAACATGTTTTTGGTTTGTCGATAATGTCCTAACATCATCAAGTGATTTTCTCTGCCAAATCCAGATTTTTTATATCCTCCAAAAGGAGCATGGGCAGGATAAGCGTGGTAGCAGTTTACCCAAACACGGCCTGCTTGTATGGCCCTTGGAACTTGGTATATTTCGTGTGCATCCCTTGTCCAAACGCCAGCACCTAAGCCATACAAAGTGTCGTTGGCAATTGCGATGGCTTCTTCGGTCGTTTTAAAAGTGGTCACACAAACTACAGGGCCAAAAATTTCTTCTTGGAAAATCCGCATCGAATTATTTCCCTTAAATAAAGTTGGTTGAATATAATAGCCACCCGCCAATTCCCCTGGCAGCTTTTGAACACCGCCACCGCAAAGTAATTCAGCTCCCTCTTCGACCCCTAATTTTAAGTAGGATTGAATTTTTTCATACTGATCGTTGGATGCCTGAGCACCCATCATGGTAGTGCTATCCAATGGGTTGCCCATTACGATTGCTTTTGTACGCTCAATTACCCGACTCATAAACTTGTCATAAATGCTTTCATGCACCAAAATACGAGAAGGACAAGTGCAAACTTCCCCCTGGTTTACAGCAAATAAAACTGCCCCTTCAATGGCTTTATCAAAGAAATCATCATCCGCGTCTGCCACTGATGGAAAGAAAATGTTAGGAGATTTACCTCCCAATTCCATCGTAACAGGAATTAGGTTTTCAGATGCATATTGCATAATCAAACGCCCGGTGGTAGTTTCACCGGTAAATGACACTTTGGAAATTCTTGGTGACTGGGCCAAGGGTTTCCCTGCTTCTGGTCCAAAACCTGTGATGATATTGATTACCCCTGCAGGAATAACGTCTTTTAATAATTCCATCAGGCATATAATAGAAGTGGGTGTTTGTTCAGCTGGCTTCATCACTACACAGCAACCGGCAGCCAATGCAGGAGCCAATTTCCAAACTGCCATTAGCAATGGAAAATTCCATGGAATAATTTGCCCTACAACGCCCAGTGGTTCATGCAAACAAATGCTTACTGTATTTGCATCATGTTCTGAAATCGACCCTTCCTCGGCGCGAATTACCCCTGCAAAATATCTAAAATGATCGATACACAATGGTAGATCAACATTGACAGATTCTCTAATCGGCTTTCCATTATCAATGGTTTCAATGGTTGCTAAATGTTGAAGATTAGCTTCCATCACATCAGCAATCTTGTTTAAAACACTTGATCGATATGCTGCCGAAGTTTTACTCCAAGTAGCAAATGCTTTGTGAGCGGCATCCAGGGCTAATTCGACATCCTCTTTTCCCGACCTCGCAGCTTTAGTAAAAACTTGGCCGTCGATTGGGCTAATGTTATCAAAATAGACTCCCTTGACGGGGGGAACGAATTGCCCACCTATGAAATTATCATACTGGGGCTTAAATGTTGGCTTGGAGTTTGACATGGCAATCGTTATTTTTTAATGAATTACAATAGTAATTATTTTATCAGGTAAGGGCATAGCATTATTCGGTCAAATAATAGCAATTTGATTAGGCAAATGAAATGGTGGAACTATAGCCGCCAATTAAAGGCAGAAGTGAAAATGAAGTCAACCCTTAACAAATGGGAATCCTTTTTTACAATTCAAAAAAGAGATCGTTTTTTTTAAAAGGGTTTTGTTTAAGTTGGAGTGCTAAAGTCGCTGCAAGTTTTTTACATTTTAAATAGAGCCGTACAGACGTATATTTTTTACTACATTTACGATTCTATAAAAATCATATTTAACAATGAACTCCAATCCTTTATCAACCAAACCACACTACCCAATACTGGATGGCCTTCGAGGTGTGGCGGCGCTGATGGTAGTAGCCTTTCACATTTTTGAAGCACATGCAACCAGCTACTTAGACCAAACGATCAACCATGGATACCTGGCGGTGGACTTCTTCTTCCTCCTTTCTGGTTTCGTTATTGGCTATGCCTATGATGACCGCTGGAATAATTTAACGCTGAGTGAATTTTTTACACGTCGACTGGTAAGACTTCAGCCAATGGTGGTGATAGGAATGATAATCGGTGCTATAGGGTTTTACTTTCAGCAGTCTACGCTTTGGCCAATGATTAGCCATGTGCCAATATGGAAAATGCTTGCCATTATGCTCATTGGATTTACACTGCTTCCCATTACAACAGGTATGGATATCCGAGGCTGGAATGAGATGCACCCTCTCAATGGTCCAGGATGGTCACTATTGTTTGAATACATAGCCAATCTTTTGTACGCGGTTTTCATTAGAAAATTTTCCAATAAAGCACTTTCCATATTAGTTTTTTTTGCGGGCTGTTTACTCATCCACCTTACCATAACTAGCCCAGCAGGTGATGTAGTCGGTGGATGGACATTGGATGCTACTCATCTACACATCGGTTTTGCAAGGGTAATGTATCCATTCTTTGCCGGACTACTGCTTTCCCGAACAGTGAAGCTTAGTCAGGTAAAAAATGCCTTCTTATGGTGCAGTTTGCTAGTAATTGGAGTACTCGCCATGCCCAGAATCGGCGGCAGTGAGCGATTATGGATGAATGGGCTTTATGAATCTTTTGCCATTATTTTCATCTTTCCCCTGATAGTATATCTAGGAGCAAGCGGAGACGCAAAGTCAAAATACCCAACAAGACTAGGTAAGTTCCTCGGAGATATTTCCTTTCCTATCTACATTACCCACTACCCGCTCATTTACATTTATACCGGATGGGTGTTCGATCATAAATATTCAATGCAGCAGGTGTATCCCTATGCAATACTTGTATTCATTTCATCCATTGCAATTGCTTACGCCTGCCTGAAATTATACGATGAACCAGTAAGGCGATGGTTACGAAAGCGTGTATTAGTAAAGGATATTTAAAAGATATTGTATGCCCTCGTGAACTTGGATTTTTTAGTGTAGAAAGCCTACTTGCTACTTATTATCCACTATCTTGAAAATTTAAAAACACAATAACTTGTTTTCCAACAAATAGCTGGCACAGATTTGTATTAGCGTATTAATTTTTCGGCTCTTAACAAATCTTCTGGTGTATCTATTTCCACCCCCATATACTCGGTCACGACCATTTTAATAGAGACCCCGTTTTCCAAATATCGAAGACATTCAATTTTTTCGACGGCCTCTAATGGGGTAATTGGCCAGCTAGTAAAATTCATCAGCGCTTGCTTACGAAAAGCATATACCCCGATATGTTCATAATAGATAGGAGTTGCTATTTTGTCACGATGATAAGGAATAACACTTCTACTAAAGAATAATGCATCCATATTTTTATTGACCGCCACTTTAACATAATTAGGATCTTCAATCAACTTTGGGTTGGTCATTATCTGCATTAAAGATGCCACTTGCACGTTTTTTCCTATCTCTCCTTCAAACAGTTGTAACAATTTTTCTAGCGGTTCTTTTTGCACAAAGGGTTCGTCGCCCTGAACATTTACCACAATGTCTACCTCCATTCCTGCCACCGCTTCTGCAATACGGTCGCTGCCACTTTCATGCTCCCGAATACTTTTTATTGCCTTTCCTCCATGGCCTACAATTTCATCATAAATGATATCGCTATCTGTTACCACCACCACCGCATCAAATAATCCAGTGGCGACTGTATTGTCGTACGTATGCCGAATGACGGACTTGTCGCCCAGCAATTGCATGAGTTTAGCAGGAAAACGAGTGGCTGCATAACGGGCAGGTATCAACGCGATTTGTTTCATTATAAAAAATTAATAGGCTCAAAGTTAGCAATAATGTGTACCCAAGAGATAAAAAATATAGAGAAAGAGAGATAAGAAATTAGTCCTCCATTTCCTCTATGCTTTTTTCTGGTAAGCGCTCGCATTCATAGCCGCAGTTTTCACAATGGTATACATAAAAGGGTGCAACCGCATAACTGGAAAATATCCAGGTTAACACAGCGGTTAAATAATTAGTGGCTCCAGGTTTTGTCAAATAGGTAAAATTATTGCTACCACATTTTGGACAGGTAGCGGCCTTTAAATAATCCTGGTCATAGGCTTCCAATAATTTTTTGACTGCCATTTCATCTTCCAATTTAACCACCAGTTTAATTCCGCCAATTGCATTGGATAGAATAGGGTCCAGCGTAACCGTATACTCATCTTTCAAATAACACTCCACACCTGCAGCATGCAATTTGGTTAAAGTGATATTGGCAGAAAAATAATTGTCAAATGTTTTTACTGTGACCAAATTCATACTGTTCATTTAAATGATAGGATCCAAAAATAAGTTGTCGTTGACTTAAGATGCTAAACGTTTGTAAAGATAAAAACCAGGACATTGTATTGTCCTGGTTTTTTATTGTACTAAAAAAATTTATTGTTTCCCGTCAATAATCAGGGGGGTATTTCCCTTTCCCAAAACAATCACTTTTGCGTTAGGGCTAAGCGATAATGCCTGCATTGCTTTAATTTGCTCATATTGCAATTGCTGATTGGTAAGTCCAGTGTTGATGATTTTTTGATAATCTGCAATACCCTGCGCCTCCACTCTTTTTCGTTCTGCCTCTTGCTTCTCTTTCTGCAATACAAATTCCATTTTTTTTGCATCTTGCTCCGCATTGATTTTTGATTCTATGGAAGCTTTTACAGAATTGGGCAAAGTGATATTTCTTACTAGCAACTGCTCCAGCATTAAGCCGCGTTTCTTAAAATCATCTTCAATTGTTTTGTAAATTCGCTGCTGAAATTCATCCCTTTTTGAGCCAAATAAATCTACGGCTTGATAATAAACTGCATTATCCCGAATTTTAGTACGGGTTATTGGACGAACAATTTTATCCCGGTAATCCTCCCCCGTTTCGCTTAGCAACCTAGGGGCATCTACCGATACCACTCGATACAAAACAGTAAGATCGATGGTCACTTCCAAACCATCACTGGTAAGCACTTTGATGGCGTCATCTCCAGACTTGTCGCCTTCATCATGCACTCCACTCATCGTGTAGTTCTGCGTTTTGACGTCCAACTTTTTTATATCCAATAATGGATTAATAAAATGGAGGCCACTTATCAGCACATCCTTTTGAATACTTCCAAATAATACTTTAACGCCAATCTCCCCAGCATCTATTTGTTTGATGCAAGAACTGGTGATACCAAAAAGCACTAATAAAATTGCTACGATACGCCCTGTTCCTGTAAATTTTGCAGTAGCGGGGTTGTTTTTTGCTATGGCAGTGACAGCAAAAAAAAGAAAGATTCCCAGAATGATTAAGATCATAATAATATTATTTAACCCACAAGGTCATCAAAATAAATGAGAATAGCTAGGTAAAATCTGCGGGAAGTCTTTTTTGATTTTACCGATGATATGAGCTGTTGAAATACAGCAGATTGTATAGATTAGGGAAAGCATAATCGAAGCAAATTCAATATCAGCGGAAATCTGCGGGAAATTATTTTTTGTTCTTAAAACACAATAGGATTTGCTTTTAGGCAAATCCTATTGTATTAAATATATTCAATTAAACCCGATTCGAGAATTTTGAAGCAGTCATTAATTGTTCAACATCAGTGGCATCACCAACATCAATAAGTCTTCGTGCGGCTCCATCTCAGTTGGCTTAATAATGCCTGCCTTGGTGGAAGTACTCAGCTCAATAATAATTTCCGTTGTTTCGGCGGCATTCAGCATTTCAATCAGAAATTTTGCATTGAATGCAATTTGTAAATCCTCTCCATCATATTGGCAGCTCATACGCTCATTCCCTTCAAAACTGAAGTCAATGTCCTGCGCAGCCAGTTGCAATTCACTTCCACTGATGGTAAGTGCCACCTGGTTGGTACTCTTATTACTAAATACACTCACCCGGCGAAGCGCACTTTGAAAATCATTTTTGTTCAATACCAGTTTATATGGATTGTCTACAGGTATCACCACTTTATAATCCGGAAAACGCGCATCAATCAATCTACAAACTAATTCTGTTCCACCATGCTTTACAAACAAATGATTGCTATTATACGATAACGTTAGTTCGTCATCATTATCAGGCAATGCACTTTTTAACAAGTTCAATGGTTTTTTGGGAACAATAAACGTATCCGTTTTGGGGCAACTTACATCTGTTCTTCTATACTTTACCAAGCGATGCGCATCCGTTGCAACACAAGTAAGTCCTTTTTTATCCAATTCAAAAAACACACCCGTCATAGCAGGGCGAAGATCATCGCTACTTACTGCAAACAAACTTTTATTAATTGCAGAAACCAATGCAGAGGAGGTCATGTTAAAGGAATTAGCATCATCCGCTACTGGCTCTTTAGGAAAATTATCCGGATTTTCACCCATCACTTTATATTTTCCGTTGTCGCTAGTGATTTCAACTCCAAAATTTTTATCGATGGTAAAAGTCAGTGGCTGCTCTGCGATGTTTTTTAACGAATCCATTAAAATTTTAGCAGGAATACAAACCTTGCCGCTATCCTTAGCCTCCACGTCCATATGAACCTTCATCACGGTTTCTAAGTCAGTTGCCACTACGGTTAACTTGTTGCGCTCAATCTCAAATAGAAAGTCTTCCAATATGGGTAATACGGTATTGGCATTAATTACACCATTGATCTGCTGTAATTGTTTGAGTAAGGCCGAAGATGAGACGATAAACTTCATAATATTGTTTTATATATATCTACCAAAGATAAAATCTTTGTGGCTAATCAAACAAGATAATATCAACAATCCAGCCTCCAGCGGTTTATCTCCAATAAAATAGGAATATATATTAAAAATAATTTATTCGTTCTGGCGTGTTAAGTCCTTCAGGCCCCTATAATCTTAGCCCCAAGTAATAATCCCATGAAATAGAATCATTGAAAGATGATAATTGGGTAAAGCCAGAAAAAAGGCTTGGATTATATCGGGCTGCGGTTAATTTTGTAACCTATGTATTCGCAAAAATTCACACCGCAACAAGCAGTTCCAAAAATTAAACAGTTTTGTGCTTATCAGGAACGCTGTCATAGTGAAATAAAAGAAAAACTATATGGATTTGGCTTGACTACCATCGAGGCAGAAGAAATAATCAGTAAACTGATTGAAGAAAATTTTCTAAATGAAGAACGGTTTGCAATTCAATTTGCCGGTGGTAAATTTAGAATCAAGCAATGGGGGCGCATCAAAATTAAATATGAATTAAAGAAAAAATATGTCAGCGAGTACTGTATCAAAAAGGCGCTATTCGCCATAAATGACTCCGATTACCTAGCCACCCTGTCCAAACTGGCCGATGCAAAATTTAACTCTTTAAAAAACGAGAAAAATCCATTTGCAAAAAAGAAAAAATTACATGACCATTTAAGGTTGAAAGGATATGAGGGAGACTTAATACAAGAAATACTAATTAAATTGATAAAATAAAATGGCACTGCGCTTAGTCCCTATATATTGTACATTTGTTATCAAATACCACTAAATGGCACCCCTTACCATCACTACGATTCAAACCAACCTTGTTTGGGAAAACAAACATGCCAACCTGCAGTTGTTAGGAAAAAAAATAAATGGATTGCAAGAAAAAACTGAAATCGTTGTGTTGCCCGAAATGTTTAGCACCGGCTTTAGTATGCAGCCGAAATTATTTGCCGAAACGATGGAGGGTGAAACCTTGCAATGGATGAAAGAAATTTCCTCCTCCAATAAAATAATTTTAACTGGCAGTTTGATTATTGAGGAAAATGATCAGTTCTATAATCGATTGATCTGGATGTTGCCAAACGGAGAGTTTGGATACTATGATAAGCGACATTTATTTGGATTGGCCCAAGAGGATAAATATTACACAGCAGGAAATAAGCGACTCATTGCATCCGTAAAAGGATGGAAAATAAATTTACAGATTTGCTATGATCTGCGATTCCCCTTGTGGGCAAGAAACCGGATAGTGCCAATAGAAAAATCCATGGAAGAAGAGCCACAAACTTCTCCCGACACAAGGCCGGAGTTTGACGTTTTACTCTATGTAGCCAATTGGCCTGAGCGAAGAAGCCATGCGTGGAAAACCTTGCTATGCGCCAGGGCCATAGAAAATCAATGTTATGTGATAGGTGTAAACCGAGTGGGCGTGGATGGAAATAATGTTAGCCACAGTGGTAATAGTTTGGTGATAGATCCCCTTGGTGAAGTGCTGTACCATATGGCAGATGAAGAAGATATTTTTACCATTACACTCCAAAAAGAATGGTTAAACGAAGTACGCAGAAAATTTCCTTTTTGGAAAGATGCGGATGATTTTAATTTTCGGTAGCTAGTTTCATACTGTCCGCTTTATTTGACATCCGGATCAATTCTTTCACCGCTTGCATTTTTCGATCGATGTTTTTTAGAACCCCTTCCAGCGTGGGTGGAATATAGATGTCCGGCATAATTCCTCTGCCATCTTTTGGAACATGTTTGTATTGAACTATTTTAAACAGTGGCAGCCGAACCCTTAATTTGGTATTGGGCAAAGTAATATCAGGAATCATGATGCCGCTGTTCCCATGCCAGCCGCCGCCGGTTTCTTCTCCTACGAGTAGCACATTTTTCTGACCCTTTACCGCATTACAAAAAAGAGTGGATGCAGAAAAGGTAGGGCCATTCGTGAGCACATATACCTGCCCGTTAAAATGGTGTTTAGTTTTCGGTTGATACAAATGCCTTTCCCAATATCCAAAATGATAATTGCCATCGGAATGCTTTTTTGTAAGAAAACATAATGCGAGATTATTCAAAAATCCTTGCTTAATATTTGCAGAAAATGGCGCAAGATTTTTAGCAACTGCATACACAGTGTCTGCCACCTTGAATTGGGTATTTCGAATATACTGTGAAAGTTTTACATACAAAGGCACATCGCCGCCACCATTGCTTCGCAGATCAATAATTAAATGACTGATTTTTTGTTGGCTGATTTTTTTAAAGGACTGTTTCATAAAAGCATGCAGATGCCTTGATTCTCCATTTGAAAAAGTATTTAGAATCAGGGTGGCCGTTCGAGCACTTGTATCTATCTCCAGCGATCGTTCACCCAATCTTTTTTCTCGCTTGATTTTTTGATGCGAATACTTTTGAAGGCGCAATAATCTTTGCCGCTTACCAACTGTATCTATGAGAGGATTGTACATTGGCAATAAAACCGTTTTTTTAATTCCATTACTATCTATATAGCCTACACGATAATTGTTATGAATACCAAAAATAGACCGATGATAAAAAGGGAAATTGCTACTGAGACGGATATAATTTACATTATCTGAATATCCATCCAATGGAAGGTATTGTAACATTTGATGGACGAGTTCCTTATTGCCAACCCCATTTATTGAGGTTAGTAAAGTGCCTACTTTAAAGAGGCTGTCGGCTCGATTTAGGCTACCGGTTACCACGATTGTATCGCCCCAAATTTTTACAAACAAAGGAAAGGATGGTATTCTCATTCCTCTAATAAATTGATTCCAATGTTTGCTCATGCCAAAGCTGGTGTGGCCACAATGAATTTTATTGGTGAGCGGTGCTAGCAGTTTCCAGCCAAACTGATTTTCCGTCATTGAATCGGTAATCGTATGATAAAGACTGTCAAAATAAAAATTCATGCTGTCTTTTGGAGTATACCAGTAGAGGGCAGGATGCTTTTTTTCCAAAATATTTCTTAGTAAAGAATAGTCCTGCTGCAGGTCCTCTTTTGAAAACTTTTTGCCTGGCTCAAAATGCTTGCTGGTATAACAGCCCGTCAATAGCAGCAAGCAAATTATACACAGTAAGAAATTTTCCTTTTGCATGAATGAGGGTATTCAGGGGTGTCGATACTTTACTTCAACCAATGTCGATGTGGGCAATGGTGAATGGGCAATGGTGAATTTTGAATTGATAACTGATAGTTGATAACTGAAATGGTGCTGGATGGATTAGCATACTAGTTTAGAAATAGCAAGATGTTCATCCAATCAGCTATTGAGGTGATTCCAACCCTGGGCTACCAATGCATGTTTGTTTCCTCCACGGGTTAAGATATGGGTGCCTTCTTCGGGTTCAGTCATGTATCCAATTACACTAATTTGCTCGTTCAGTACAATCTTATCATAATCCGTTTGTGACAATGTAAACAACAATTCATAATCCTCGCCACCACTTAATGCACATGCGGTAGGATCGAGCTCAAGCTTGTAAGCAAATTGTCGCGCTTCTTCATGCACCGGTATTTTATCTTCATAAATTACACAGCCTAGATTACTTTGCTTGCATATATGAAGCGCTTCACTGCTAAGGCCATCACTTACATCAATCATAGCGGTAGGCGTAATTTCACTCGTTGCAAAAAATTCAATGATATCTTTTCTTGCTTCTGGTTTCAATAATTTCCCTACAATATATGCCTGGTCTTCCAGGTCGGGCTGAGAACCGGTATCTGCGAAAATTCTTTTTTCTCTTTCCAAAATTGTTAGACCCAAAAATGCGCCTCCCACAAAACCACTCACACATAACAGATCTCCTTTTTGTGCAGTACTTCTTTTTACAAATTTATCAGGCGCCACTTCACCAATGGCAGTAATAGAAATCACAAATCCTTTTTGAGAAGAGGTGGTATCACCGCCCACCAAATCCACTTCGTATTTTTCGCAGGCTGCATATACCCCTTCGTAAAATTCATCCATTGCCTCCAGGCTAAAGCGATTGCTGAAAGCGATACTTAAGGTAATATGAGTGGGTATAGCATTCATTGCATAAATATCACTAAGGTTAACCACTACACTTTTATAGCCCAGGTGTTTGAGCGGGGTGTACATGAGGTCGAAATGAATTCCTTCTACGAGCATGTCGGTAGTAATAACGGTTTGCTTCCCAAAATGGTCAATAACAGCTGCATCATCCCCCACGCTCAAAATAGTGGAAGCCAGTTTGGTTTCATTGTTTTGTGTAAGATGGTCAATCAGGCCAAACTCTCCTAGAGAAGATATTTCCGTACGCTCGTTACTCATTTTTGTTGATGTTTTAAATGATTTAAGTTACTGGGTACCAACTAGTCTTCTATAGAAAACTAACAGGCAATCAAAAAATATTGGTTATTTATTTGTTTGCCCTTACCACTCTAGTGGACGATTAATTAACTTCAACATTTCGTCATGAATTTTTCCATTGGTGGCGAGTAATTGGGGCTGGTACACAGAATAAGGATTGCCATCAAAGTCGGTTACTTTTCCTCCGGCTTCTTCCACCATTAAAAATCCTGCTGCACTGTCCCAGGCTTGAAGCACATGTTCATAAAAACCATCAAACCTGCCCGCTGCTACCCAACAAAGATCCAGCGCTGCACTTCCTATCCTTCTAACGGCAATGCCTTTTCGAATTAAGCTATTGAATACGTCCAAACTGCCATTCGGCTTATCTTCATAGGTATAAGGAAACCCAGTAGCAAGGCAACTGTCCATCACAGCTGTTTTATTACCTACCTGAATAGGTTGATTGTTGAGGAATGCGCCCTTCCCTTTTTCTGCGAAAAAAAATTCATTCATATTTGGATTGTACACCGCGCCCATAATGATGGTGCCGTTGTGTTCCAAACCAATGCTTACACAGCAAAGAGGAATCCCATTCGCAAAATTGACCGTGCCATCTATTGGATCAATAATCCATTTATATTCACTATCCATTTTTATTTCGCCGGCCTCTTCACTCAAAATAAAATGATCGGGGAAATCTTTTCGAATCACTTCAAAAATAGCTTTTTCAGAAGCATGGTCTGCCTCCGTTACTGGATTATTGATTCCCTCTTTATTGGTAATTTTAAAAGTTCCATTAAAAAAGCGCTGTAACTCATTTGCCCCCGCTTCGGTTGCCTTTAACAAAGTATTTTTAATCATGATGCAAAGATAAGCAGGGAAAAGGTTTTTTATTAATATTGGAGACAACAACCTGAAGAGAAGCCGTCAAGCAAATTTGCTCTCCCAGATTCCAATCGTCATTACGTTTATTACTAAGTGTGATATTCAAGCAGGCCTAAAAAAGCCATCCCTTTCGGAATGGCTTGTATTTACTAACCCATAATAAATAGTCAATCTTACGCAACCAAGTTTTCTGCTATCTTAGCCCTAATCTTTGCTTCTATCTCTTTCGCCATTTCCGGATTGTCATTCAATATTTGTTTTACAGAATCTCTTCCCTGTCCTAATTTATTGGTATCATAACTAAACCAGCTACCACTTTTTTGAACAATTCCCAGCTCTACGCCCATGTCAATAATTTCTCCTGTCTTGGAAATACCTTCTCCAAAGATGATATCAAACTCAGCCTGGCGAAAAGGTGGCGCCACTTTATTTTTGACCACTTTTACCTTTACTCGGTTTCCAATTGCTTCGTCGCCATCCTTGATCTGCGCCATACGACGAATATCCAATCGTACAGAAGCATAAAATTTCAACGCGTTACCACCGGTAGTGGTTTCGGGGTTGCCAAACATTACGCCAATTTTTTCTCTTAGCTGATTGATAAAAATGCAACAGCAATTGGTTTTAGAAATAGTAGCGGTCAGTTTTCGAAGGGCCTGACTCATTAATCTTGCATGTAATCCCATTTTACTGTCACCCATTTCTCCTTCCAACTCACTCTTAGGTACCAATGCTGCTACCGAGTCAATTACTACCACATCAACAGCGCCCGACAGGATTAAGCGATCCGCAATTTCCAGCGCCTGCTCACCATAATCGGGTTGAGAAATCAGCAGATTGTCAATATCCACACCTAGTTTTTGTGCATAGGCGCTATCAAAAGCATGTTCAGCATCTATAAATGCACACATACCCCCCTTTTTTTGTGATTCCGCTATTACATGTGTAGCGATCGTCGTTTTTCCACTACTCTCCGGACCATAAATTTCAATTACCCTTCCTTTCGGTAATCCTCCAATTCCCAATGCCACATCCAACCCTAGCGAACCGGTTGATATTACTTCTTGTTCCACATGTGGCTTATCGCCCATTATCATTACTGATCCTTTGCCAAAATCCTTGTCGATTTTGTCCATTGTCAATTTAAGTGCCTTCAATTTTTCTGCGTTACTCATTGTTGTAGTTTTTTAAGTGATGTATCTGGTTATGCGTTGTAAAAATAAACTCCGAGACAAAGATAATAGGTTTCTTTTATTAACACTAATTTATTTAGCATTTTTTTAGTAAAAATTTTAGCGAAGCCCTTTTTTAACAAAAAACCCTATCCAGTAAAACTGGATAGGGCCTGTAATAGGATGAGAAAAATTGCCTTCTTTTAAACCAACCCTGACGGGTATCTAGGGATTAAAACGGGCAAATTTTTGTATTGTTGGGTGGTGAGCAAATTCTTCTCTTGAATTGGATATTGCAAATTGACAACAGTTTATTCAATAAAACAATACCACAAAGTGTTAATTTTTTAGCTTTGTATACCATATTATCGAGTTATTTGCGGGGTAAGGCTAAACAAAATATCGCATGTACTAGTTTTTTATTGCCATTGTTTAGTCGATTATTTAGTCCAGCCGGTTCTTTTAAAACCTTAACTGACTGTATATCAATTGTTTAAAAACAGCGCCCGCTAAAGATTAGCGGTCTTATTAACTTACAGCTCACGTTTCTTGTACTCGTTAATTGAAAATATCCCCTCCAATGTTATATAATTGTTACCCTCTCTTCCTACAAGTTTTATTGCTAGATTAAAACCTACTCTTGTACTCTAAATAACCAAGGCATGAATTGGGAAATAATTAATAACGAACGATTTTCCTTAATGGAATATCGTTTAATGGATCAGGGAGATTGTAAAGTTATTATTAAGTTCAATCCCCTACACCAATCTGCTAGAATCAGCTGCGGCAATCAGCATCGATTATTTTATTTCGAAAGCGCTGGTTCTCTAAGTGGCAAGACCATTTTTAAAAATGAATATGGAATGGAAATTGGCAACTTGGTCCACGATAAATTTCATCCCAAATATGGTAGCCTAGTTATTAAAAACAAAAAATACCAGTACGCCTTACAAAATAATCCCGCTGCAGAATGGGGCGTTTATGAAAACGGGCTGCCAAATCATTTAACCTGCTTTAGCATTTCTGACAACGATTTTTCGGCAGGCAAATTGGCAATGGATACCAACTGCTGCTTACTTGGTTTTTGCTGTTTTTTATTTTTAACAACATCGAAGGAAAATGTGTTGAAATATTCCGCTACCCCGTTTTAACATCCGATTTACCAATTCTATTGAAACTGCAGCACAGCTTAGTTAAGATTTTTTTATAAAATCAAGGCGTTGATTTGTTATAAGTGGTGATTCCCAAAACCAAAATCAACCGAATTAACCCGATTTGAGGGGGTGTTTTCCTCAAGCAGAGATAATAAAATATTGATTGATTAACTTTAATCAAATGCTAACCTTGGCGCTGAATAAAAAGAAAGTAATTGTTTATAATGAACTTTAATTACTAAAAAAAAGCTACAATAACTGGTTTAAAAAATGATGCAAATCGGGGATTTTATTTTGAATGATGTCCCATACTATATCATAATCTATCCCAAAATAATCATGTATTAACTTATCCCTTGCACCAGCCATTTTCTTCCATTCAATATGAATATGAGAAGATTTAAATTCATCGTCAATTTTTTTTGATGCTTCTCCAATTATTTCAATACTTCTAACTACTGCGCGACAAAGCACTTCATCTTCAATAACTTGCTCTTTAGTTTTTTTATCAGTATGCTGGATAATGAAAGCAGTTTCAGTCAAAATATGACGAACCAACTCAAGATTAGAGGCTGACATTAATTACCTCATTTAAGATATGTGGACCAATATATTTACTTAATGATTGTCGAGTAACTAGTTCAACCTTTCTCCCAAACAAGCCTTCCAAAAAGAATGACAAATCCATAAAGTTATCAAAGCTCTTTTTTTCAGGAATAAAATCAACCAATAAATCAACATCGCTTGTTTCAACAGCAGTTCCTTTTGAAAAGGATCCAAAAATACCCAAACCATTTACCCCAAATGATTTAATGATATCTCTGTTTTCAGAGATAGCGATCATTAGGTCTTGTTTTGTATTGTATTTTTTATTGTTCATTGTAAAAGCAAATTTACAATTAAATTAAAGAATGCCTACATATTCGTTAAATTAGCCTTTAAATATTTGAATACTAATCAGTTATAAGGAAAATAAAAAGGGGACAAACCAATCTAAAACTGATTTATACCTGTTAGTAGCGAGACCGAGATTTGAACTCAGTCCGCCACAGGCGGATATGAAGATTTATTGAGAAAATTCAGATGTTGATTTGTAATGCGTTACATTTTTAGAAAATCGAAATCAACCGATTTTACCCGATTTCAAGGGGTGTTTTCGTCACGCTGGAACAAACTGTTATTTCATGACCTATAAAAGGAACTAGTATACTCAAAATGCGACATGGTTATTTTATTATATATTTATTACCATTAGCGTCTTGTTATAAATCGAACAGGTTCAATTGATTACAGGTTTGTTCTTTGACATATTGCGGATAGGTTTTAGAAAATAATTCAAGTAAAGGTATTTTGCACAATAATGAGATACTTAATATTTGTAGTATTTCATATTGTGTTTGCCTCAATTTCAATTGGTGTTTCATAATGACAACTATCAGGTAAGTTATCATAGCAATGTAGATTTGTGTTTTCACTGCGTTGAAACTGTGACCCCAAAAAGTTTTCACTTTCAGATGCTGTTTGATCCACTTAAAAAATAGCTCAACTGCCCATCGGTACTTATATAGACGAGCTACTTCAAGGGCACTTATTTCAAAGTTATTAGTAATAAATACAAATTCCATTTTGATGTCGATATCATAATATTTTATTCGTCTTATTACATCAGGATAATCCCTCGATACTTTATAGTTTTTAAGTCTAACGGTTTGATCGCATTTTATTCCTGTTGACTTATCTACTTTGCGAGACGACATCCTTACAAACTTAAAATTATCTTTTGCTCTTGTTACGAAAAAGGCTTCTTCATTATGGATGTGATGTAATCGTCCAAAATCGATGTAACCCTTATCCATTATATAATAGCTACCAGCTTCGAGAGGAAAATGATCTAGTCCATTTACATCATGAACCGACCCACTGGTAACATAAATAAATGTGGGTATATTGGTTCTAACGTCAAACATTGTATGCAGTTTTACGGCAGCTTTATGCTTCCTAAATTTGCCCCACCAAAACACATTGAGACAAAGATCAATGACAGTTGCATCTATAGCATACACAGGTGTATCTATGGATAGATCAAGCTTCGTATTAGGTATGGCAAGTCTTTGAGCTTGGACAACCAAAATCAGAGCAAAAGATTCATAAATTCTATAATCCCTATTTTCATTTGCTTTTGCTAGGTTTGCCTTTGATGTTCCCTTACCCATTCCAAGATGATAAGATTTATTTTGTTGGGATTGAAGACAAATAATTAAATCACTTAAAGATTCTCGATGGGATAATTGACCAAAAATCATGTACAACAATTGATGCCAGCATGTAAATGTTTTAATCTTATAATTACCATCAAATTTAGACACACAACGAATAAAATCATTATGTGATAAAAACTCAATTAATTGAGCAAAAACATATTTGCCTTGATTCATAACTATTTGATTTATAGCTAATTATAAATCAAAAAAACGAAATCATTTCAAATCGTTTGAAATTCTAAATCTCTGAAACCCTTATCCAGCAATATTTTCAAAGAACTGATATACTTTTTAACAAGACGCTAGTGATTTATTACGCAAAAAATGTTAAAATTTAAATCATAATTGCATATGATAAAATATATACGATCCTAAAACTCTTTTAGTAGCTTTAGCTAAACAATACAAGAGTTTTAGGGATTCATTCATTTTAAAATAATTTACATGCAAAAGCATTCTTCTCAAAATAGACGTCAATTTCTACGCAACTCCTCCGCCCTGTTGGCACTTGCTTCACTACAATCTAGTGGTATAGATCAATGGTCCTTTGCACCAAAAAGACGTGTTGCATTAATTGGCACTGGCTGGTATGGGAAAAGCGATCTGTTTCGATTGATGCAAGTTGCTCCTATAGAAGTAGTTGGACTTTGCGATGTAGACAAACATCAGTTGCAAGAAGCCACAGAACGCATAAGCAATCGCATAGGCAACTCAAAAAAAATCCCATGCTACAACGATTACAGAACCATGTTGAAGGAACAAAAACCAGCAATCGTTTTGGTTGGAAGTCCCGATCATTGGCATGCGCTCCAAACAATTGACTCCATCAAATCAGGAGCACATGTATACGTTCAAAAGCCCATCAGCGT